>LICD01000085.1 GCA_001438145.1 OM182 bacterium BACL3 MAG-120619-bin3 | reverse complement strand
GCGGCCGCCGATGCGGTCTGCCAAAGGCCCGTTAATAAATTTGCCGACGGCGTAGGCGATTTCCGATAGCGAGACGATAAGGCCAAGCTGTGTGTTCGAATACCCGAATTCCTGCTCGAGTAATGGGAACGCAGCCGACAGGTTGCCGCGGCAGATGTAATACCCAATGTAGCCAATGAGCATGACCCAGAAGGTCGAGAGGCGCCATTTGATGAGTCGTGCAGAATCGGTCGCGCTGACAGGAGCGCGCTGCCCCGCTAATTGAGTGTAGAACATAGGGCAGGGGCTCGGCTTAGGGTGAGTAGTGTAAGAGGTTTGTTAGTGAATTGTCTGCGGCGCCTTCGCGGCAGCAGTGCGCTTGCGCTCGGCTTCGTCACGGGCATCGGCGCGCTGAGCGACGGGTTCGTCGGGCGACGCGTAGGTACGAGTGATCACCTCGCTTTCGAGATAGAGGCCTAGTTTGGACAGAAATTCTTCCATGTGTGAACTCTGATAATGCCCTTGCAGACACTCGGCGTCGGTCCATTCTTGCAGAAGCACAACCTGATTGGTTTCGGTGACACCGGCGAAATACTCATAGCTTACGCAGCCGTCTTCTTTGCGCGAATTGCCCACCATTACGCGCATTAAGTCGAGGGCGTCCTCTTTGGTCTCGTCGACTAGAAAGAAGGTAGATTGCACCATGATCATCGCGGGTTCTCCTCATAATACTTCGGTTAACTTTTACGGCCCTTACTTTAAACGCAAAACGCAGCCAATACAAAAACTGCATCTTGCATTTTAGTGGGGGCTTAACGTCGAGAATCAAGGCTCCAGCGCCCTGCGCCTAAACCCGATACGACGAGGAGGCCGGCGACGATGCCTAGATTTTTTACAAAGTTCTGGGTTTCGTGCGCCGTTTGCAGTTCACCTGCCGGCAGTGTCCAAAAGTCATGCATCACTGCATTGATCACGAGCGTAAGTCCGGCGAGCAAAAACGCAGCGAATTTAGTCTGATAGCCGGCAATCATCGCAAGCCCGCCGCCGGTCTGGATGATGATCGTCAGAATCAAAAAGAAAGGGATAAAAGTCATCCCGTGACTCGCCATATAGTCGGCCGTGCCCTGATAGTTAACCATTTTCATAATGCCACCAGGCAATAGAAAATACAGGCCGAGCATCACGCGGCCGGTGGTCTCGCAGAGTGCCTGAAAGGCGGGTTGATTAGCATTATTCATTATTTTGCTCGCTTTACTTGTCATATTTTTTCGTCTGCGACTTGCTTGGATGCGACTACCACCAAGGATAGAACCCAGGCATATCGGTCGACGCTTTATCGGTGTAATTCGCTGCGCGTTTTTCAAGAAAAGCCGCTACGCCTTCTTTCCCGCTTGTCTGACTCGCGTAGAAAACCGCGAGCGAGTCAACCCGATGCGCTTCAATTGGATGGGCTGCTGCTGCATTTCGGTACATCATCTGCCGACTCAGGGCGATGGCGACAGGGCTGTGCTGGGTTATTCGGCGTGCGATCGAATACGCGCGCTCGAGGAGCGTTTCGCTCGTCTCTACATGATTGGCGAAGCCTCGTTCCTTGAGTTCTGAAGCCTCGATCAAATCGCCGCTATACACCCACTCCAGCGCAGTACCCATGTTCACAATGCGCGGGAGAAACCACGACGAGCAGGCTTCGGGCGTGATACCGATTTTGTTGAACACAAAGCCGACTTTCGTGCGTTCGCACACCACTCGAATATCCATTGCCAAAGTCATCGTCGCGCCTATGCCGACCGCGGCACCGTTAATCGCAGCGATCACGGGCTTTTTGCAGTCGTAGATTGCGAGGACTACTTGGCCGCCGGTGTCGCGAACGCCAGCTTCTATTTCGGGGTCGTCTAGTCTGTTGCGCATATCATCCATCGTCGGCTCGAGCGTCTCTTGCAGGCCGAACACATTGCCCGCACGGGATAAGTCCATGCCTGCGCAGAATGCCCTTCCAGCGCCGGTGACGACTATTGCGCGGACGCTATCGTCTTCGCTCGCAGCGCCGAATGCGGCGATGAGTTCGTTCGCCATCTCAACGGTAAAAGAATTCATCTGATCGGGGCGATTGAGCGTGAGGGTGAGGATGCCAGCATCGACTTCCCAGAGTAACGTGTTGAACTTCATGAGCGCGTCCTATGGTCTTAGAGAATGAGAAAATAGAGCAAGAGGTATTCTCGCCGATTACATGAGCTTAAGTCGAATGAGCGCTAAATAGCCCCACCTTGCTTGAGAGCGGAGATTTCGCTGCTGTTAAATCCCCAGTCGTTAAGTATTGCTTCACTGTGTTCGCCTGCGATGGCTGCCGGCGCTTGCACAGATGAAGGCGTACGGCTAAAGCGTGGCGCCGGTGCCGGCTGCGTGACGCCGTCGATTTCAACGAAGCTCTGGCGCGCGACATTATGTGGATGCGTGGGTGCTTCTTGCAGGTCGAGCACAGGCGCAAAGCAAACATCGGTGCCTTCGAGCAAAGCACACCAGTGGACGCGAGGCTGCGTGATAAATAGTGCCTCGAGCTTGCCTCGCAGGCTTGCCCAATGCTGTTTGTCGTTCTGTTTGGCGAACTCTGGGTCGTCGATTTCACATAGTTCGAGAAGTAGCGCATAGAACTGAGGCTCGATAGAGCCAATGCTAATAAATTTACCGTCGGCGCAGGCGTAGCTGCCATAGTAGTGAGCGCCGCCATCAAGGCGATTGTCCATGCGCTCCTTGGTCCACATGCCCATCGCCATCATGCCGTAAAAGGGGCTGAGCAAGCTGGCTGTGCCATCGGTCATCGCAGCATCGATCACCTGCCCTTTGCCTGAGGTGCCGCGTTCCACAAGCGCGGCGAGCACGCCCGCAAGGAGATACATGGCGCCGCCACCAAAATCACCAACTAGGTTAAGGGGCGGAGCTGGGGGTCTGTCGGCATACCCCATCGCGCCGAGCGCGCCACCTATCGAAATGTAATTAATATCGTGGCCAGCGGCCAATGCTAACGGGCCGTCTTGACCCCAGCCGGTCATGCGACCGAAAACGAGTCGCGAATTGCGTTTGAGACAGGCGTCGGGACCAAGTCCGAGACGTTCCATTACGCCTGGGCGAAAGCCTTCTATGACCACGTCGGCACCGTCTATTAAGCGCTGCACAGTAGCAACACCCTCTGGATTCTTGAGGTCTACGGCAATTGACCGCCGACCGCGATTGAGGACATTCGCTTTATGGCCGCTGCCTTTATGCGCCAGCCGGTCAACGCGTATGACCTCGGCGCCCATATCCGATAGCATCATCGCGCAGAAAGGCCCCGGCCCAATACCTGCCATTTCGATTACTTTAATACCCTTGAGCGGTCCCATAGTTACTCCTGCGCCGTGCGTCTTATTGTTCTGTCATTCTTTGTTTTCTGGGTTGTTGCCTGAATCATCGCTGGATCGATCCGGTGAGTTGCCTGACCAGAGCGGGCAGCTGGGTCAAACTACACCGCCTTGATAATAGGCTATGCGTGAGCCGGTTTGATACCCCTAGAGGCCGATCTAGCGATAGATTTAACGCGCTGGTTTGCGCGTTGCCTTAATGGTTCCCCTTTTTGCGGGGATGCACTATTCTTTTGGCACTAGACGTCAATCAAAGCAGAGAAAATAGCCCTATGGATCTTAAGAACAAGACTGCCTTCATCACCGGTGGCGCATCAGGCTTAGGCCTTGCGACTGCTAAAAATTTCATCGCCGCCGGCGCCAATGTCATGCTCTACGATCTGCGCGCTGATGCGCTCGAAGCGGCAGCGGCGAGCCTAGGCCCTGCTGTCGCCTGGCATGCGGGTGATGTTGCCGATGAGGTTGGCGTAAGCGAAGCGATCGCTATAGCGAAAGAGAAATTTGGCACTATTCATGTGAACGTCAACGCAGCGGGCATTGGCGGTGCGGCCCGCACTGTTGGTAAAGACGGGCCAATGCCGCTCGCCAAATTCGAGCATATCGTGCGCGTTAATTTGGTAGGCACTTTTAATGTACTGCGCCTCTGTGCGGAGGTCATGCAGGTTAATGAGCCTGTTACCGCCGATGGAGAGCGCGGGGTGATAGTGAATGTCGCCTCCGTTGCGGCTTTCGACGGTCAGACTGGTCAGGCAGGTTATGCGGCATCTAAAGGCGGTATTGTGTCGATGACGCTACCCATCGCGCGCGATCTCTCGAAACGCGGCGTGCGTATCATGACTATCGCCCCGGGCGTATTCGAAACGCCGATGATGGCGGGCGCTCCAGACGCGGTTCGTGAACCACTCATTGCGATTACGCAGTTTCCGAAGCGACTAGGTAATCCGGCAGAATTCGCCCAAGAAGTAGCTCATATCGTCAACTGTGGTTACCTCAATGGCGAGACGATTCGCCTCGATTCGGGCATCAGAATGCCGGCTTAATGCGGTTAAAGTTAGCGAGCTAAAACAACAAAAATTCAACAAGACACAGAGAAGGAAAACACCATGGCAGATGCATACATAGTGGGCGCGGTGCGCACCGCAACCGGCAAGAAAAAAGGCCGCCTTAGCGCAATTCATCCTATCGATCTCGGCGCGGCTGTCGTCGATGAGTTGGTCGATCGTACCGGCATTCCTGTCGACGCGGTTGATGATGTGATCTTTGGTGTGGTCATGCAGATCGGCGCGCAGGCGAGCAACCTCGGCCGCAATGTCTCTATGTCATCGAAGCTCGACCTTGCAGTGCCAGGCACGACAGTTGATCGTCAGTGCGGCTCTTCATTGCAGGCGATTCAGTTCGGCGCGCAGGCGGTTATGTCTGGTACGCAAGACGTAATTATCTCCGGTGGCGTCGAAGCCATGAGCACGGTTGAGATGGGATCGAACGTGCGCGATGGACTCGCTAACGGGCGCGGCATTCCAAAGGGTGAGCGCCTCGAGATTCAATACCCTGGCATTCAGTTTAGTCAGTTCGATGGCGCTGAGTTGCTCGCCGAAAAATACGAAATCACGCGTGATGAACTCGATGCGTTTGCGCTATCGAGCCATCAGCGAGCGTGGGAAGCCACGCAGAAAGGTTATTTCGAAAAAGAAATTGTTCCCCTGAATATTAAACTCGAAGACGGCACCGCTGACGTGCATAAAGTAGACGAAGGCATTCGTCCTGAGGCGTCGCTCGAAGGGCTGCAGGGTTTAAATGTGCTACGCGAGGGCGGCGTGATTACTGCCGGCAGTGCGAGCCAGATAAGCGATGGCGCAGCGGCGATTCTTATCGCGAACGAAGGCGCAGTGAAAAAGCACGGGCTGCAGGTGCGTGCGAAAATTCATTCGCTTGCGGTGGTAGGTTCGGACCCCGTAATCATGCTCGAAGGACCTATTCCTGCGACAATCAAAGTGCTCGAAAAAGCCGGCCTCTCGATCGACGATATCGATCTTTACGAGGTTAACGAAGCGTTTGGTTCGGTTCCTTTAGCGTGGGCGAAAGCGGTCGGTGCAGACCTAAGCAAACTCAATGTGAACGGCGGTGCGCAGGCATTAGGACATCCGCTCGGTGGCACCGGCGCTAAACTCATGACAACGCTCGTGCACGAACTTGAGCGTCGCGGTGGTCGCTATGGCCTTATCGCGATTTGTGAAGGCGGTGGTACGGCCAACGCGATGATTATCGAGCGCATGAGCGAGGTGAGCCACTAGGCTTCTCTCGCGTGCAATATGTAAGTATCTAAACACGAATTAACAAAGGTCTGAATCATGTTTGAAGCCTATGAATCCCCATGGATGGATGAAGAATTGAATATCATGCGGGACGCGGTGCGTAAATTCTTAGCCAAAGAATTCGTGCCTCACGCTGACCGTTGGGAGAAACAGGGTATTGTCGATCGTGACGCTTGGACCATCGCGGGAGAGGCCGGCATTTTGTGTGCGTCGATCCCTGAAGAATACGGCGGTGGCGGTGGCAACTTTAAACATGAGATGGTGTTGGTCGAAGAGATGTGTCATGCCGGGGTAAGCGGATTTGGCAACAGCGTACATTCTGGCATCGTCGCTCACTATATACACGGCTACGGCAGCGAAGAGCAGCGCCAGCGCTGGCTGCCGAAAATGGCACGTGGCGAAATCGTCGCGGCAATTGCTATGACAGAACCAGGCACAGGGTCCGATCTTCAGTCCATCGCGACGACGGCGATTAAACACGGTGATCATTACGTGCTTAATGGTCAGAAGACCTTTATTACCAACGGTATGTCCGCTGATTTGATCTGTGTTGTGGCGAAAACCGATCCTGCGGCAGGCGGCAAGGGTATTTCGCTGATTATGGTAGAAACGCCAGGATGCGAAGGATTCAGCCGAGGAAGGAACCTAGAAAAGTTAGGTCAGAAATCGCAAGACACGTCGGAGCTGTTTTTCGACAATGTCAAAGTCCCCGCTGAGAACCTGCTCGGTGCGGCCGAGGGGCGCGGCTTCATTCAGCTTATGGAGCAACTGCCTCAGGAGCGCGTGATCATCGCCGCGGGCGCCTGTGCGACTATGGAAAAAGCGCTAAAGCTAACGGCAGATTATGTGAAAGAGCGTAAGGCGTTCGGTAAGCGCATTCTCGATTTTCAGAATACTCAGTTTAAATTGGCTGAGCGGTTTACCGAGGCTAAAATCGCGCGCATATTCGTCGACGACTGTGCGATGAAACTCGCCGAAGGTAAGCTCGACGACACTACGGCAGCAATGGCTAAATGGTGGACTACCCAAAAGCAGTGCGAAATTATCGACGAATGCCTGCAATTCTTCGGTGGCTATGGCTACATGATGGAATACCCGATTGCTAAGATGTACGCAGACAGTCGCATCGGCAAGATTTACGGCGGCAGCAACGAAATCATGAAGCTGCTCATCGCCCGTGATATCTAAACCTACGTCACTTAATTTTCAGTTTGGAGCTCTGCAAAGATGAAGAAAGTTAACCGAATGGTGCTCGCAGCCTCTGTGGCGACAGCAGTCTTTGTCTTCAGTTCGGCGGTATCGAGCTCGGCGCAAACTGCGGGGAGCGGTTATCTAACCCCGCGCACTGAATTCGGCGCGCCCGATCTTCAGGGCGTGTGGTCGATAGCAACCCAGACTAACCTCGAGCGCGCCGCGCGTTTTGAAGGCAAGCTGGTCTTAACCTCCGATGAGGCGCAGCGTATCGAGGCTGCGGTGCAGGCTGGCTTCGAGGCGAGCAATTTGCCCAGCGACCCAAATCGCGAGGCGCCCGACTCGAGCAGCGTAGGCGGCTACAACACCTTTTGGATGGACCCCGGTCAGCGGCTTTCGGTCGTCAACGGGGAAATCCGCACGTCGATCATTACCGATCCGGCCGATGGTAGGCTGCCTTACAGCACAAAGGGACAAGAGAACTATCAGGCAGCGATGACGCAGCGCGCTTCTTACGATGGCCCCGAGGTGCGCCCGCTTGGTGAGCGCTGTGTGGTTGGCTTTGGCTCGACCGGCGGGCCGCCTAAGCTGCCGGTTCTTTACAATAACAATACGCAGATCGTGCAGACCGAAGGGTATGTTGTGCTGCTTGCCGAGATGAATCACGACGCGCGCGTTATCCGACTCGGTGGCGAACATGCGCAGCCGGCCATGAATTACTGGATGGGCGATTCGGTCGGGCATTACGAAGACGACACGCTAGTGGTGGTTACTACTAATTTCCATTTGCAGCAGAACCTGCGCTCGTCCTTGGACCATCGTTTCTATGGCTCCCCTGAAATGGTCGTAACAGAGCGTTTTACGCGCACGGCTGATGATTCTATTCTGTATCAGTTCACGGTGAATGACCCCGAAAACTACACGCAGCCGTGGAGCGGAGAGTTGCCAATGATGGCAACCGACGAAAAACTTTACGAGTATGCCTGTCACGAGGGTAATTACGCGCTGCCGGGTATTTTAGCGGGCGCTCGTCGGGCTGATTTCGAAGGAGCCGACTACGCGCCGACTTACTCGGGGCAGTGATGCAAGAAGGCGAGATAGATAAAAAAGGCCGCAGCTACTGAAGGATCACTTCTTCAGTAGCTGCGGCCTTTTTAGTTAGACTAATCGTTTTTAGCGCAGGTCAGGTAGCTTGTAGTCGTCGGCCTCGAGCTGTGCGCGGATCACTTTCTTATCGATTTTCCCTGTTGAGGTCAATGGAATCGCGTCGGTCTTAATTATTTCGTCCGGTAGCTGCCACTTCGCAAAAATCTTCGCACAGTGTTCGAGTACCGCTTGCTGATCGAGCTCTGCGCCGTCTGCCATGATGACTAGTGCAACAGGGCGTTCGTCCCAACGCGGGTGCGGTTGAGCGACCACTGCAGCCTGCGCGATGCCGGGCAGGGCAACGATATGGTTTTCGAGGTCGACAGACGAAATCCACTCGCCGCCTGACTTGATCAGGTCTTTCGAACGGTCGGCAATCATCAGATACTGTTCTTTATCGATTTTCGCGACGTCGCCGGTAACGAGCCAGCCGTCATGAAATTTCTCAGGCTGCGGATCGTTGTAGTATTCGGCAGCGATCCAAGGCCCTCGAATACAAAGCTCGCCAACGGTTTCACCGTCATGCGGCTGGCGATTCCATTCTTCGTCGAAAATTTCAATTTCAAGGCCAGGCATGGTGAGGCCTGCTTTGGCGATGTT
>LICD01000084.1 GCA_001438145.1 OM182 bacterium BACL3 MAG-120619-bin3 | reverse complement strand
GCGTGCAGCGCACTGAGTGTTTTTCCTGAGACACGATATACCTCTAGCGCGCGTTGCAAGCGCTGCGGGTCGTTAGGATGAATCCGCGCGGCAGCCTCAGGGTCGACCTTTTCGAGCTCGGCGTGCACTGCAGCCCATCCCTCGACATGCGCCTGCGCCTCGATTGCAGCGCGCACCTCTGGATCTGATTCTGGCATCGATGCCATCCCATCGCGCAGGAGGCGGAAATACATCATCGTTCCACCCACCAGTAACGGGGTATTGCCGCGCGCTTTTATTTCACCGATTAAGCGAAGCGCGTCGCGGCGAAAGTCGGCGGCAGAATAGGTCTCCGCAGGATCGAGGAAGCTGAGCAGATGGTGAGGCGCGCGAGCGAGGGTGTTAGCATCTGGTTTTCCTGTGCCTATATCCATGCCGCGATAAATCTGCGCCGAGTCGACGCTGATTATTTCGACCGGATGGTGTGCGAACAGCTCGATGGCGAGCGCGGTTTTGCCCGATGCCGTCGGGCCCATCAGGCACACGGCGTCTGGCAGCGTGACAGCTCTAGTACTGCCCATCACTGACCACGCAAAAAAAGCTTATCGAGTTGACTTAAGCTTTGATACACCCAGGTTGGCCGCCCATGATTGCACTGGCCGCTGCGCTCGGTAATTTCCATGTCGCGCAGCAGCGCATTCATTTCTGGCACCGAAAGCTGGCGATTCGCGCGCACAGAACCGTGGCATGCCATCGTCGATAAAAGCTCGTCCTGATGCGCCTGCACCCGTTCACTGCTGCCGTATTCGAGCACATCCGATAACACATCACGCACGAGCTGCTCGACATCGGCGTTACGCAAAATAGACGGGATTTGCCGCACAACAAGCGACTCGTCGGCGACGCGTTCGAGGATAAGACCAAGACCCTGAAGCACATGCTGCTGCGACTCGGCGCAATCGGCCTCGGACCTGCTCACTGCAATAGAGATCGGCACAAGCAGCGGCTGCGTTTTGAGCTCTTCGTTTTGACACGCCGTCTTCATGCGTTCATAGGTTATACGCTCGTGCGCTGCGTGCATGTCGACAACAATCAGCCCTTCTTTATTCTGCGCGAGAATGTAAATGCCATGGAGCTGGGCAATGGCAAACCCCAACGGCGGCACCTCTTTGTCGCCATCGATGTCGTTGAGGTCGGCATAGTGCGCAAGCTGATCTCGAACGGCGTTCGGATTGACATAACTACCGCTCGAGCCAAAATTTCCGGCATAGCGAGGCTGGCCTGTCGATTCCGAACCCTCTCCAGCTGAGCCAGAAGCATAGGAGCGCTCGGCCCAGCTCGTCGCCTGCATCGATCCCTGCCCATTTTCTGCTAGCCCAAGGCTGCTTTGCTGCGGCGCGTCAAAACCTTGTTGAAGCCCTGCCCCGGCGTGTGTTTCTGCACCGGGCAATCGATCCTGAGGCTGAATTGCAGCGAGCGCCTTGTGAAGTGAGCTGAATAAAAAATCGTGAACGAGTCGGCTGTCGCGAAAACGCACTTCGTGTTTTGTTGGATGCACATTCACGTCGACGCCTGCAGGGTCCATCTCGAAGTACAAAACATACGCAGGATGACGACCGTGAAAAAGCACATCGCGGTAAGCCTGCTTAACCGCATGCGTGACCAGCTTGTCGCGAATAATACGACCGTTAACGTAAAAATATTGCAGGTCGGCTTGGCTGCGCGAAAAAGTCGGCAGGCTTACCCAACCCCACAGTCGCATGCCCGCCGCCTCGCGCTCAATAAAAACCGAATTCTCAACAAACGCCGGGCCACAAACTAACGCAACGCGTCGCGCTCTTTCGGCTTCGGTGGTCGCGGGTAAGAGTTTATGAATGCCTCGCTGGTTATGGTTAAGCGCAAACATCACATCAAAGCGACTAAGTGCCATTCGCTTCAGGACTTCGTCGATACGTGAAAATTCAGTTTTCTCTGTTTTAAGAAATTTGCGCCGTGCCGGGGTGTTAAAGAACAAGTCGCGAACCTCGACAGTTGTCCCTGCAGGATGCGCAGCTGGCGTTAGCCGCGCTTCCATTTCTTGTCCCTCGGCCTCGACACACCAGGCGGTGTCTTCAATACTGCCTTCGCGCGAGCGCGACGTCATGCTAAGGCGGGAGACCGAGCTGATACTTGCTAACGCTTCACCCCTGAACCCGAGGCTTGCAATCGACTCTAGGTCATCGAGCTCGACTATTTTACTCGTGGCATGACGGCTCAGCGCGAGCGCAAGATCTTCTTTGTGGATGCCCGCACCGTCATCACGAATGCGCAGCAGTTTAACGCCGCCTTGCTCGACATCTACCTCGAGCCGAGTCGCCCCTGCGTCGAGGCTGTTCTCGAGCAGTTCCTTCACCACCGAAGCGGGACGCTCTACCACCTCACCGGCGGCAATTTGGTTAGCGAGTCGTTGGCTTAGCAGGTTAATGCGATTCATAGAGTCGAGGCCGGCAGTGAGCGTAATTTGGCGGAATAGTAGCGTGTGGTGAGTATACCATTGCCTGCGTTGATTCTGCGCGCACGGACTCGGCGGGCGAATCTAGTCCGGCGAAAAAGACTAGCTAGCTGGGATGCGGAGGACTTGCCCAACCAGAATACGGTCGGCGCGCAGTTCATTTAACCGGCGCAGGTCAGCGAGGCTAACCCGATAGCGAGCGGCAATACCCGACAGTGTCTCCCCGCTCTGGATTTTGTGTTCCCGTGCAGCGGGCTCAACGCCGCCGGGCAGCTTGATCACTTGGCCGATCTGAACGCCATCGCTTTTAAGTGAGTTATGCTTTTTTATCGCAGCCATCGTGGTGCCAAAGCGCTGCGCAATCATCGACAACGAATCTCCGCGCCTCACCGTATAACTGGTGGGTGTTACCCCATTTGATTTCTGCCAAGCAACAAGGCTGCCTTCGGGCGGGGCATCATAGAAGTAAGCCATCACTCCTCTGCCGATGCCCTCGGCTAGCTGCTTCTGAAAAGACGAGGTATTGAGACGCTTAGCCTCTTCGGGATTCGTGAGATAGCCTGTTTCAATCAGAATAGACGGGATGTCCGGCGATTTGAGCACCTCGAGCGACGCTTGTTGAACCTTGGTTTTACGCAGCCTTGTAATACCGCCTACTGCGTCGAGGACGCGCGAGCCTGCAATGACGCTCTGCTCCATGCTCCACGCCATTTGCAAAGAAACTAGCGTGAGCGCGACGTCGTCATCCCATGAGCCTAGGCTTAGATCGCTGCCCACTCCGCCAAGCAGATCTGCCGTATTCTCTTTCTGCGCTACTCGCCGCGCATTTTCTCGGTCGGCGCGATCACCCGACAACGCGTAGATCGTTAACCCGCGCGCACGCGACGTCTTATACCAATCGGTGTGCACCGCAACGAACAGATCCGCTCGGCGCTCTCTTGCTATCTCGGGCCGCCGCGACAGCTTTACATAGTAGTCGCCATCGCGAACCATCACCGGCGCATAGCCTGGCATGCGGTCTAAATAGTCGTATAGCGCCCGCGCGATGCGCAAGGTGATGTGCTTCTCTTGCAACTTGCCGTCGTAACCAATGCCCCCAGGGTCTTCGCCGCCGTGGCCAGCAGAAATAGCGACAACGATATCTCTTCTCTCGCCAGACGGGGTGGCCGCGTTTGAGGCCACTCTATTGGTTGCCCTCTCCGGCTTGTCTCGCTCAGACCCGTCTTGCACGGACAAAGCTGTTGCGACTCGTTCATCGCTCGAGTCGTACAGATCGACAACGAGACGATGGCCCTGCTCTGCATTGGGCTCGAGGGTGAAGCTCTTGGGCTGGGTTTTGGTGTTTAGGTCGATAACCACACGCAGCAGACCGCCGTCGCGCGTCGCACTGCGCAGGCCTGTGATGGGGCTGTCTTCAAATTCGATGTCGCCAAGGCGTGTCGCTAAAGAGGAGTCGGCGATGTCGATCACAACCCGTTCTGGAGCGTCGAGGGTAAAGAGCTTGTACTCGACCCCTGCGCTGAGGTCGAACACAAGCCTTGTGTGGTCCGGAGCACGCCAGAGCCTGAGATCGCGAACCTCCGCGGCATAACTCACTGGCGTGGCAGCGGCGGCGCACAGCAAAAGAAGCAACGCGCGACACCTTACTCGCAGCCGCGAGAAACGCGGTCGCACTATAGCCATAGCATCAATCGGATGCGAAGTGAGCGGTGTCGGTCGAAATGCCATTTACCCTTCCAGACGAGATGAATACACGCGGCCGCCGCAATCGGGCTTTTTACGCGCACAGCAAGGTGCCGTCCTCGATTGTCGGCACTCTCGCCCTATAGAGCGGCAGCTAGCGGCGAATCTTCAGGGTTTCAGATTAGCCGAATAAGGCAGAGAGCATCTCAGAACCACGCTGAGACAGGGCGCTGCAGCGCGCTGTTCTGCCCGCGTCGGTCTCGCAGAGCTCGATTCGTAAATCCGCAGAAGGCGCCCAGCCCGCGCCATGTTCTGCCCACTCTACCAGACAAAGGTTTGGCGATTCGAAGTATTGGTCTGTGCCCAAGTACTCAAATTCCTCTGGGTCGGAAAGCCGATATAGATCAAAGTGGTAAATGTTGCAGTGTGCCAATTCATAAGGTTCGACAAGGGTGTACGTGGGGCTTTTAACCGCTCCTTCGTGGCCATATCCGCGCAAAAATCCTCGAGTTAACGTGGTCTTTCCCGCGCCGAGATCTCCTTGCAGGTGGATAATCCCCCCGACGGTCTCCGCGCCAAGCCCCGCCGCAGGCGCCGTTGCGTGCGCTCTGCGCTGAGTCGATTGAGCGAGTTTATAACCAAAGGCGACGGTGGCTGCCTCATCATCGAGGAATACACTGCGAGTCTCGAACAGCGCGGCGCTGCCGTCGGGACTTGCCTGATTTGAAGACACAGATGAAAGGGTGGTCATGGCGCGCTGCTCTGCCTCGGCTGATCGATAAATAGTAAGAAAGACTAGTTAGGGAGATGAATTGTGAATCGCCAGTCGTATCCAAGCAAGTAGCAGGACGCAGTAAGCGGTGATAAATTCTGCCAGAGCGAGTCGCAATAATCAGGAGAGCCGTGGGCCGACGCCCAACTCTCTACTTGTCGAGGCGCTGTATTAGACGGCGAACCAGTCGGAGAGACGTCTCGAGTTCTTCGATGGGTATGTCTTCCGTATTGCGAATAGCCCAGGGGTCTTGAACCTCGCGCAAGGCGTGATAAGCGCTTTTGCCTTCGTCGGTAAGCAGAACCAGTACCGATCGCTTATGCTTAGGATTTGGCTCATAGGTTATCAGCCCGTCCTGCGCCATCACATCGGTAATGCGTTGCACAGCCTGTCGCGACTGTCCTAGCACACGCGCAATGCCGGGTACCGTGAGGCCTGCCGTAGAGAGGGCAACCACGCCGATTACCTTCCATCGCGCACTTGTCAGTCCAAGGTCTTCCGTCATCGCATCGCCTTCTGCGACGAGCAAGCCGTTGAGGCGAAAAACTGACAACACGAGGTCGAGAAACAGCATTCGCTTTGGAGAATGGCCTACCGTTGAGGCAGCGCCTGCCGAAGGCGCTACCGCCCGAACCGCACCGACTCTCGCTACGAGTGCGTCCATCGATACTCTTCTGCTATCGGGCTCATTTAGTGCCAAGGTAGTGTCTCTTTGTCTAATACCAACGACCGAACCGGTCACTTATCAATCACCCGCGAAAGGCGTTAGTGCGAGAATTCCAATTACACTGTATTGATGATGTCAGCATGCTGTCATCATCGGGCACAGAGGTCAAGCTGAGGTTTCTGCGACTGCGGCAGCTCAGTCCTCGATGTTGCTTCGACGCGTTTTTGTGTTCTCAGGATGCATTACGCGAAATCTTGTTGCCTAGACCAAACGAGCTCTTGATTGAGAGCGAGCCTCGGTCACAATAGTGCTCGGGGGTGAAATAAAACGAGGAGTAACAGGAGGGCCTGCCTAGTGGGTAAGCGAGTACATAAGATAGTTGATACCTAACCGGTAGGCAGAGTTTGCGTACCGCGTTGGATAATCGGGATGATAGGTGTGCTCCCATCCATCGCCCATATCCGAATTCCAGTTAATCAAAACCATTACCCGACCCTGATCATCGAGTATCGCGTGATTGCTCGCCGAGTTAATTCCTTGCTCACCGTATTCGTCCGACCGATAGAGGGCGGGAATCATCTGCGGCCCATCGATATCGTAATAGACGTGGAAAATTTCATGATCTGGCGCGAGCTCGACAATTTCTCGATCGGGGAAGAGCTGCGAAAACGCCGCGTAAAAATTATCCCACTGCCGCTGCCCCCAAAAATCGTCGATCAATAGGAATCCGCCGCGCAGAAGGTACTGCCGCAAATTTTCAAGTTCTGCAGGGTTCAAAACGATGCCGCCGCCCTGACCTACCTCGAGCATGTACAAAAACGGATAATCGAAAATTTCTGGGTCGTCGAACTCGAGCACAATCGGCTCGCTCATCACGCGAATATTCGTTAGCCTCGACACACCTCGCAGGAAGTTAGTGTCCGCATCCGGAAAATCGATCGCCCAAGGGCCATCACCAAACCCACCGCGAAAGCCCCCACCACTAAAATAAGTGTCAAATCGAACGCGCACGAAGTTGAATTCTCCGGCCACATCGTCGATGAGTGCCTCGTCATTTTTTGGCTGCGACCCGCGCCCGAAAGATTCTAAGCGCTGAGCATGCGCTAGGCCTGAGCATACTAAAAACACTATTAATGCAGCGCCAAGAGATTTCATTCCTCACCTCGCATTCCTGCGCAGTAGTCTTTATTGGCCAGCGCCGGCGTAAACCATAGATAGTCGTACGCCGGTAACTCAATCGAATCCTCTAGATAATGCTCCGGCTGCGTTCCCCCCTCTGCGACTTCGAGAAACGCGACAGACGCAATGGCCTCGCGTTGTAAACTCGGTTGTGCGCGAAGCAAATAATTCGGAACACCGAGGTCTTGGCGAATATGGTAGTTACCCGCGATGAGCACAGCGGCTTTGCCCTCGGCATTGTTTGCGCCTACTAAGCTGCGCGCCAGTGACTCGTCTCGGCCTTGCTGCACGCGCACCATGGCGTCGAATTGCGATTCGGGCAACAGCCCGCAATGACTAGAGTCGATATCTGCTCGTAGCTGCGCCCGCGCTAACTCGCCAACCGCGCCTACGGCAACGGGGCTATCGGAGGCGTAAAGCGCAGACATTTGTGCTCGGCTTATATTGCCCGCATAAATTGGTAGGTTGCGTTCGTAGGCTAGCGACACGAGTGGGCCATAGAAAGCCCAATCCCAGCCCTGGCTGTCCCATTCGATATACTCTGCGAGCAGTTCGCTACTCGCAAACTTTCGCGTGCCGAGTGTCTCTAAACGAGGCGCAATGTCTGTCGCCATCATCTCGAATGACACCGCGCCAAGCCCGGCTTCCGCGCTCAGTGCTGTGAGAATTTCGCGCTGTAAAGAATGATGGTCGGGATTGTCGTGCTTCTCACCAAGCAACACATATTCGCGCGATTTTAAATTTTCGAGCAGTGCCTCAGCACTGATAAACCGACGCGTCGAAACCTCCCAGATCTTACCGACTAACGCCTTGTCGGCGCGCAGCGACGTTTCCCATCCCGTCTCTGGGCTGTTAACCGGCGCCGCTTCACTGAGCAACGCCGAGCCGCCGGTCGCACAGGCACCCAAAAAACAGGCTAACCCCAACGCGCTTGTCACTACTCTGGCTTGTCGCCGAAGCGTTTTTTTCTCAGCACGAAGACAGTCGCTGCGGAGGCCTCGCATTTCTATCATTTACTTTCCTTTTTAGGGTAATCGAACTCGATCAGCCGAGCATCGCCAAGTGCTATGTGCGCCCAGCTTTCTATGCCAAGCTCGAACTGCAAAAGGCCGCTTGTTGGCACAGTGTCAATCGCGATCCCGCTATTTAAACCAACGAGGTCGTTGACGAAGTCAGTTACTGCTGGATTGTGCCCTACGAGCATGACTGCAGCGCAGGTGTCGTCGAACAAACTGGCGGCACGCAGCAGCATTGGCGCGCCGGCAAAATACAACTCTGCGTTGATAGATACGCGATCAGCTGACAATCCGATTGCCGATGCAAACAAGGCCGCTGTAGTCGCCGTACGAACCGCCGGGCTGCTCACGATCGCGTCGAGAGCACAACCCCGGTCCTTGAACCGTGTCGCCATGGTGGGAATATCGTCTATTCCTCGTTGTGCAAGGGGCCTTGCGAAGTCCTTCAATCCGGGTTCAGTCCAGCTAGATTTCGCGTGCCGCATAACAAACAGTGTTTTCATCTTGTCTCAATTCGCGAGTTAGACACATCGACCTGCGCTTTTATAAGGCATCAACGCCTTGGCCTGAGTGTAGCAAGCATGCCGACTCAGACGCCAATGCGACGCTAATCAGCCGCATCTTATGCTGCGACTATTCGGCCCTCTGCCGATAGACACTACTTAAAAAGCCAATCCCTCTTGTATCAATTTAATTCAAAAGGGAAATTTACCGGCATTGTCGCTACTATCAACACTCAAGTCAGCCTCAATGCCCAGAAATTCAGGAGAACATCCATGATCCGACACATATTCCGCGCCCTCTTACCCCTTGCCCTCAGCGCGCTGGCACTTCCTGGCTTGGCCCAAGAAGAGAACAGCGTCTCGACTGAGCTCGAGTTTGGGGCCATCGT
>LICD01000083.1 GCA_001438145.1 OM182 bacterium BACL3 MAG-120619-bin3 | reverse complement strand
TATGTACCGGTAAGGGCTTTCGCCGCCGCTAAAGGCTGCTCGACTAATGTCCAAGCCATAGTGTTTTATCGAGTTGAAAATGCGCAGCCCTGTATCGGCACTATTGCGAGACAAGAGGATTACCTGCACGGGCGACTCTTCGAGTTGCTCGTTTAGCCGCAACAATTTTTGCACCAGACTAAAGGCGTCGCCGGGCGGTAAAGGCTCAGACTCGCGAGCAATCTGATACTGCTGATAGGCTGCCAGCCCCTCTTCTTCGTATACTTGATGGCTTTCCGCTAAATCAAACAGCGCTCTGGACGAAATCGCGATGACCAGCGGGTCTATCGAGGGTTGCTTAGAATTCGAAGGCGCTGTCACACTACTCTCCTTGAGTTACTCTTTACCTGCTCAACAGAAACTTATTCAGGCCTATAGCAGGCGCCCGTGCCGGCAAGCCCGCAATAGCCATTAGGGTTTTTTGCAAGATACTGCTGGTGGTAATCATCGGCGTAATAGAACGTATCGAGCGAGGCGATTTCGGTGGTAATCGTCGCGTAACCCTTCTCCTTGAGCGCTGATTGAAAAACCTGAGCGGCGGTTTCAGCTTGCTTTTGCTGTTCAGCATTGAACGTATAGAGCGCCGAGCGATATTGCGTCCCTACATCGTTACCCTGTCGCATCCCTTGAGTAGGATCGTGCGCCTCCCAGAAAGCTCCGAGCAGTTGCTCGTAGGTAATCAGAGCAGGATCGAAGAACACGATAACGACCTCAGTATGTCCGGTTTGCCCACTGCACACGTCCTCGTAGCTTGGATTGGCAGTGAATCCGCCCGCATAACCGGCGGCGGTGCTATAAACGCCTTCGAGCTCCCAAAACAAGCGCTCAGCGCCCCAAAAACAGCCTAGGCCGAAGACTGCGCGCGACAAATGCTCTGGCAATGGCTCGGCTATTCGGCGTCCGGAGACAAAATGTTCTGGGTTAAAAAGCGCGGCATCCTGCCTGTCGGGAAGCGCATCCTGCGCGGTAGGGAGTTCGGCGCTTCGCTTCAATGCACCACCTAAACTAAACAGCATAACCTCACCTCTCACTTTGACTCTGATTCATCAACGACCTTCCCTTTTTTTACTCGTAGCTCGCGTGAAACCTTAAATTGAATGATACACTTTAGTGCGGCATGATTTACAGATAAATGCTTAAAAACAACCTAGCAAGGTAGACTCACGCTCGGCACCGTCGGGCCAATTAAACCGCATAGCGAGATCGCTTCACCACTTAGGAACACACCATGAATTCCGCTTCACCGCACGGTTCTGCATTAATGGACAATTACGGTTCACCGACTCTCGAGTTCGAAACGGGTCGGGGTTCCGAATTATTCACGGCAGACGGTACGCGTTATTTGGATTTTGCAATGGGTATCGCGGTGAATTGCCTTGGGCACAGCAACCCCAAACTAATCGATGCGCTTAACCAACAGGCGCAAACGGTTTGGCATACCTCCAATTTATACCGCATCAAACAAGCCGAAAAACTTGGGCAGCGGCTCGTCGATAACACGTTCGCCGACAAGGTCTTCTTCTGTAATTCGGGCGCCGAAGCAGTAGAAGCTGGATATAAAGTTATTCGTCGTTACTTTTTTGCGCGTGGCGAAATCCATAAGAATCGCATCATCTCGCTGCGAAATTCTTTTCACGGCCGCACGCTCAGCGCCATAGCCTCAGCGTTTAATCCGGTGCACTGCGACGGATTTGTCGTTGGCGATGCGGGTTTCGATCAAGTCGACTTTGGTGACCTTGCTGCATTAAAGACAACAATAACCGAAAACACAGCAGGCATCGTTCTTGAACCGGTTCAAGGAGAAGGAGGCATACGCCCCGTCCCTAAGGATTACCTTGCCTCAATACGCGCACTCTGTGACGAACACGACATTCTACTCATGTTCGATGAAGTACAGAGTGGCGTAGGCCGAACAGGATCGCTTTTTGCTTACCAACAGCTTGGCGTAACACCCGATTTGCTAGCAAGTGCAAAAGGGCTTGGCGGCGGAATTCCGATAGGCGCTTGCCTCGCCACTGCGA
The DNA here is from genome assembly GCA_001438145.1 of OM182 bacterium BACL3 MAG-120619-bin3. Taxonomy (GTDB): domain Bacteria; phylum Pseudomonadota; class Gammaproteobacteria; order Pseudomonadales; family Pseudohongiellaceae; genus UBA9145. Next base: position 6,645 of record LICD01000083.1, on the reverse strand, counting down.
TAGTCGCGGCGCCGATGACAGCCGGCAGTCATGGCAGCACCTTCGGTGGCAACCCACTTGCTACCGCCGTCGGCAATGCCGTGTTAGATGAGCTATTAAGTGATGACTTTATGCTTAACGTGCAGCATGCGGGCTTTCATTTACGCAGCGGTTTAGAAGACCTGGTTGCGCAGTACCCCACTTTACTGAGCCAAGTAAGCGGACTCGGCCTTATGCTCGGTTTGCGCTGCCATACAGATGCTGCAGCGCTTATCGCCAGACTTCAGAGTGCAGGTTTACTGGTTGTAAAAGCGGGCGGAAACAGTCTTCGCTTTTTGCCTGCGCTGAATGTAAAACACAGTGAAATCGATGAAGCGCTTGCGATTATTGAGCGTGTTTTGAGCGAGTATCCGGAGCAGACATGATGAGACTATTCCCCTTTATTTTAGCTACGGCGGCGGTTTTGATCTCAGTATCAAGTTCAGCCCAAACCAATTCAGCCACCTTGCAAGAAATGGGAGATAAAGTGGTGATTCCGTATAAAATAACTATTCCAGACGAAGCGATAGACGACCTCAATCGGCGTCTATCGAGCACCCGCCTGCCCGATCAACTCGAAGGAGTTAGCTGGGAATACGGCACCGAGTTAGGCGCACTGAGCGACCTTATTGCTTATTGGCGCGAGGGATTCGATTGGCGTGCACAAGAAGCTAAGCTCAACAGTTTCGATCAGTTTATGGTGACCGTAGAAGGCGCTAACATTCACACTATCCATCAGCGCTCTGCCAATCCCGATGCGATCCCCCTCCTGCTCGTTCATGGCTGGCCAGGCTCGATTGCCGAATTTCATAAGCTAATCGGCCCCTTAACAGACCCCGAAACACATGGGGGAGATATCGCTGATAGCTATCACGTCATTGCGCCTTCGCTACCCGGATTCGGGTTCTCGCAAGCGCCCACTGAGCCTGGCATGAATCCCGAGAGAATCGCACTTTTACTTGCCGGCCTAATGCAGACGCTCGGCTATGAGCGTTATGCCATTGCGGGCGGCGATTGGGGCGCGGTTATCAACAGCCATCATGCTAATCATTTCCCTGAGCGACTGATTGGCCTGCACTCGAACATGATTCTGGCAGGGCCACCCGAGGATAAAACTCAGCGCGAGAACGTGACTGCCAGCGAGGCTGAACTACGGGAAAACCGCGGGGATTACATGCGCGGCGAATTAGCCTATCAACAGATTCAAGCAACCAAACCTCAGAGCCTTGGTTATGCGCTCAATGATTCACCGGCGGGTCTAGCCGCTTGGATACTCGAAAAATTTCACGGTTGGACCGACATGCCCCAAGGCGCTGGAGGCGATTTGGACGACTACTTTAGCAAAGATGAGTTGCTGACGAATATTTCCATTTATTGGTTTACCGAATCGATCACCTCTTCGATGCGTATTTACTATGAGAACCGAGCAGTTCCACAGATAAAGCCAACGGGGTATATCGACGTTCCTACCGGTGTCGCACTCTTCCCAGCCGAAATCTATATCACCCCGCGAGCCTGGGCAGAAGCGGCATACGACATTAGGCACTGGGCACAACTTGAAAAAGGCGGGCATTTCGCGGCACTCGAGCAAACCCAGACCTACCTTGACGAACTCAATACGTTCTTTCGATTACTGAGGTAGCGGCTGGCTGTTATTCGTGACAGCTATTCATAACAGTTTTGAAAAATTGCTCCGCTAGACCGGTGCAGTCGATTTAGCACACCAATGGAAAATCCACAGCAGAGGGATAACGGCATGAACACGAGCACTTCACGCGCAGACGGCTTTCTAGGCTGGATCGAACGATCCGGCAATAAACTCCCCGACCCGGTGTTTATTTTTGTCTACTGTATTCTCGGTGTGATTGCAGCGAGTGTCATCGCCACCTTTTTCGGCGTCTCTGCTGCCCACCCCGTGTCAGTCGACGCCGACGGCAACGCACTGATTATTAGCGCAGAGTCACTGCTTTCGAGCGAGAATATTCGCCGCCTTCTTGTGAACATGCCTTCGACGTTTACTAGCTTTCACCCGCTAGGGTATGTATTGGTGGTCATGCTGGGCGCAGGCGTGGCCGAGCGTTCCGGGTTTTTCGGAGCTGCCATGAGCGGTGCTATGTCAAAAGCCCCAGCCTTTCTGCTCACTCCTGCTGTCGCGCTAATTGGAATGCTCGGCAATTTGGCAACCGATGCGGCTTACGTCGTACTAATCCCTCTTGCCGGCGTCGTGTTTGCCGCAGCGGGACGTCACCCTATCGCCGGTATCGCCGCAGCATTTGCGGGTGTCTCCGGCGGCTTCTCTGCCAATCTCTTTCCTGGGCAGCTTGACGCGCTACTGTTTGGCATTACAGAGGCAGCAGCCGAAACTATTCTACCAACGTGGGATGCGAATATTGCAGGCAATGCGTATTTTATCGTGGCCATGACATTCGTCTTCTTGCCGGTTATTTGGTATGTCACCGATCGCATCGTCGAACCCAGACTTGCCCCCGTCGTATCTGGCGGCGGCACGCTGACTATGGACGTGAAAGACCCCAGCACCGAACTTACGCTGGAAGAACGGCGCGGACTCGCTTACGCTGGGTATGCGTGCCTTGCCGTTGTCGCAGTTTGGGTATTCTTAGCAATCGGCCCGGGCACACCGCTCCTAGATGAATCTGCGACAGCAGAAGCAAGGCTGACTCCCTTTTTCCAGTCCCTCGTTGCGGCCTTCTTCGTTCTCTTCCTCGCAGCAGGATGGGCCTACGGCAAAGGCGCAGGGGTCGTCAAAGACCACCGTGATATCGTTAGAATGATGAGCGAAGCGATGGCCGATTTAGGCTACTACCTCGTGCTCGCCTTTGCCGCAGCGCACTTTGTTGCCATGTTCAACTGGTCGAATCTCGGCCTGATTTTCGCCATTAACGGCGCAGAGATCCTCGAAAGCTCAAACCTGCCTGATCCAATGCTGCTGACATTGATCATAGTCTTATGCGCATTCATCAACCTGTTTGTAGGGTCAGCGAGCGCAAAATGGGCCCTCCTTGCGCCGGTCGTCGTGCCTATGCTGATGCTCGTGGGCATTAGCCCTGAGATGAGCACGGCGGCCTATCGCGTCGGTGACGGGGCGACAAACATCATTACACCCCTGATGCCCTATTTTCCCCTGATTCTTATTTTTTGCCAGCGCTGGCAACGCGAATTTGGATTAGGAAGTCTTGCTGCCACCATGCTGCCGTATTCCGCCCTGCTGCTCTTATCCGGCATTATCCTAACAATAGTATGGGTGCTGCTAGGCTTGCCACTAGGTCCCGGCGCAATGGTTGAGTTTGCTCTTTAAAGAGAAAGAGATTTTAAGAGACTAATAAGAGCGTAGAAGAGCGTAGAAGAACCTAGAGAATCCGAAAGAGCAAAAAAGAGAGTGAAAGAGCGTGAAAAAATCTAAGGATGGAGACGAGCTATTAATGAACAAACCAATCATCAAAGAAAGACAATCCGCAGTCGTCAGAGCCTTTGCGTTTGTGGCATGCATACTGTCACTTGCAAGTTTTGCGCACTCACTCTCGGCGCAAGAAGTCGCTTACCCGGATGAGTTTGCGACACCGATTCCCCTAATGGGCGAAATACTCGGCGACTTTCACTTTCCGATATCATCCGACTCGGCGCTCGCACAGAATTTTTTCGATCAGGGCATCCAGATGATGTATGCCTTTGCAAAGCTCGAATCTGCTCGTTCTTTTCGCGAAGCACAGGTTGCTGATCCTAACTGTGCAATTTGCTTCTGGGGAGAGGCATGGAGCTGGGGCAGCTACCTCAATGGCGCGATGACCACGGCGGATGCACCACGCGCCCTTGCAGCCCTAAAGAAGGCACTAGCATTGATTGATAGCGCGAACGAAAAGGAGGCCGACCTCATTCGCTCGTTAGAATCACGCTATATCGATAATTACGATCCGGAAAAGCGCCGCATTCAAGACCAAGCCTACGCCGACACAATGGCAGGCCTTTCGCGGAAATACCCTAATGATCTTAATATCGCCACGCTCTACGCGGACGCCCTATTCCTGCTCGAGGAAAGACGCGGGTACCGGCGTTTAGAAGACCCTAATGTCATCAGACTTCACGGCGTGCTCGAAAGCGTTCTTGCGCGAGATATAACGCACCCCGGTGCGTGCCATCTTTATGTGCATGCAACCGAATCGACACCTACGCCGGAGCTCGCCGCACCGTGCGCCCAGTTTTTAGGCACCGCAATCCCAGGCGCAAGTCACATCAATCATATGCCCAGCCATACATGGAATGAGATGGGACTGTGGGAAGAGGCAGTCAGGGCCAACACGATTGCCTGGCACTCTGACCAAAAGGCAGCGATTGGCCGAGGCGTGGCGATTTATCCTACGCATAATCTAACGATGCTTTATTACGCGGCAGCGATGGGCGGCGCGAGTGCTTCTTCAATTCAGGCGTCGAAAGACTTAGCAAAACTCAATGGCAATAGCGCGATGCACGCAATGAGCCTCGTGCGTTTCGGTCGCTATGACGAAGTACTGGCGCTAGACAATGAACCAAACGGTGATGTAAATCGCAGCATGTATCTCTTCTCGCAAGGTTACGCTGCTCTAAAACAAGACGATGGCGACCGGGCGAGCGAAGCGCTTACCGTGCTGCTAGACCTTACTGAGACGACTACGGCGCGTTTCCGATTCCACGATGGGAAAAACATCATTGGCGCGCTCGCAGGGATACTCGACGGGCAAATTAAATGGGACGCTGGGAATATTGAGGGCGCTGCTGAAGCATTCCGACGCGCCACACGGTATTACGACAGCCTCAACTACGACGAACCTGAGCCACTCCCTTTTTCGCCTAGGCACTGGCTTGGCGCCGCCTACTTGGCTCTAGGTGCCTATGACGCCGCTCTCGCAGAATACGAACTCGATATGGATGACCATCCCAATAACGTTTGGTCACTTCATGGTGCTACTACCGCAATGCAAAAACTTGGCAGGGATACCAAAGAAATCGAAGCTAAATTGGACTCCGCGATGCAATTCGCGGATGTTTGGCTTCTAGACTCGAGGCTTTAGGGCTAAACCGCAGGCAAGCTTCTGCCGCGATATACTCGCAGCAGAAGCTTGCTCGTTTTTACGCTACCCTAGGCCGAATTGCGTGAAGCGTTGACGTTACCAAACAGACTGCGCATAACCATTTTTTCATAGAGCGCATAAAGCGCCGCTTCAGCCGATTCTTCTCGATTATCCTCTGCTACAACGCCTTCCAATTGCTGTGCGCGCGTGAGCGCATACTGCTGAATAACGAGCAATGGCAATACCAGTTTTTGCCTTAGCGCAATGCTGAGCCTACTCGTTGGATTGTCTTCAAGAAGTATGGATTGATTCGAGATTTTGAGTGCCATCTCAACGCTTAGCTCAAACTCTGCGTGCACTTGCTGCCAGAATTCTCCGAAACGCGGATGTTTACCCATATAGGCGGTAAGCTCGAAATTCGACTTGCTCATGCTCTGCATACTGTTGTCTACGAGCGCTTTAAAAAACTTAGAGTTCTGATAGAGCGCTTTGCATTCATCTAAACGGCCGGCATTTTCAAGCGACTGCAGCGCTGTCCCCAAGCCGTAATAGCCTGGGACATTCTGTTTCAACTGTGCCCAAGCACCGACAAAGGGAATCGCCCGCAGGTCTTCAAACTTAAGCCCCTCGGAACCGCCGCGCTTCGTTGGGCGGCTACCAATATTCGTGCGACCGTAGTATTTAAGCGTGCTCATTTCTTCGAGATACGGGATAAACAGAGGGTGGGCCTTAAACGCTTTGTAGCGGTCGTAGCTTATGCTCGCGAGTTCCTGTATCAGACTGCGCTGGCCTTCGTTCAATTCGCGCTCGGGCCTGTCGTAAAGATTATTCTCAAGACCGGCTGCGAGTAACTGCCGCAAATTATGCGTCGCCGCTTCCGAGTTGCCGTAATAGGAACTCACCGTCTGCCCCTGTACGGTCAATTGAATCTGATTACTTTCGATGTTTTTACCCAATGCTGCGTAAAACTCATAGGTACTGCCGCCCCCACGCGCTGGCGGTCCACCGCGCCCATCAAAAAAGGCAACCTCGACTCCTGCTGCACGAGATACTGCGGTTAAGTCTTCTTTCGCGCGGTAGATAGCCCAGTTTGCCATGAGGTAACCACCGTCTTTGGTGCCGTCCGAGAAACCAAGCATCACGGTTTGTCGATCGGTTCGACGCGCTAAGTGGGCGCGATAATCGGCAAAGGAATAGAGGTTAGTCATGCTCGCACCTGCGCGCGCGAGGTCATCGATTGTTTCAAAAAGCGGAGCGATATCCACCGTGTGCTGCGCCGCTTTCCACCCTACTAAATGCGACAGCGCCTTCACTCGTGCGATATCAATAGCACCTCTGCAGTTACTGATAATATAACGATGGCAACCGGTTTCCCCGTTACGCTGCTGAATCGTTGCTATCGCACGCAACGACTCCAAGGTATCGAGCTCAAGCGCATCAGGTACGAGTTGTTCATTAAACTCTAACAATTGCTCTGGCGTGCGCAGCGCAAGCATCGCGGCAATCTGAGAGGCCTCATCCAAAGAATCGAAATCGGCGGGAAAATATTCCGGATACAGCGATC
>LICD01000082.1 GCA_001438145.1 OM182 bacterium BACL3 MAG-120619-bin3 | reverse complement strand
CGAGCTTTGCGATCGCGTTTGGCGTTCGCACGCCTGCGACAACGTCTTCGCCTTGGGCGTTGATGAGGTATTCACCGTAAAACACTTTCTCGCCATTGGCTGGATCGCGGGTAAAGGCGACGCCCGTTGCGCTGTCGTCTCCTGCATTACCAAACACCATGGCTTGAATGTTTACTGCGGTGCCCCACTCGGCAGGAATTGCGTATTGCTGGCGGTAGAGAATCGCGCGTTCATTGCGCCATGAGCTAAACACGGCGCTCGTCGCGCCCCATAGCTGTTCGAACACATCCTGCGGGAAAGCCGAACGAGTGCGTTTGCGAATCAAGGCCTTGTATTGGTCGACGAGCGCTTTTAGGTTTTCGGTGCTCAAGTCGCTATCGGTCTCAACTTTGAGTTTGCGCTTCATCTTCTCGAGAATTTCGTGGAAGGGGTCTTCCTCTTCCTCTGAGCGCGCTTGTACACCCATCACGACATCGCCGTACATTTGAATAAAACGCCTGTAGCAGTCCCAAGCAAAACGGGGATTGCCAGAGATCTCGGCGAGGCCTTCAACCGTTACGTCGTTGAGCCCGAGGTTGAGGATTGTGTCCATCATGCCAGGCATCGAGTCGCGCGCACCAGAGCGAACAGAGACTAGCAGCGGGTTGCTGCGCCCGCCAAAGCTCTTACCCAGCTGGGTTTCGATTTGTTTGATCGCTTTCAGAACCGATTTAGAGAGAGAGGCTGGGTAAGTTTTGCCGTTGTCGTAATAGTAGCCACAGACTTCGGTGCTGATCGTGAACCCTGGAGGAACAGGAAGACCTATCGACGCCATTTCGGCAAGGTTTGCGCCTTTGCCGCCTAGGAGGTCACGCATCGTGGCATTGCCATCGGTTTTCTTACCAAACGCGTAAACGTAACTTGTTGAGATACTTTTTTTAGCGGTCCCTTTCTTCGTCGAGGCTTTTGTTTTTACTTGCTTTTTTGCTACGGCCTTAGTGGTTTTGCTCATGACTCTCGGTTACCTTCAAATAAGCTACTAGCCCGCATTGATAAGAGCTCACCTCAAGCGATATCGCCGCAATACCCTCTCACCAAGAGTCTGAGCTCGGCTTGGATATTGACACGTTGGGGTTGGAGTCTGCTAGCGGGTTGTTTTCTTAGGTCGCGAATACGAGCACGCCGTATCCGAAAAGAATGAGAATAAATCAATGGCCTTCCAAAATCTAGCGCTTAAACGCCACTTTAAAATAGTGATTTAGACAAGTTAGCGAGAGAAGTGGAAGAAATCTGCTTTTTTTTAGGTCTAATCTGTAACTCCCTAACTAAATATCCCAAATTTCGAGCCTGTTTCGCGCCTACAGCCAGAGTGGATAGAGAGAAAGGGCACCAATGCAGAAGTGCAACAATCGAGGGTTGAGAAGAGATGGCCGTGCCAGGCGCCAGGAACAAATCGGAGAGATACTCGGCTTATTGCCGAGATCATCTGAAAGAATTTAATAATGAACTTTGTGATGAGGCGTCACAACTTATTTGTGGATGGAGAGGCGGGGCGTTCGTTGCCCTCATGCTGTTCACAACGATTACAACGTTTTGGTATGCCTTGCAGATAAATAACCCCTCAGCCTCGCTAGCTCTTTTGGCCTATATCTTGCCTATTATGGTAGGAGTGGTGTTCTCCATTGCGGTAAGTTTTTACTCTGCCATGACAAAGTATAGTCCAATTGTTATAGACACAATTGGTGCCATGTGGCTGCTGAGTTTTGGATTGTTTAGCTCTGTGTTGTTCGACAATGTTGACACGCAAATCGAGAGAGAGATGGTCAGTAGCACTCTAGCGTCGCAAATGAATTTCATGCCACTGATAGTTGCCGCATTTTCTTACCATGCAGCGTATCAGGTCACAATCATTAGAAATCTGTTGTTTATCATTTTATTTTCTGCGCTAATTTATTGGATAGATAAAGGTTTTTTTGCGATCAGTATTCTGCACCTGCTGCAGGGTTTTTTGTTGGGTTCGCTCGTGAGTTGGATGCATTATGATGGAATTAGAGTTCGCTTCTATTCTAGAACTACCAATGAGAGTGCCCGGAAACACCTTTGTAAACAGCTTTCTAAATTAGTATATCCACATCAGCTTGATATGATTAACCAGGGGGATGAGCTAGAAGTGACAATGCCGCTAAAGGAGAGCAAGGCGATCGTTAGTGTGTTTGATGTGCAGAGATCTACGGAAATCAAACATGAGAAAACGCAAGAATTTCTTATGAGTGTGTTCGAGTCATTTTTAGAAATATGCATGCAAGATTATGAGAAAAGTCCGTTGCGGTCACGTGCCTTTCGGTTAAAGGAAACCGGCGATGGCTATATCAGCACAGTGGGTTATCCCTTTCTGTCATCGGAAACAGGGGTGCTTGCAGATGGCGCGGTTTCTGCCGCCCTGGCTATGCTGGATGCATTTAATACTAACCTTGAGAAATTTAACTACTCGCGCCCTATTAAGGCGTCTATTGGTCTCGCCTATAACTCGATTCAGGGCACCTTTCAGAGTGGGGATATTCGCTCATACGACCTTTATGGTGAAGCAATAATTCAGGCGGTCAAGTATCAAGAGCTGCGAAAAATACCACAACTGTTTGACCTGTTCAGCGAGCACGCAGCCAAACTGGACCTTGAGCATTTTCACCTGCTCATTGTTCAAGAGGTGGTGTACAACTCGCTGAGCCCGTCCTATCGAGATTTGTTTGTCGAGATAGATCTGACCGATCCGCGAGTATTCACCGGAGACGAGGAAATGCGATATGACCCCGAGGCTAGATACATCTACTTCCATGTCAGAGACTAATGGATGCCGCGCTGTGCTAGTTGTCCTCAGCTGCTAAAGAATTCAGTCACCAGTGTTTGATCGGCAAAGAACGACGCCAAATTCCCGATGACAAGGTCGCCCATCGCGGTCCGTGTCTCACCCGTCGCACTCCCAATGTGAGGCAAAAGCACAACGTTGTCCAAAGCGATCAATGCCTCTGGTACACCGGGTTCTTGGTCGTAGACATCGAGACCGGCGGCCGCGATAGTCCTGTTCTGCAATGCGTGTACTAGCGCAGCCTCATCGACGCTTTGCCCGCGTCCGACATTGATAAAAGTACCTTCCGCGCCAAGACAGTCGAAAAATGAAGCGTCCAGTATCTTGCGCGTTGCTGGCCCACCTGGGAGCACGTTAACAACAATATCGCTGTGGCTCGCAAGCTCATTGAGAGATTCACAGTAAGTATAATCACAGTCTTTGAGGCGGCGATTATGGTAGGCGATGTTGAGTTTGAAACCCATCGCTCTGTTGGCGATCTCTTGGCCGATGCGGCCGAGGCCTGCGATGCCGAGTGTCTTGCCAGCGAGGCTTTGTCCTAGCGGTAAGGGGCCTTTTTTCCATTGCCCCTTGCGCACAAACGCATCGGCGCGAATAAATTTCCGAGAGCAGGCGATGATGAGGCCGAGTGCGATATCTGCCACGGCATCGTCGAGCACGCCCGGAGTGTTAGTCACACGGATATTGAGGCGATCGGTTTCGGTGAAATCAATCCCATCGACGCCAACGCCGAAACAGGCAATCACTTGCAGAGAATCGAGAGTGTAGAGAAGCGGATCGGTCGCCCAAGACGCCGATGCCGCGGCGACACAGTGTCCTTCTAATTCGGCAAGCTTCGCTTTTTTTTCGGCCTCATCAAGAGTCCAAAGGTGAGTCGTCTCGTAAGAGGCATCGAGTGCTTCGATTGTGGCTGGATGGAAGTTGTTGGCAATAATTAGCGGTTGTTTTCTAGCCTGCATTATTCTTTATCCCCATCACGGTCGTCGAATTAGTTATTTTTTTATTGGCCGCTTTATCTCATAAACGGTTGCTTAGTTTAAGTCCTGATTGCGCGCTAAACGACTATTCCGTACATTGTCGTCATCGTTTCTATCCTGTGGCGGCTATTCCTATTGGCTTGTGCAGAGAATATGAATCAACTACCGAGCAGTAGAGTTAAGTAATGACAGATCAACGAGTATTCGCGCTAATCCCGCCGGTCGACACGATTCTCAAGCAGCCTTCTCTGCAGCAAACAATCGCTGCCTTGGGTCGAGAGCCGGTAAAACTTGCGATTCGAGCCGAGGTCGACATTCTCCGGCGTGCCATGGCGAGCGCCGCGGCTGAGTATTTGAGCCTCTCTCGAGAAGTCGTCGCCGAGCGCGTCGCAGAGGCTGCGGTTACGCGCATTGGCCTAGAATTTAAACCTCTGTTTAGGCCTGTATTTAATCTTACGGGCACGGTTATCCATACCAATCTCGGCCGATCAAGACTCCCCGACTCGGCGATAGCGGCTATGGCCATCGCAGCGGGTGAGGCGGTTGATCTCGAATACAACTTAGAGACAGGTAAGCGCGGCGACAGAGATTCGCATCTCGAAGCTCTGATCTGCGAGCTGACGGGCGCCGAGGCTGCAACCGTGGTTAATAACAATGCGGCTGCCGTTGTCCTGTTGCTCAACACGCTCGCGTTAGGACAGGAAGTCATCATCTCGCGCGGTGAACTGGTCGAAATTGGCGGGGCATTTCGCATTCCCGATGTGATGGAAAGTGCGGGCGCTAAGCTTCGCGAAGTCGGCACGACTAACAGGACCCATGCGCGCGATTTCGAGGCGGCACTATCGCCGCAAACAGCGTTGGTGATGAAGGTGCATGCGAGTAATTACGAGATACGTGGCTTTACCAGCGCGGTGCCCGAAGCCGAGCTTGCCGCCATTGCGCATGGCGCGAATATTCCGTTTGTGTCGGATCTCGGCAGTGGCTGTTTGGTCGACATGGCCCGCTTTGGACTGCCGCCTGAACCCACAGTCAGGGCGACGGTCGAGGCGGGTGCTGATCTGGTCACGTTTAGCGGCGATAAACTGCTTGGTGGGCCGCAGTCTGGAATCATTGTTGGCCGGGCTGATCTCATTAAGCGCATTAAAGAGAACCCCCTCAAGCGCGCCTTAAGAGTCGACAAAACGGTGCTGGCAGGATTGTTGTCAGTCTTGCAGCTGTACCGAGATCCAGAGTCTCTGCCTCAGCGGTTGCCACTGCTGGCGGATTTAACGCGGTCAGTCGATGACATCGAAAAAGCTGTGCAGCGAGTGCTACCAGTAGTGCGTGAGGCAGTCGGTGAGGAGTTTGTTACTGACGGACTCGATTGCAAGAGTCAGATTGGCAGCGGCGCGCTCCCGTTGGAGCTGATGCCGAGCCGTGCAATTGCCATCTCACTGCGCTCAGGACAGAGCGATGCTGCACTGACCGAGCTGGCTGCAACGCTGCGTGCATTGCCGAAGCCTATAATAGGACGCCTCTCGGATGGTTCACTCATTCTCGATCTGCGGTGTTTGCGAGATGAGCAAGGCTTTTGCGAGCAGTTGCGCAGTCTGTAGCCGAGGTATCGTCTTTTCTAGCTTTGGCTGTTGACGACTTTTGCGCCAACTTCTCGTGTCCCTGCCAAGAAAAAAAGCAGCGAGGCGATCGACGCGGCGAGCATCATGAGCAACAGCGGATACACCGTACCGTTAAAGATAACAGCGACAAGTTGTGCCGCGATAGCCGAAAAAGCCATCTGTAAAAACCCAGTCAAACCCGACGCGGTGCCCGCGAAACGAGGAAATTCGTTAATCGCCGCAGCCTGTGCATTCGGCAGTGTGATGCCATTGCCGAGCACAGCGATGGCGACAGGGATAAATAGCGCGAGTGGGTGGTGAAAGCCGAGGAGCTGCAAAACGATGGCACTGACTATACCAACTATGCCGGTGCTGGCACCGAGCATAATTAAACGATTGATACCGAGAGTCCGGCCGAAGTGACGCGCAATATAATTGCCGACCATAAACCCTAGCGGCACCATAATAAAATAGTAGCCATATTCTGTGGGAGGGCGGTTGAGCACAGTGATCATGATTTCGGGCGCAGCCGAGATGAAGGCAAAAAACACCACAGAGACAAAGCTTACGCAGAAGGCATAGCCTCGAAACGCGCGTGAGCGAAATAGATGGGCAAAGTTACCAAGCATCGCACCGACACCGTCGAAAGGCACCGGCTCTGCCAACGTTTCGACGAGAGAGGAGCGCAGCACGAGCAGAATGCCGAGGCTGAGTACTGCCATAACAAGAAACACCGACTCCCAGCCAAAGCGATGCATCAGTTCACCGCCTAGGGCGGGCGACAGCATGGGCATCACTACCATCACCATAACGAGTGTTGCAATCACTCTCGCGGCCTGCTCAGGGCCATACACATCCCTTACGATTGCGCGCGCAAGCACAAGCCCGACGGCGCCGCCAAACGCTTGAATAATTCGGCCGAGAATCAGCATCTCGATCGTGTTGGCGAAATAGCAGAAAAGCGAGCCGATGATGGTTATGCACAGGCCTAACAGCATAATAGGCCGCCGGCCGAACTGATCCGAGAGAGGCCCATAGGTGAGAGTGCCAATCGCAATCGCGAGCATGGACAGGCTAAGAGTGAGCTGCGCGACCTCAGCGCTGACGGCGAACGTTTCTTTGATAACCGGAATCGCAGGGAGCAATATTTGCATTGCGGTAGGGCCGAGAGCCGAGGTTGCCGCGAGAAGGATAATGACTCGTTTGGCTAGGGTGTTCTCAATGTTCACAATTTTCCCGTGGCGAGCCACGTTGTGGCGCGCAGTAAAGGTGTCGTCTAATCCCCAGTCGCTCAGTCACGCGCGGATTTGCAGGCCGCCTTACCTAAGTTTGTGCAATTTGATCTGCTTAAGCACCCGGCTTAAAAATCAGGTAGCGAGGTGTCATTGCCGTAACTCTGCGATCTCAATACTACGCTCGCGCCCATAATTGCCGATCGTTGAGCTTTACTCAGCTCGACGCCGATACCGAACAGTTGGCGCTGAAACTCAACGGCGACCAAGGCGCTATCGTTAGCAAGAGGCAGAGAGAGGATGGCTGGGGAATCGCCAGTAAGTGACTCGCTTTTACGCGCTGGAGTGTAGCATGAAATTACTGCCTCTTCGCTGTCGCGAAGGCAAAGGGTGTTCGCACTTATCTCTAATGCTAGCCCCTCGGGTGATGCCTCAAAACGAGGTGAGATTGATAACCTATCAGCTAACGCGAGTGCGGAGGGTGTGCCGTCATGACTAATGGCGACAGGAATGCCTGCGCCGAGTCGGCGAGCAAGGCTTGGGTCTTGGCGCAGTGAGGCGCTAAAAAAGCTGCGCGCCGAGCCGCTGTCGCCTTTTAGCCAATACGCGCGAGCCATATGCCACTGGACTCGCGCGCGGAGCATCGCTTCGGCATCGGGTAGCAGTGAGAGGGCGAGTGTGCCTTCATCAATCACTCCGTCAGAATCGTGTCGCAGAGCCGCAGATTCGGTAGCGAAAGAGTGTTTGTAGCCCTGCGCGCCGCTGAAAGAGCCCCGGGTCTCTGCGTCTTCGATTAGCGAGGTAAAGACACCCGCGCCGAGCAGTCGTGCGATTTCAGGCTCTATCCATTCGGGTATGTGAACGTCGAGCGGGCCATAGGGGCGCAGGCGATTTCGCATGGTCTCGGCGTTAGCGAAAAGTGACGCTGCTCGGCGACCCGCGCGCCAAGCGGCAAGTCGAGTGAGTTGCGCCGAGGCGGTGGCAGAGAGTCTGACTCCCCACTCTTGAGCCGCGGCATATTCTAGCTGGCGTTCATAGTCGGCGCGAAAGGCGAGGGTGGTAAGCAATGCCGCAATCGCATCTTTCTGAGCATCGTCGGCGCTAAAATTGCCATTGCGATCGGGCTGATTCAACGCGGATTCGGCAAGCCGCGCAGCCTCTTCGGTGTATCCGGCGAGCAGTAAAAAAGTTGCACTGGCAAGAAAGTGTTCGGCGCGATTGCTAACACCAATAAGCGGATCTTGCCTGTTACGCCAGACGAGCATTTGTTCTAACGCGCTCTGCGCATTGTCGAACCGACCCTGGGCGAGCGTAAGGTAGAGCTTCTGTATCCAAGGATTAGAAACACTGCTCGGGTTTGGGTAGCGCGTCGCTCTGTCTATTAAACGCTCAGCTTGATCGATGCGCAGCCTGCTCAAGGCGACTTCTGCGGCGTTTGTCAGGGTGACGGTGCTTAATTCTTCTCGTGTATTTTGCGCAGCCTCGTCTAATTCTAGCGCCTTGTCGCACGCGGGTGCAGCCTGCGACTCTTGAGGGGCGCTGAGTTCTACTGCACAGAGTGTGTTCCACGCCTGCGCTTCGGAAAATCGGTCGACGTCATCCTTGGCAAGAACGCGAAGCGCGCTTTGCCGGGCGTCCTCGAAACGGCCTAGTTTGATTAAAGGCCAGCCTTTATAGGGTTCGAGGTCGACCCCATACGCTTCGGCCAGGGCATCGAGATAGCGAAGAGACTCTTCTTGATTGCCGATGAGTTGATGCACCGACGACAGTTGATTAAGGGTGAGGTAATGCCACAGTGGTGTCTCGGGCGCTGAACCTTCGGGGAGATCGGTGCCTGCCCCGACCATCTGATCGAATGAGCGAATTTTGCTGTTTGCCTCAGCCTGGTTAAGGTGGAAAAGCGCGCGCGGCACATTGCCTTCGACGGTGAGCAACACCTCGGCGAGCGTGTAGTGTGCAGCGGAGGAGGTTGGGGCAGAAGTAAGCCACTGTTCCGCAAGCTCGCGCGCACGGATACGCTGACTGGCATCGAGCGCACTGCAGACGGCAAGGGCTTCGGGCTCGACAATCGAGCGAAGGCCAAAACAAATTTCCGGCGCAGGCAATGCAATTTCGCTGAGATTTTGGCCTGTCGCACCGCAGCTTAAGCATGCGGATACGACGGCACCGAGCAATAAAATTTGCTTAACGTGCTGAGACCGCTCATGTGTTGATTGGTGCTTTTTCCGGCGCAGTGCCATCACTCTTAGGCCTCAGCGTAGGGTAGATCTAGCGAGTTGCTCCATCGAAGGCAGCATGAGTTCGCG
>LICD01000081.1 GCA_001438145.1 OM182 bacterium BACL3 MAG-120619-bin3 | reverse complement strand
TGTCATATTCATTAACCGCACGGGCTGCGCATGATCTTTTTCATAGAAATAGTGTCGTTCCGGCTTAAGGTCCATAGCTGCCACTATCGCGTCTCGCAGCCTAGACTCGTCAAAATTTTCCGCCCTCAATATCGCCCTGAGATCCATCGAATGCTCATTACCCAAACAGAGGAGCAACCGCCCCTCTACCGTGACTCGCACCCTATTGCAGTCACCGCAAAAATTATGCGTAACCGGGGAGATAAATCCAATGCGCGACTCATAGCCTTTCACATCGACATAGCGCGAAGGACCTGCGGTTTTTACCTCGCTGTCTGTCAGCTCAAAGCGCTGCTCAAGCGTGTCGCGTACCCAAGCATTGCTGCAGGTAGTCTCTTCTCGGGCGTGATCGGACGCCTCGCCAAGGGGCATTTCTTCAATAAAGGCTATGTCGATAGCGCGCTCTAGAGCATATTCGGCCAAACCAATTACTTCATCTTCGTTGTAACCGCGCATGATGACAGTATTGAGTTTAACTTTTTCGAAACCAGCCGCTATCGCGGCGTCGATTCCTTCGAGTACTTTATCGAGCTTGCCTACGCGCGAGATCCGCTTGAAACGTTCTGCATCGAGACTATCGATACTCACGTTGACCCTTGTCACTCCCGCCGCGCGCAGCGGTTTCGCGAACTTATCGAGCTGCGCGCCATTCGTGGTGATCAGAAGCTCTTCCAATCCCGGCAACTCACCAAGCCGCTCGACGAGCGTTATCACATCGCCCCGAACCAGCGGCTCTCCCCCTGTTAAACGGATTTTGCTCACCCCTAAATCAACAAAGGCTTTGCCGACTAAAAAAAGCTCCTCTAGGCTGAGTATTTCCTTGCGGGGCAAAAAGGTCATGTCTTCAGTCATACAGTAGACGCAGCGAAAGTCGCACCGATCGGTCACCGACAGGCGAATATAGTCGACCCTTCGTCCAAACTTGTCGATCAACGCGGCGCCTGTTGCATCACTGTTATTTGCGGCCATTGTGTAGATCCTTTCCCATCGCGGTGGCGTCTTTGAAACGATTTATAGCGCCCAACTATACCTATCTTCGTTACTTATTGCAGGTGTCTTAGTGGCCACAGGGCCTTCAACTTAAAAGCTGCGCGGCAATTACCCAGAGGATTAATCCCATCAGACTATCGATAACCGGCGCAGCACTCAGCACGACAAGGCGAACCCGTGGCCGACCGACCAGCAATGCAAGACAAGCGAACCAAGCAAAAGTCGCTATTACCAAATAGAGCCCGTAGGCGGTCTGTTGGGCGAACCCGGTTGCGGGATCTATCACCACACTAAACAGAGCGAGAAAGAAAAGGGTTGCCTTAGGGTTCAGCCCGTTGGTGGTGAAGCCTGTCAAAAAAGCACGACGGGCAAGAGACATCGAAGGCTGCTCAGCTTCGCTAACAAAGACCTCCGCGTCCACTTCTGAAGTTTCTCGGCGCCGCTTAAACTCGCGCACCGCCCCATAAAGTGATTGCCCGCCAAGAATGACCAACAGAACTGCGGCACCCATCTTTAAAACCAAAAATAACGTCGGCGAACTGGCTATAAGCAGCGCTACACCAAGAAGGCAGTAAGTTACGTGAAGGCCTATGCCCGCAGCGACACCGGCACTCGACCAGAGGCCGGCAAAGCTGCCATTTTTGAGCGTTTGACGAAGCACGATCGCGAAGTCCGGACCTGGGGACGCCACTGCAAACAAATGCGCTACGGCGATAGTGCCGAATTCAACCCAATTCAATGGCTACTCGACTTCGTCGCTAATGGTAAGCGTGACAATTGCGTGCTGGCCATTGTGGGCAAAATCATCTGAGACCACACGATAGTCGCCTCGAGAGGGATTTGCCGTGCCGTTAAGCGACACCAAAGCCGACACCCTAACGAGGTCGGCCGAACTTAGATTAAAGGGTCCGACCTGTGAAGAGTTATCTAGACTTATAGTCGTAGGCAGATCTGCGACGCTAAGACCGACGGCGGCCAGCGGCGGCATGCCCTCACGCTCGGCGCTGCGTACCGCGACAAACACGCGTAAATTTGGATCGAGCGACAACCCCTCTGCGAGCGCAAGCCGCACTTCTATCTCCGGACCGACAATTTCCTCGCCAGACTCTTCTCGGAGCAGACGCTGCGCATTAGCAATTTCCCCGCGAAGTGCTTGCGCTTCTGGGGAGTTCGGGTCTAGCTGGATGAGTATGCGCCAATTAGCAATTGCAGCTGCGTAGTCGCCTCGGTTTTGTGCGTCTGCTGCGAGCAGCTGAATCACAGCAATTTCATTCGGATTAATCGCCTGTGCCTGCTCGATAAGCGCGTTCAGTTCAGGCGTGAAACGGAATTCGGACTTAATGTATAAGGCTAACGCCGCGCGTCCGAGCACGAGCGCCTCTTCAGGCTGTCCACTCAGCCGTTCGGCAGCTTGTCGATACGATATTTCGGCTTCATTGAAGCGGCCAATCGTGGCGAAATTTTCGCCTAAAAAGTACCAAACCCAAGGGTTTTCACTGCCGTTTTTAACTAATTCACCTAGCTCGGTGACCAGTGCAGAGGCTGCAGCTACGTCACCCTGAGCGGCAAGTGATTCCTGGAACAATCCCATGACCTGGACGTCGTCTATAAAACCCCAGCGCTGATAAAGCGTAACCGACACCGCAGGGAGCGACACTGCGATTAGGCCAATAACCAACCAGCCTCGTGAGGATATAGCGATTGGCGCTCGCTTTGGCCTCGTGTCCTGCACATCGTCTAATAGCGATTGCTGTAATTCACGCAGTAGGGTGGCATGTTCTTCGCTATCTATTTCGCCCGCTGCTAGATCCTCTGCAAGCTCGCTTTCCCTCTCGGCGAAAAGCAGCAAATTCTCGCTACGCTGAACGCTCCCAACCGCCTCCTCATCGCCCCCATTCGCTCGATAAAAAGGGATGACAAAAAAGGCGATCGCCATAACGGCAAGCAGCGCAGCTAAAGTCCAAAAAAGCATAAATATCCTATTGGTTTTCGGTTAATCGCAATGCCACGAAACGCTCGCCATCATGTGAACGTGTGGAGCTCTATCTATGGGTGTTACCGGCACCCGCTTTACCTTGCTCAGCGAGTAATGCGTCTATGCGAGTTTGCGTTTCGGTATCGACCTGAACCGGCTGTGCATCGATTCCCTTCGCCTTGCGCCAAATGCCGACGAGAACGAACGCGCCAATGAGGAAAAACAGAAGCGGGCCAAACCATAGAAGCAATGTTTCGGGTTTTAACCGCGGCTTGTAGAAAATGAAATCACCGTAGCGCTCGTACATAAACTGCTCGATCTGCTCGTCGCTCATCCCTTCCATAATCATCCGATGCACTTCACGACGCAGGTCTTCTGCAACGCCACCAGTAGACCCCGACAAACTCGTGTTCTGACACATCGGACAGCGCAGCTCATCCGAGAGCGCCCGAAATCTTTGCTGCTGCTCGGGCGTCTCAAATTCAAATGTATCGACTTGTGCAAGGCTGGTAGCCGGCATCAAAACGCTAACAATCGCTAGCAGCATAAACACTGTCAGGACAGGCTTAAACCGCTTTTCCCAAACTCTTCCGTTAGCAGTATCGTTACTCATTGCGCCGCCTCCTGTGCTCTTAGTTCTGCAATTGCAGGTTCAAACACTTCGCGCCAAACTGTCTCATCGAGCACACTGACGTGCCGATAGCGAATGACTCCCTTGCTGTCGACCAGATAAGTCTCTGGTGCGCCATAGACTCCGAGATCTATCCCGAATCGGCCAGGCTCGTCGAGTATGCTAAAAGCATACGGATTTCCATTTTCTTCCAACCAATCAAGCGCGAGCGCTTTCTGATCGCGGTAATTTACCCCAACAATAGGTATTTCGGCAGATTCCGACAGACGCATAAAAGTGGGGTGTTCGATCAAACAAGGCAGACAGTAACTACCCCACACATTGAGCAAAAAGGGTTCGGTAGGCAGAGAGTCGTTGTCGACTGCTTGACCATCAACGGTGAGTTTGTCAAAAGCAGGCATTGGTTTGTCGATCAGCATCGACGGCAGCTCTTTGCTATCGAGATAAAGCCCACGCCACATGACCACGGCCAACACCAGAAAGGCAGCTACGGGCAAAAACGCGAGCGATCGGTTCATCGAAGAAACTCCAATTGGACTTGTACCTGGCGCAGCCTTAGCACAATCGCTAAGACACACCCTCGGCAGGTTCTAATGGCGCAATAGACGCCGTTTGCTTCTGCGCTGCTTGCTTGTCGAGTGCTCGGCGGTAGCGTTTATCGCCCGCTGCCACTATGCCTCCTAAGCACATAAATATCGCGCCCAACCAAACCCAGCGTACAAAGGGCTTCACATAGATAGTCATCGACCAGGCAGATGCCCCTTTCTCTTCGCCGAGAGTCACGAATAAATCGCGCCAGAACCCCGCATCAATCGCCATCTCTGTTGACGGCGTGCCGCTGGCAAGATACAGACGCCTCTCAGGGTGAAGCTCGCGCAGCAGCTCATCACCACGGTAAACCTCGAGTGTCGCCTCCATGCCTCGGAAATTGGGTCCGGTGATCGGTTTTGCCCCAATAAATTCGAATTCATAGCCGCCAAGATCCATGCGTTCACCTGGCCCCAGCAGAACACTTTTTTCCGTCGAATAAACGCTGGTTAGCGCAGCACCAACGACCATAGTCGCCACACCCAAATGCGCGAGTTGCATGCCGTAGTAACTGAGGGGCAGCGCCCGCAGTCCTGCCATTAACGTCTTTTTGTTACCGAGCTTATTTTTTGCGTCTTTGATCGATGACAAAACTATCCACGACGCGAGCGCGACTGTAAGAGTCGGCCCCAAACCAAACTCAAGTGTCACCGCCAAAGGCAAAGCAATACCGAGTGCAAGGCTAAGGGCGCCGACCCAGAGTAGTTGAGTCGTTAGATAACGCCCCGACGTTTTTTTCCAGCGCGAAATAGGGCCGACGCCTAGCACCAGCACGAGCAGAGCCATAAGAGGAACGAAGATTGCGTTGAAATACGGCGGGCCGATCGAGATAAGATCGTCGGTCAATGCCTGATAAACCATTGGAAACAGTGTTCCGAGGAATACCGAGGCTGCAGACACAACCAAAATCAAATTATTCACAAGCAGAAGCATTTCACGCGACAGAATGCCGAACCCGAAACGCCCTCTTAGCAGCGGCGCGCGCACGGCGAACAGTAACAGGGCGCCGCCAACTGACAGCGTCAAAATCGCCAGAAT
Organism: OM182 bacterium BACL3 MAG-120619-bin3; assembly: GCA_001438145.1. GTDB lineage: Bacteria > Pseudomonadota > Gammaproteobacteria > Pseudomonadales > Pseudohongiellaceae > UBA9145. Next base: position 3,999 of record LICD01000081.1, on the reverse strand, counting down.
GAAGACACCGCGCTCCGGATCTGTGGCAAACGCATGCACGGAGGTAAGCAGTCCAGAACGAGTAATGAACGTGCCCAGCAGACTGCCTGCAAACGCGAGGATCGCCAGCATCACAGTCCAACTCTTGAATATTCCACGCTTCTCAGTCACCGCCAGAGAGTGGATTAACGCCGTGCCAAAAAGCCACGTGATCAGTGGTGGATTTTCGACCGGGTCCCATGCCCACCAACCGCCCCAGCCTAATTCGTAGTAAGCCCACCAGCTGCCTAACGCAATACCGATCGTTAGAATCGACCAAGCCACGTTCGCCCATGGTCGGCACCAGCGCGCCCATGCTGCGTCTAACCGACCACTTAACAGCGCGGCCATCGCAAAGGCGAACACAACCGAGAAGCCCACATAGCCCATGTAGAGCGTTGGCGGGTGAACAATAAAGCCGAAATCCTGCAGCGCTGAATTAAGGTCAGCGCCGTCGGTGGGCGGAAGCGGCACAATGCGATCGAACGGGTTTGAGGTGGCGAGCATAAAAAGCAAATAACCGACACTCAGAAGGCCGAGCACACCCAACACGCGCGCAACGAATTCGATAGGCATGCTGCGACTGAAGACAGCCACGGCTAACATCCATCCTGCGAGCATGAATGTCCAGAGTAGAAACGAGCCTTCATGACCGCCCCAGACGGCAGTCAGTTTGTAGCGAAAAGGTAGCAGAGTATTCGAGTGCTGCTGAATATAGGTAACCGAGAAGTCATCGATAGCGAACGAGTAAGTCAGCAGAACGTAAGCAAGGCCAATGAAAACAAAAACACCCGCCACCAGCGGTCTTGCTAAACCCATGTAGCGAACGTTTCCTGTCGCCGCACCGTAAAGCGGGAACGTACCAAGTAACACACACAAGCACAGTGCGAGAATGAGAGCAAAATGTCCTAGTTCTGGGAGCAATGAATTCTACCTCGGTGCGGAGCACCACCTTTTGATCCTTGGAATCGACGCGTGTGAAGTATTTCGGCCACGTTGCGCCGCGCTAGTATTGTGGTTTATAGCCTTCGCTTGGCAGCGAGCCTTCGGTGCTCGTACCAGCAGCGTCAAGCGCCGCTTTCACTTCGGGCGACATATAGTTCTCGTCATGCTTTGCGAGCACTTTCGAGGCTTGAAAAACACCGGCGGTGTCCACGACGCCTTCGGCGACGATTCCCTGACCTTCTCGAAACAAGTCTGGCAAAATACCCACATAGTGAATGGGCACCTCGCTAATAAAGTCGGTCGTGACAAAATTAACGCTAAGGCTATCGTCTTCGCGCGCAATCGAGCCATCTTTTACCATACCGCCGATTCGAAAATGCTGACCTTTGGGCACCTCGCCACCGGCAACCTGCGACGGTGTAAAAAACATATTAATGTTTTGCTTCAACGCATAGAGCGTAAGACCCGCGGCAACACTTAGCCCGAGTGCGATAAATAGAATACTGCCCAACTTCTTGCGGCGATGCGGCTTCATGAAGTCTCTCCTTGCTGAGCGTTTTGACCGGTGCCCACGACCTTCGCTGTCTCTGCCACACTGTCGTTTACTGCATTATCGACGGCGCCCGCAACTGAGGCTGATTGCCTGTTAAGCGCTACCTGCGCGTCTATATTTTGTCGGCGGCGTAAATCCCGCAGTAGCGTTTTGCGTCTCTGCAGGGGCACAATTATGTTCACTGCAATAAATACGACAAACAGGCCATAAACAGCCCACACATTAAAGGCGTAGCCTCCCATGTCGACGAATTCGGCCCAGCTCTCGAATTGAATTGCGTTTAGTAAATCCATGTTAACCCGTAACTCGCTGTCTTACTTTTCTGTCGACATAAGTTCTTGCACCCAGAGAGAGCGTCGCTCGCGCATGAGAATTTCATTCCGCGTAGACAAAATCAAACTGAGACTAAGAAACAAATACACACCTAAGATCATCAGCGCTGTGGCGATCCAGAATTCTGGCCCGTTCGCGCTACCGCTTTCAATCGACACCGGGCTTGCGGGCTGGTGTAGCGTATTCCACCATTCAACGGAGTACTTGATAACCACCACATTGATGCAACCGACAATCGATAAGAGTGCACAGGCTTTGGCAGCCTTATCAGACTCCTCCAGCGCTGATCTAAGCGAGACTACGCCGAGCAGCAGGAAGAACTGAAAAAGCATTGAGACAAGACGGCTGTCGCTCCATTCCCACCATGTACCCCAACTGACGCTGCCCCAGATGGATCCTGTCGCTAGCGTGATGAACGAGAACCACGCGCCAAGTGCGGCGGCATTCTTCGCGACCATGTCGGCGAGTTTCATCTTCCAGACTAACGTGATTGTTCCGGCGACAGCCATCAGCGGGAAGAACGCAAGCGAGGTGCCGGCAACAGCGACATGCACAACGAGAATCCGGGAGGTATAGCCCTGCTGATAGTCGGGGGGCAGAAAGAGTAGCGCCCACACGGTTGCCGTGCCAATCACGACCACGGTGGCGACAACCAGCCAAGGCAACCACTTTGTTGAAAGCTCATAGAACCATTTTGGCGATCCTAGCTTAGCGAACCATACCCACATTCTACGTTACCCTCGTAGGAAAATTACCCGCATCAACATTTGACACCGCAACTCACTGTTTAACCCGTAATCATGTTACCACGCGAAGCCATATTAGGTCGCCGTAGTAAGTAACTAAACGTGACTCTTAGCAGCAATGTCTAACCTGCTTTTCGCCGTGTTTACTACGCAATTACGGGCGTTTCAGACCAGACGCAGGGCTATCTTGCCTAACTCACGCTTATGCGGAGCGCAGCAGCAGAGGTCAGTGGCGCCAAACTGAGAGAAGCGGCGAGAATAGCGAGCAGCAGAGTAAGATACCCCCCAGTCGGCAGGCCCGAGGCGCTCGCCTGAACAGCGAGTGTGCCGAATATCAAAACTGGCACGCTAAAAGGCAGCGTGATCACTGCAAGAATCAGCCCCCTACTCCCCAATCCCACCGTTAACGCGACTGCAATCGATCCAATCAGACTCAGAGTGGGCGTACCAACCAACAAAGTCAGCATCAGCGTCACATAGGATTCAGAAGGCAGCTTGAGCATATACGCGAGCAGCGGCGAGGCAATCACTACGGGCAGACCGCTGACTAGCCAGTGAGCGATATTCTTCGCCAAGACGAGAAAAAAGAGCGGGTGCGGGCTCAGGAGAAGCATCTCCAAAGAGCCGTCTTCAAAGTCAGCTCTGAACAAACTATCCATCGACAGCATCGCCGACAGCAACACCGCAATCCAGATCACCCCCGCAGCTATCTCGGCCAATTTGTCGCCATCGGGGCTAATCGCAAGTGGAAACAGAGAGATAACGATCACAAAGAACATAAACGGATTAACGATGTCATTTTTCCGCTTAAAGGCAATGAGCAGGTCGCGCTTAAGCGTGAGCATAAAGGCGGACCACGTAGTCGGCTTGGCGATTGCTTGCGGCATGCTAGCTCACTCCAAGTGTAAGGCGCGTAAGACCCGGCATTGAAAGCGTATGATGGGTGGTAACAATGACGCCTCCGCCTCGCTCTGCGTGCTCTGCAAGCGTTAGTTCGAGTTGCGCAACCGCGTCGACATCAAGCGTCGTAAAGGGCTCATCTAATACCCAAAGGGTGGCAGGGCTGAGCCGAAGGCGCGCGAGGGACACTCGCTGCTGCTGACCGGCGCTCAAGGTATAACACGGCGATTCTTCGAATCCACGCAGCCCAACGGTGGCGAGCGCTTGCAGCAATAACTCATCGTCCACATGCCGCTGCAATCCGGCAGACCAGCGAAGATTTTCGAGTGGAGTCAAAATCTTGCTCACCCCCACTCTGTGGCCGAAGTAGAGAAGATCCCCTGCAAACGCCTCAGACACGTCTGTCGTATTCTGGCCGCGCCACACGATCTCGCCTTCATAGCCGTCGTTTAACCCGCAGAGAATTCTCAGCAGCGTTGTCTTGCCGCTGCCATTACTGCCTGC
>LICD01000080.1 GCA_001438145.1 OM182 bacterium BACL3 MAG-120619-bin3 | reverse complement strand
CGTGTGTTTTGGGCGTTTGCCACTTGCAACGCCCGAATAGTAGGCGCCGAAAATATTACACAATCCAATCGTGCCGATGCTCCACGCCCCTACCTGCGGGGTAAAGCCAAGGTCGACGACATAACCCGGCATATGCACTGTAATGAAGGCGAGGTGATAGCCACACACATAGAAACCGACGAGTAAAAGAACGTAAGAGCGGACAGCGAGTGCCCTGCGAGTTAGCTGCCAAAGACTAATCTCTGCTGTCCCCGCTGGCGCTGCGCCTGCTTCGTTTCCGTAGCGGGCGAGGGGGATTACAAACACAGCCATGCCGAACCCCAGCAAGCCCATTAGCTGTAAAGCCCCCAGCCAGCCCAGCCAATCGATGAATACCTGCGCTGCCGGCACAATTAAGAACTGGCCCGCGCTGCCTGCAGCGGTGCCAATCCCTAGCGCCCAGCCCTGTTTCTCGGCAGGGACTGCGCGGGCGATTGCGGGCAGAACGATGCCGAACGAGGTACCAGCAATTCCGGCGCCTATAATCACGCCGGCGGTCAGGTTAGCGCTAAGAGCGGTGGTGCTGGACGCCATACCTAGCGTGCCCAAGCCATACAAGGCAATACCGCCAAGCAAGACTTTGGTGGTGCCGAAGCGGTTGACGAAGCCTCCGGCGATTACTGCGCTTACGCCCCATGATAAGTTTTGTATCGCCAGAGCGAGTGCTAAAACATCGCGTCCCCAGCCGTTGGCTTCGCTCATTGGTTGCAAGAATAGGCCAAAGCCAGACCGCAGGCCGAATGAAAGCATCAGCAGCAGGCAGGCGCTGATCAGGACAGGCATGTAGCTGTTTGGGCTCTGGGTAGTGTCGCTCATTTGGATTTGCCTGTTTTTAAAAGCTGAGAATAGGTAATCGGTGCAGAGAAGAGTAACTGGTTTTTCAAAAATGGCGAACTTTGTTCATGTGTGTATTGTAAACTTTATTCTTAGGGGTAAACCTTGCTAAGGTAGCGTACGTGTTGCGCAGTCGACTAAAACCGTTTGCTTCAGGCTGGCTTGCGACAGCGCCATTAACAGGCTTTTAAAGCAGTATTTAAAACAGTACTCAGAACAGTAGTTTAAGACGGTAGGAATGAGATAAATGGTAAAGGTTTTATTCAAGGATCATGCAGGACGTGAACAATCGGTTGAGGCTGCCACGGGCGTCTCGGTCATGCAGGCGGCGGTCTCTAATGGAGTCTCTGGAATCGATGCAGATTGCGGAGGTTCGTGTTCCTGCGCGACCTGTCATGTATACGTGGACGAGGCGTGGCTCGATAAATTGGCCGCAATAGACCCTAACGAAGATGCGATGCTGGGCCTAAGCAGTGATCGCCGTGAAAACTCGCGTCTCTGCTGTCAAATCACCCTTAGCGCGGAGCTCGATGGTCTGTCGGTAACCACGCCAGAATTTCAGTTTTAATCCGGTTCTCTATCCGAATGGCTATCACGGAATGCTATTCCGCCAGATGCCACGACTAAAGTAAACTGCGTAATATGACCTGCCAACAAGACGCAGGCCAGTGAGAGTTGAGAGAGATTATTATGAGCGATACCCCTGCCACGTCTGAATTAGACCGCCGCCCCGAGAGTAAGTGGAGCATGGTCGGCAAAGATCCCTATGCAATGCCTATCGATAAAATCGACCTCGCACACCCCGGCATCTGGCAAGAGAATGAGTTTCTGCCTTTTCTGAAGCGTCTACGAGAAGAGGCCCCCGTGCATTATTGCGCTGAATCGGCCACAGGCCCTTATTGGTCGGTAATGAAGTACAAAGACATTATGACGGTGGATACGTCGCCGCATATCTACTCATCGGAACCAACGATCGGTATTGTGGACTCCTTCGAAGAGTTCACGGTTCCCTCTTTTATCTCGATGGATCCACCCAAGCATGACGAACAGCGCCGGGTTGTGCAGGGCGTTGTCGCGCCCTCTAATCTGAAATCCCTAGAAGGACTCATTCGGCAGCGCGCCGCTGCCATACTCGATGATCTCCCGATTGGCGAAGAGTTCGACTGGGTCGAGCGAGTCTCAATAGAGCTGACAACCCAGATGCTTGCGACGCTGTTCGACTTTCCATTCGAAGACCGCCACAAACTGACCTTTTGGTCTGACGCTGCGACCGCGATTCCGGGTGGCGGCATCATCAGTAGCAATGAGGAGCGATGGGAGGCGATGCAGGATTGTCTTGCCACGTTTACACGGCTATGGAACGAGCGTGTGAATGCGGAACCTGGGAATGATGACCTCATCTCGATGCTGTCACATGGCGAAGCTACAAAAAATATGCCGCCGATGGAATACCTCGGCAACATCTTGCTGCTGATTGTTGGTGGCAATGACACTACCCGAAATTCCATTACAGGTGGCGTTCTTGCGCTAAATCAGTTCCCCGAAGAATACGACAAACTTCGTGCCGATCACTCACTAATTCCGAATATGGTCTCTGAAATCATTCGCTGGCAGACGCCGCTCGCCTACATGCGGCGCACAGCGAAAGTTGATACCGAGTTAAACGGACAAAAAATTAAAAAGGGTGAGAAGGTAATCATGTGGTACGCGTCGGGTAATCAAGACGACGAGGTTATTGAGAACCCTGAGCGCATGATTGTCGATCGCCCCAATGCGCGCCAGCATCTCTCGTTCGGCTTCGGCTTACATCGCTGCATGGGTAATCGCTTAGCTGAGATGCAACTGCGCATAGTCTGGGAAGAGATAATGAATCGCTTCGACAAAATCGAAGTAGTCGGTGAGCCCGAGCGAATCTACTCTAGCTTTGTCAAAGGCTATTCTACAATGTTTGTGATACTGCACCCCAAAGCGTCTTAGTTTTCAGGGTTTGAACCGTCGAGGCTCTCAAGTGCCAAGTGCCAAGTGCCAAGTGCCGAGTCTCGACGCATCGCAGGCTTCGCCTCTAGGTTGGCAAGTGGCTGCTAAGCAGTCACGTCCGACCACGGCTTACGAATCACACGCACGTTTTCCTTACGCAGTGTGTAGCCGCAGCCATCAAAATGCTCGAGCACCTCGATACACAAATTGCGGCCAATCCCCGTTTTGTCTCTGAAGTCGATCACGCTAAACCCATGCCCCTCACTCGCTGTCATGAGTTCGTTCGCAGTGGCTGCAAGTTTTGCCAGCGTGGCGGGCGTATAAAATCTATTATCTGCTATTTTTACTACTATTCCCGAGCGCGCACAGTGCTGCAGAATCCGCTCGACCGCTTTGAGCGGAATCCCCGTTGCGTCGACGATCTCTCGGGTTCGCGGCGGTGTGATGCCGCCGCGCGCGAGTAGCGGCGCTATTTTTATATCGAACTCCTGGCGTTCTTTACTGACCTGAGCACGGTGTGTAGCGAGCGCAACAAAGCCTCCTTCGCGGCGCAGGCTGCCTTTCGATAGAAGCGTAGCGATGAATCCTGCGAGCACCGGCGCAGGGACGCTCGGCTGCAAGGCGCGTGCGATTGCTGATTCGAGTAATCCTGCTTCACTAGGCTGCTCGGCGTGAAAATTCTGCAGTACATCGGTAAGTCGCACAGTCAATGAATCCGCGACGGGCGCGCCGAAAAGACGAGGAAAGCGGGCGCCGTCGATAGGCACCTCTATAGGCGCGGGTGACTGTTGCCGTGCTTGCTCAAGGCAGGCGTCGATAGCCGCCGGCGCGAGATTGCGCACGAGCGCAAATTGCTCGAGCGCGATGCCATAGGGTGTGACAGCAAGGGCCGCCTCGATAGCGGCGCGGCTCTCGTTCTGATACGCCCTTAGCAGGGCGAGTCTCTCAGGACTAGCTCTGCCCCGCTTAGGCACCTCTGTGTCAATGACTTTGCCACCGCCTAGCGAAAACTTAGCTGCCGGGTCGCGGAGTATAAAACGGTCGCCCCAATGGCAGGCAATCGGCTCGTCGAGGCTTAATTGATAGAGGGAGGCATTTTCATCGAGTTTGCGCACGCGGGCGAGGCGATGCGCAGCGCCAATGTGAAGGTGATAGTCGACGCCAGACTTCAGCGGCGCTGCCGAATCGAGGAGGGTCAGATGTGTATCGATGCGAATGACACTGCGTTTAGCGGCGCCGAGCCAATCCCCGCGCGCGATGTCATCGTGGCCGATACTGACGCTTAATGCCGCGCGTTGACCAGCGCTGAGAGTCTCACATTCGTTCCGGTCGATACGTATCCCACGGACTCGCACTTGCTCGCCTGTGCTGCAATGAACGAGGAGATCTCCCTGTTTAATTCGCCCTGCTGCTAAGGTCCCGGTCACGATCGTGCCGATGCCCTTGGCCGTGAAGCTGCGATCGACAGAGAAGCGCGGATGCTGATCGAGCGAGTCATTATTTATCCGCTGTTGAAAAGCGAGCGCATTCAAATGCGCGGTGAGTTCGGGAACGCCCGCGCCGCTGAGATTGTCTATTCGAAAGAGAGGTGCCGCACTGAGGCTCGTGCGCGCAAGCAACGCTGCAACCTCTGCCTCGACAGCAAAGAGTCTTTCCGGCGAACAGTGATCAATTTTGGTCAGCGCAATCGCGCCTTTGGCGATGCCTAACAGATCCAGAATAGCGAGGTGTTCGCGCGTCTGCGGCATGATGCCGTCGTCGACGGCAATAACTAGCAGCGCGGCGTTAACCGCGCTCACGCCCGCGAGCATGTTGTTAATAAAATCACTATGCCCTGGTACATCGACGAAGCCGAGTGTTGTCGCGCTTTGCGATTCGCCGCCCGAATGGCGGTAGGCGAAGCCTGTATTGATGGTCAAGCCCCGCGCTTTTTCCTCGGCGAGTGTGTCGGTGTCGGTGCCTGTGAGCTGCTGCACAAGAGACGTCTTGCCATGGTCAACATGGCCTGCGGTGGCGATAACAAGGAATTGGCGTGGTGAATTGACTGCGTTCATCGTGGTTACTGCTGTTTTGTGACTCAAGCTTAAGCCAAATAAACACGTGTTGTTGGAGAGTCCAAGCCCGCACCATAACGGTAACGGCACGCTACGGCAAGGCGCGCCGACATGCCTATTCAGTTTAGTTAAGCGCCGCGGGACGTGCTCGAGCGATAGCGACAACAAAGCAGGCGAAGATTGCAGCGGCGAGTAAGAAACCCGCATTAAAAAAACCATTCGCAAGGTTCACAATGCCTAGGCCAATCGCGCCAGAGAAGAGGGCGTAGTAGGCAAAGGCGAGCAGAGTTTTGTGAATAACAGCACCTTCCTTGCCAACTAATCCTACGACCGCCGAGGCTGCCACCACATTGTGCACGCAAATAATATTGCCCGCGGCGCCACCTACAGCCTGCAGCGCGACAATCCAGAGAGGGTCGTAGCCGATACGCTCACCCACTCCAAACTGAAAAAGAGAAAACATCATATTGCTTACGGTGTTGCTGCCCGCAACGAAAGCGCCGAGGCCGCCAATAAAAGGTGAGAAAAGAGGCCACGCTGATCCGGTTAGTTCCGCGACGCCCTCGGCTAGTGCTAGCGGCATCTGTTCGTAGCCGGCGGCGCCACTGCTCGAATTAATAAAGACCTGCACCATCGGAACGGTAAAAATAAGCGCCATCGAGGCGGGCGCAAGGGTTTTTAACGAGTCGGCCACGCCGCGGGAAAATTGGGTAAATGGAAGCCGGTGCAAGCCAATGGTAATAACGGAGGCAAGGATAAAGATGCTGCCCGGCGACCATAGTGGCTGAAACGACGCTGATATTGAGCTGCCCAAAAGCTGTGGCCAGGCCCATGTCACTAACGGATGCGCGCTGCGCAGCACTGATTCGAGATCGAGTATCCGCAGCCGTGTAATCACCAGCAGCACAGCAATGACCACATAAGGAGACCAGGCGCGCAACAGGCTCATCGTCGGCGCAGAGTCCTCACTATCCTGATTGGCAGGGGCGGCTAGAGAGCTGCTCCAGTCGGGATCCCATGCCGAGCGCTCAGGGAAGTGCCATTCGCTTCCGGCGGCAGGCATGAGAAAACCTCGTTTAGCTGCTGGCACGACGATGGCGAGGCCGATAATGCCGCCAAACATAGAAGGGAATTCGGGCCCGAGTAAGCTCGCAACGATCAGATAGGGCAGTGTCATCGCGAAGGCAGCGAAAAGCGCAAAGCGCCAGACTGCGAGACCTTCTGCAAAGCTTCGGTTCACGCCAAAGAACCGTGTCATCGTAGCGACGACTAATAGAGGAATAAAGGTGCCGGCGATTGCGTGGATTAGTGCGACGCGCGCGGCGATATTGGCTAGAAACAGATCCCAGCGTTCAAAGCCGAGGTTGGCTGCAAATTCTGCCATATCGGGGTCTGCCGAGAGCCCAGTGCCAAGACCAACAAGGATAGGGGTGCCCATCGCGCCGAACGACACGGGTGTGCTCTGAATGATCATTCCTGCAACCACAGCGGCCATCGCAGGGAAGCCCAAGCCAACCATAAGCGGCACCGCAACGGCGGCCGGCGTGCCAAATCCCGCCGAGCCTTCGATAAACGAGCCAAACAACCACGCGATTATGATTACCTGTATGCGCCGGTCGGGCGTGATATCCGAGAAGCCTGCGCGGATAGCACGCATCGCGCCACTTTGTTGCAGGGTGTTGAGCAGCAAAATGGCACCAAAGATAATGTAGATAAGCGTGGCGGCGATGATCAGGCCGTTAATACTCGCGGCGAGCACTTGTATGCCGGACACCTCCCAGACGCCAATGGCGAGTCCCGCAACAATGAGATAAGCGATCGGCATGGCGCGGCTGGCCGGCCAACGAAGGACGACGAGCAGAACCCCGACGACTAAAATCGGCGTAAACGCGAGTAGGGCTAAAAGACTGCTGCTCATGTTCTCAATCCTTCTTAATGAGGTTTGGTGAGAGGATGGCGAGAGGGTGACGAGAGTCGCGGGTAGTTTCGTCTTACTTTTTTAGTCTGCCTCTCGAGCTTCCTGTGCGCGTGCGCCTCGCAGGATGTTAACCATGCCGTAGTTGCCTTCGTGGCAGGCGTATTCGTACAGCTGACCGGCAACCTTTGTCATTTCAACAATCGCGACAACCTTGTCAGTGAATGTTGTCGGGTCATCGACAGTGAACTCATAGTCGACGGTGTCGGCAGCGGTTCTTGTAAAGCGCTCTGTTAGTACTTTGTCGAATGCGGTGCCATGCGCGTTGAAGCTTGTTGTGAGGTCATTGAAATTCTTGGTAATGACGACAAGCGTGTCGCCGTCCCAGTAGCCGCGAGAGTCGCCGGTCCACAGGCGAATATCATCGTGAAGAGTATGGTGTGCAGCCGCCGTTTCGGCGAGCGGCACTATACGTGCATCGTGAATCATTTCGGTTAGGAGAACCACATGCTCTTTGCTCTGGAAAATCTGCACATTGTTGTTGTAGAGGCTTGGGATAAACGGGGGACCAGAATTGAAGCCGACAATGCAGCGTTCGGAAAGGCCGCGGTCCTCTGGGCCATCAGTACCAATTCCACCTGCAAGTATTCGCGCTGGCCGTGATTCGCCAGTATCTTCACCGCCGTAGTTGCCCTGCTGATTAATCGCTGAGTCTGCAAAAGGGGGGAGTTGGCCGTTTTTCGGGTAGACGAGATGCGAGGTGCGCTGCAGTCCGCCAATGCCCGCGTTTTCTATCCAGAAATCGTTATAGGACTCATCCACCCCAGCGATGGGCAAGGCGCTGTCTGAATTCGCATCTCGTGCTGCCGCTAGGGCTTTTATGCGACTAATTTCTGCGTCGGACAAATATTCACGTTCGCCAAATTGGCTGGGCCTAATCATTGGCCGGTCGGAGGAGAAATTCCATACGCCCTGTAAATCCGGCTGTCCCCATTCGGTTCTCGCGGGCGTGTAATCTTGTGCTGGGGCAGACATGGAATAGCAACAGGCGACAAAGGCGAGGACTAGCGAGCGACTCGTTACTTTCTCGTAATCGCACGAGGAGAGTGTTGGTTTCCGTGCGGCAGAGAGTGGATATATCAGTGAATTAACTAGCGCTGTGCGAATGGTCATTGGAGCTCCTTCGAGTAGAGTCTTATTGTTTTGAAAGTACCCGAATATGCCGCTTTGCACAATTATTTAGTACCTTACTAATTTTCCCGGCGTTTAAAGTGTGCGATACCCGCGCCAATCGAAAGACTGTTATCTCAGCAAAATGACTCGGCGCTAATAAAAAAACCCCGAGATCGCTTCACGCGACAACGAGGTTTCTTATTCCACTTTTTCGGTCTCACTGTAATCGGACGCTGCTCACTCGCCTGCTATTTATTGCGTAGCCTGGCCTGCGCTGCCGCTAGTCGGGCAATAGGCACTCGGGGTGGTGAGCAACTGACGTAATTGAGACCTGTGCGATGGCAGAAATCGATCGACATAGGGTCGCCCGCATGTTCGCCGCAGATGCCAAGCTTGATGTTAGGCTTAGTCTGACGGCCGCGTTCAACCGCGAGTTCGACGAGTTTGCCGACGCCCGTTTGGTCAAGGCTCGCGAACGGATTCTGATTATAGATCTCTTTGCTCTGATACTGGTCGTAAAATAAACCCATATCGTCGCGGCTCAGGCCCAAGGTCGTTTGCGTGAGGTCGTTGGTGCCAAAGCTGAAGAAGTCTGCTTCATGCGCGATCTCATCGGCGGTGATTGCTGCACGAGGCACCTCGATCATAGTGCCTACCAGATAGTCGATCTTGACCTTGTGCTTTTTCATCACCTCGGCGGCCACGCGGTGCACGATCGCAAGCTGGTCGGCGAGTTCGGCGCGGAAACCGACGAGGGGAATCATAATCTCGGCTTTAATCTTGATTGCCTTCTTACCTTTGCTCACTTGAGCCGCTGCCTCGAAAAGGGCGCGCGCCTGCATTTCAGTGATCTCTGGGTAGATGATGCCAAGTCGACAGCCGCGGCAGCCGAGCATGGGGTTCTCTTCGTGGAGGGCTTTAATGCGATCGATGACGAAATCGAAAGGCACGCCGAGTTTCTCTGCTAACTGGCGACGAACGACGTCGTCGTGGGGTAAAAACTCATGTAGAGGCGGATCGAGTAGGCGAATGGTCACCGGGCGACCTTCCATTGCCTTAAACAGCCCGACGAAATCTTTTTTCTGGAATGGCAAAAGTTTTTTGAGGGCAGACCGGCGCTGTACTTCGTCGGCAGCAAGAATCATTTGGCGCATGATGTCGATGCGCTCGCCGTCGAAGAACATATGCTCTGTTCGGCATAGGCCGATGCCTTCGGCGCCGAAAGCTACTGCCTGTTTTGCCATCGCCGGCGTGTCAGCATTGGTGCGAACATTGAGAGTACGGTGTTTGTCGGCCCAGCTCATTACCGTCTGGAAGAGCTCGTAAGTGTAGCTCTTATTGGCTTTGAGG
>LICD01000079.1 GCA_001438145.1 OM182 bacterium BACL3 MAG-120619-bin3 | reverse complement strand
GGCTGCCAAGTGCAGTACAGGCTTATATAGAGATGCACGAACTCTACAGAAAAAGTGATAATAAAGATTAATTAAATTAAGTAAATTACTAATAAATAAGGATTTAAGATTGAAAAACTCAAAAGCACTTAACAGCGAGCAGCTCGCCGAACTGGCAGTGACAGCGCTAGGTGACATGAAAGGACAAGAGATTCGTAGCATCAGCGTTCAGGGGCTGACGTCGATCACCGACTTCATGGTTATCGCAACCGGCACGTCAAGCACGCACGTGAAAGCGCTCGCAGACTCTGTCGACAAGGCCGCAAAAGAAGCAGGGCAAGCTGTCAAAAGCATTGAGGGCAAAATAGCCGCCGAGTGGGTGTTGGTCGACCTCGGTGATGTTGTCGTTCATCTTATGGTTGCGCCTATGCGCGCGCTTTATAACCTCGAAGAACTCTGGAGTTTCAAGGCGCCTGCCGAGGATGCAATCGCCAATACAGCAGCCGAGCATGAAGCTTAAGCTGATTAGTATAGGCACTAAAATGCCGCGCTGGGTGCAGGAAGGTGTCGACGAATACAGCAAACGGATCGTCGGTGATTTGGGATTTAGCCTGCTCGAACTGCCGATGGCTAAACGGCTAAAGACTCAGAGCCCCGAGGTGTGTCGAGAGAAAGAGGGGGAGGCGATTCTAGCTTCCGTCCAAGAGGCCGACTATGTGGTAAGCCTCGAAGTCCTTGGCAAAGTATTAGATACGCCGAAGCTGGCGGCAAGGCTCGAGCACTTTAAGCGCCAAGGGCGTAATGTATGCCTGCTAGTCGGCGGCCCAGATGGATTGTCCGAGGCATGCGCAGCGCGTGCCGATGAGAGCTGGTCGCTGTCGGCGCTAACCTTGCCGCACCCTTTGGTGCGAGTGGTACTGGTCGAACAGCTCTACCGCGCTACCAGCCTGAGTAAAGGACACCCTTACCACAGGGCTTAATCAATCGTGTGGCGGCAGTGAATACAACGCAGTGAGTAAAACTTTAGTCGACTCACGGTGTCGAACTTTGTGACAGTGACAAGCGGAGTAGGAATTGGAAGGCAAGTGGCAGCTCAAAGATCGCGAGGCTGAACGAAGGCTTTTCGCAAGGCGCATGGTCGTTGCGAGTGCTGTTGTCGTTTTTCTTTTCGCCGCGCTGTTGCTTAAGCTCATCAATCTTCAGGTTACTCAGTACGACTACTTTGCTTCGCGCGCAGATGGAAATCGCCTCCATTCGCAGTATGTGCCGCCAGCGCGAGGGCTAATATTCGATCATAGCGGCGAGCTGCTTGCTGACAATCAACCTATCTTTAATCTCTCGGTTGTTCGAGAGCGAGTCGACGATATCGATGCGACTCTCGAACTGCTGTCCTCTTTGATTCGCTTAGAGTCCGAAGACGTCGAGCAATTTCGTGAGAGGCTCAAGCGCCGCCGCGTCCCGTTCTCCTCTATACCGCTTCGCTATGTGCTTACCGAACAAGAGAAGGCACGGGTGTCGGTGAACGCGCATCGTCTTCCCGGTATCAGTATCGAGCCCCAATTCGTTCGCAGCTATCCCGCCGGCGACCTCAATGCGCACGCCGTTGGCTATGTGTCAGAGATCAACAGAGAAGAGCTCGATGCGTTCGCAGAAGACGTTCGCGAGAATTACGGCGGAACCAACCACATTGGTAAGACGGGCATCGAGCGCACCTATGAAGAGCTGTTACACGGCGAGGTAGGTTACGAGGTTGTCGAGAAAAATAACCGTGGACAGGTTATGCGGCGGCTCGAACGCACCGATCCTATTGCAGGCAAAAACCTTACTCTCTTCTTAGAGAATCGGTTGCAGCTTATTGCCACCGAGGCACTTGGCGAACAGCGTGGTGCGGTCGTTGCGATCGATCCGAATACCGGAGGGATTTTAGCTATGGTAAGCAAGCCAGGCTTCGATCCTAATTTGTTTGTAACAGGTATCAGCAATGCGGATTACTCACGCCTCATCACCGATAACGTCAACACGCCTCTGTTTGATAGGACAGTCAACCCTTATCCACCGGCGTCGACGGTAAAGCCGTTCATTGGCCTTGGTGGGTTGCAGCACGGTTTCACTGATCAAGACACTGTAATTCAGGACCCCGGGTATTTCAGGCTTCCCGGCGTGCGCTATCGCTGGGGCGACTATACGCTGCGAACAGCGATCGGTGGGGGCCATGGCGAGACCAATCTCCAGCGTGCAATATTCCAATCCTGCGACACCTTTTTCTATGACCTAGGCTATCGCATGGGTATTGACACTATCCATAGCTTTCTAGGTCAGTTTGGCTTTGGTCAAAATTTTACGCTGGATGTTGGTTACGCGCGCACGGGTGTACTGCCTTCGCGCGAGTGGAAGCAAGCAACAAGGAACGAGCCGTGGTATCCGGGGGACACGATTAACTCCTCTATTGGGCAGGGTTACATGTGGGCGACGCCATTGCAGCTAGCCACCGCAACCGCGATCGCGGCTAATAAAGGGGTTGTCGTTAAACCGAGAATGCTGGCAGCAGTCGACGGTGAGCCTTTTGAACCGCAAGACTTAAACCCCGTGGCAGATGTTCAGATTGATAATCCGGACAACTGGCGCTATATCGAAGAATCGATGACGATGGTCGTGCACCGGCCTTACTCGCAGGTGTTTAGAGATTATGGCACCGCTTACGAGGCGATTGCTCGCGCTGATCGCGAGATGTCTTACAAAATGGCAGGAAAGTCGGGTTCCGCTCAGGTCGTAAGTATTGCCCAAGATATTCTGCAGAGCGAAGATATCGACGTGTCGGATTTGAATAAAGACCACGCGCTGTTTGTCGCCTATGCGCCAGCGCAGCACCCTACTATTAAGCCTCAGATTGCCGTCGCGGTTTTTGTCGAAAATGGACAGCATGGCAGCAGTGTTGCTGGCCCAGTCGCAAAAGCGGTAATAGATGCGTATCTACTCGACATCTTGCAGATCGACTTCACCTCGCTTGCGACTGACCCCGATGCGCTGCTCAGTTTTGATGCTGGCCGAGCGCCACAGCAGTCAACTGATCCAGCTGCAGGCTTTCTCACTCTCGCCAACGCCGAGCATGAGGGTCATGTGCATGATTAAACGGGGCAGGAGAGTAGCCTCACTTCAACCCACAGCGTCCGGCGCCTGCGTAGAAGAGGCGCGCACGTGAAGGCGCCAAGTAATCGAGATTTCGTCCGCCAGTCGAATGTTAGTTTTTCTCAGCCACACAGGCTGCGCAGTTTCTGGCAAGTGGTTCATGTTGACCCAATACTTCTTGCGGGCCTGCTCGCCCTCTGTGGATTTGGGCTCTTTGTGCTCAATAGCGCCACTGCGGGTGATACTGAGGTTGTCACACGGCAAGCGGGCACGATGGGCATCGGTCTTTTTGTTATGTGTGTCGTCGCGCAGTTCGATATTCAGTTCTATCGGCGCTGGGCTCCCACAGTCTATGTGGTGGCGTTATCGATACTGGGTCTGGTATTGGTGATTGGGGTTGAAAAGAACGGAGCAAAGAGCTGGCTCGATCTCCCTGGGCTACCAAGTTTCCAGCCCTCTGAATTGTTAAAATTCATTGTCCCTATGCTTCTCGCCTGGTATCTCGCCAGCCGCGCCTTGCCGCCAAATTTAAAGCATGTTTTCTGGGCGGGAGTCTTCACGCTATTTCCTGCGGCGCTTATTGTCCTTCAGAACGACATGGGCACGGCGCTTATGGTGACTATGTCGGGCATTTTTGTTTTGCTTCTCGCAGGGCTGCGTTGGCGATTTGTCTTTGCAGGAATCGCCGCGGCGGTCATCGCTTCGCCAGCGTGGTATTTGTTTCTGGCGCAGCCGCATCAGAAGAACAGGATACTGACTTTCTTCGATCCTTACCGAGACCCAACCGGTGCTGGGTACAACATCATTCAGTCGCAGATAGCGATTGGCTCGGGTGGCGTCTACGGCAAGGGTTATGGGAATGGCGCGCAGTCGCATTTAGATTTCATTCCCGAAAGTAATACCGATTTTATCCTAGCGGTGCTCGCAGAAGAGTTTGGGTTGATTGGTGTGTTGGTGCTTATCACACTCTACCTCTTTGTCATTATGCGAGGCGCGCGCATAGCACTCGGCGCAAGTGACATGTTCGGTCGCCTCTTGGCTGGCAGCATTACGCTCACTTTTTTCCTGTATCTTTTCGTTAATATGGCGATGGTTTCGGGTCTTCTGCCCGTTATCGGCTTGCCTCTGCCACTTATCTCGCGGGGCGGGACTGCGGTTGTGACGCTATTTATTGGCTTCGGATTGCTTATGTCTATACAAACTCATAGCGCAAATAAATCGCCACGATAGAAATCGTCGCGTCTCCTCGGCAGCGCAATGAGCTAGAAAGGCGGGCAGAGCACTAAAATACTCAAACTTTCTTTGCTGCTACCGCTACCCTACAAGAGTAACCGCGTGATGAATCGCCCTCGCATGAGGGGCGCGCAGATACCCAAGCTAATCCAATCACAGTGAGACAATACAATGAGAGTGGACGTGATCGACACATCGGTTGAGGCTGTTCTGGGCGCTATTACGCGCATCGAAGAGAGGGTGCGTTGGGGTGTGCGTTGGGGTGTGCGCTGCGTAGCTAAGGCGTTGCTTCTGCCAGCGCTGGTCATGCTCGTCGGGTGTGCTAGCAGTCCGTCGGCAACGCCTGCCTCACCGAATGCGGGTCGATACCAGATCTCACAAGACCGTGCCCCGACGCGGGTGCTGATGGCTTCCGAGGTGAGAGACGTGGTGCCTACTGCGATTAACCGCACGATGGCCGGAAACCGCAGTCCCTACGAAGTGCTTGGCAAGCGCTATCGGGTGATGTCTTCCGAGGAAGGGTATTTCGAGCGCGGAGTAGCCTCTTGGTACGGCGAAAAATTTCATGGGCATAAGACCTCCAATGGCGAAATCTTTGACATGTATGAAGTGTCGGCTGCGCACAAATCATTGCCGATTCCGAGTTTCTTAAAGGTGACCAATCTCGATAATAATCGCAGTATCGTGGTGCGCGTTAACGATCGCGGGCCGTTTCACGGTGATCGGATTATCGATTTGTCCTACGCCGCAGCGGTAAAACTTGGCTATGCTGATAGGGGAACGGCGCGCGTTGAGCTAGAAGCTATCGTGGTGAAGGGAGATGCCCCTCGTGAGCGAATCGAGCAGCCGCAGCTAGCACGGGTCGGCGGCGGCAAAATCGCCAACCAATACCTTCAAGTTGGGGCGTATTCGAAGCGCGGTAGTGCGCAAGAGGTCGCAGAGCAGCTACAGGGCCTTACTCGACAGCCCGTCAGGATAGAAGAGGTGCGTTCGTCACAGGGTCAGACTTTGCATCGCGTTCGCATCGGGCCACTAAGCGATCTGGCTGAGGTCGACATGCTCAAGGCGCGCGTCGCTTCAGCTAATCTCGGTACTCCCTACACCGTGTCAGACTAGCGCAACTCGATTAATTAAATGCTGGGTCTAAACACGGGCGAAGCATGACAAAAACGGGGCGAAGCACTGACTATTCGGTGCTATCGGCTGTGGCGCGTAGGCATTGCCTCGTGTAGGCATTAGAATACCGAGGTATTCTTCCATTCGCTCTCTATAACCTTAAATTCGGTCAATAATTCCGCTCAAGACCGAGTATCATAGGCAATCGATAAGCGGCAAAGTGGTGTCCCTAACCTTGGTGTTTTGAAGAGAAAGCAAAAGAAGAGCCGCGAAAGAAAATTCAGACAAAGAGTAGAGTTTCCCATGATATCAAGAGCCCGATTTAACCTGCGCACATTCAATCTCTTTTTTGCCCTGTGCCTTGGCATGCTGCCTACCCTACGGGCTTTTGCAGCGCCGGCGATTATTCCTCGTCCGCCGGATATAGCGGCAACGAGTTACATTTTAATCGACGCCAAAACTGGCCAAGTATTGATTCAAGAGAACGCCGACGAGGCGCTCCCTCCCGCAAGCCTGACCAAGATCATGACGTCGTATATCGCGATCGAAGAGATCATCAGTGGTCGTCTCACGCTCGACACGCCCGTGCATATCAGTGAGAAGGCTTGGCGTATGGAGGGCTCTAAGACCTTCGTTGGGGTCGATACGATGGTGCGCGCCGAAGACCTCCTGCGCGGAATCATTATTCAGTCGGGCAATGACGCTAGCGTCGCGATCGCCGAGCATATTGCGGGTAGCGAAGAAGCCTTCGCAGACATGATGAATCAATACGCCGAAGTCATGGGCATGCAGCAAAGCTTCTTCATGAATGCGAGTGGACTCGATACGGAGCTCTATTACAATACGATGTCGGCGCGTGACCTCGCGTTAATCGCACGCGAAACAGTCATCAAGCACAAAGACTTTTATCCGATCTACGCCGAGCGCGAGTTCACCTACAACGGCATTACACAGTCTAATCGCAACTCGTTGCTGTTTCGCGATCGTAATGTCGACGGCCTTAAAACAGGCTGGACAGATGCAGCCGGATTTTGCCTCGTGGCCTCTGCCGAACGCGATGGAATGCGTCTGATCTCTGTCGTCATGGGTACCGCGAGCACAGAGGCGCGCGCAATCGAGACACAAAAGTTATTCACCTATGGTTTTCGATATTTCGAAACCCATCAGCTTTACAGCGAAGGGCAGGTTTTAACCAACGTGCCGGTCTGGTCAGGGGAACAGTCGGCTGTAGACCTTGGCGTCACAGAAGATGTCTTCGTGACTATTCCGCGCGGTCAGGGCGAGAATCTAACCGCCGCGGTCGATGTCGAAGAGGCGGTCACCGCTCCCTTAGTGGGTGGTCAAATCATGGGCGTGGTTAATGTTACGCTCGACAGTGATCTCATATACCGTGGCGACGTGGTCGCTATGCAGGCTATCGAGCAGGGAGGGCTTTTTAAGCGCTTCATCGACTGGCTAACCCTGTTCTTCAGCAATCTATTCTCATAGGCTCGGTGTAATGACCAAAGACATCACGTTCACCGAGACGCCACTCGGTACCGATCAGGAAGCGCCGAAGATCGAATTCCCTTGCCTGTACCCCATTAAGGTTATCGGCGTGTCGGCGCCTGGTTTTGAAGCGCTGGCGATTAATGTGCTCGAGCGTCACGCAGGGAAAATATCCGAAGAGCTGATCGAGTTCAATGCAAGCAAAAACGGCAATTATGTGTCTGTTCGCGTCACCATTGCTGCCACCGGCCCCGATCAGCTCGAAAATATTTTTGCAGAGCTGAAGACAATCGAGCACGTGAAGATGGTGCTTTAGAATGCGTTTAGACGCGTATAAGTGGGAGCAAGCTAAACCCGCTGCTGGCCTACCGCTAACAAGGCCGAGCGAAATAGGGCTTAAAGTAAGGCGGCTAGGGCTGCAAGACTATGTGCCGTTATGGCAAGCGATGCGTTACCTCGCCGAACATCCAAGGCAGGGGCGCGACGACGAAATTTGGATGCTGAGCCATAAGCCGGTTTTCACCCAGGGTCAGGCGGGCAGGGCAGAACATATCCTCGATGCTGGCGATATCCCCATTGTGCATATCGATCGCGGCGGACAAGTGACCTACCATGGGCCTGGGCAGCTAGTAGGTTATCTGTTGATCGACGTAAAACGTCGCAAAATGGGCGTCCGTGAGCTCGTGGATCTTATCGAAGAAGCCATTGTAGAGGCGTTAGCGACGTTTGGTATTAGGGGTGAGCGGCGCGCCGACGCGCCGGGTGTTTACGTTAACGGTGCTAAAATTGCAGCACTTGGTTTACGCATAAAGAACGGACTGAGCTATCATGGCCTCAGCCTTAATGTAGACATGGACAAGTCGCCCTTCGACAGAATAAATCCCTGTGGCTTTGAGGATCTCAGGGTGACACAGGTCGCCGACTTGATCGGTCCGGTGGATGCTGGACGTAACCTCATGCAAGAAGTAAGCAGCGCATTAGTAGCCGCGTTACTCCCCAGATTTGGCTACCGAACCTAGGTTCATGCTACCCCTTACGGGGTTTGGCGGAAATAACACAAGCCCTATTGAACGGGGCAGAAATCTGAAAGCCGGGCCTGCCGGCGAAGTGAGTTGAGTCAAAATGACAGAGACAACAGAGCGAAAGCGCCGGAATGTATTAGTTGAAGGTGAGAAGCTGCGTGGTGCCGATAAGGTGAGGCGCATTCCGCTTAAGGTAATCCCAACCGACGAGTTGCCGACCAAACCGAATTGGATCCGCGTCAAAATCCCTGCGTCGCCAAGAATCAATCACATCAAGCAAAAACTCCGAGAGCATAAACTAGCGTCTGTCTGCGAAGAGGCCTCGTGCCCTAATCTGGGCGAGTGTTTTAGCAATGGCACCGCTACCTTTATGATTATGGGAGAGATTTGCACGCGGCGCTGTCCATTTTGCGATGTCGCGCACGGCAAGCCGAACGCACTCGACGCGAATGAGCCAACCGAACTCGCCAGCGCGATAAGCGAAATGGGCTTGAGCTATGTCGTGATCACGTCTGTCGATCGCGACGACCTGAAGGACAGTGGGGCACAACATTTCGCGAACTGCATTAGCGAGACTCGCCGCTTTAATCCCGAAATTCAGGTCGAAGTGCTGGTCCCAGATTTCCGAGGCCGTATGCAAATTGCTTTGGATATTTTGAAAGACACGCCTCCTGATGTATTTAATCACAATCTCGAGACTGTCCCCCGCTTGTATAAAAAAGCGCGGCCAGGCGCCGACTATCAATGGTCACTCGATCTCCTTAAAGGCTATAAGGCACTTCGCCCCGAGGTCGTAACCAAATCTGGGCTTATGCTAGGACTTGGTGAAACTATCGACGAGGTGAAAGACGTGATGCGCGATCTCTACGCCCATAATGTCGACATGGTGACACTAGGCCAGTATCTGCAGCCCAGCAAAGATCACCTCAAAGTCGAACGTTTCGTGCATCCCGATGAGTTCGACGAACTCCGCATTTTTGGCGACGAACTTGGTTTCAAACACGTTGCGAGTGGACCACTAGTGCGCTCGTCTTATCATGCCGACAAACAGGCCCAGGGCGAAGAAATCGTCGTTAAGGCGTAACGTGATGATTCGCATGTTGGCCGTGTTGAGCTTAGGATCTGCCGTTGCTCTTTTTTATTGGCTCGATGCCAATGCGGTTTTAGTCGGTACCTTCGCTTTTCCTTTGCGAGCGCTGCTCAGCGCTGCCGTGGGGGTTTTTGTGCTTTTTGGTGTGCGCCCATGGCTCTCGCCATTTTTGCGTTCCTCTAGCGTGTTTGCCGGATTCTTCGTTATCCCTTATCTGTTTTTCGTCGGCCTCTACTACTTTCTTCTGCTGCCCCAGCGCGAAGGAGAAGGTGTTCGAGGAGAACAGATTCTGAGCGCGTTAATAACAGATGCGTCGAGTAATGGCATCGTTG
>LICD01000078.1 GCA_001438145.1 OM182 bacterium BACL3 MAG-120619-bin3 | reverse complement strand
AATTTGCGGCTTAATGTCCAAAGAGTAATGCGCGAACACATGTTGTCTTATCAGCACATTAAAAGAATCGGGACACGATTGAGCACTTTGAGCGAATCACTTAATAGACAGCTGTCTGTTATTCGCCACTATCCGCGCGGTCACGCTTACTTATTGGGCGGCTTAGGCGTTTGCATGCTCGGGCTCCTAGCGTTACCGAGTGAATCGAGCAACGCAGGCCCCGCGCTCACGACCTTGCCGGTAACCACACGCTATGTAGAACCGACGATCGACCCTCAGGTAACGCGAGAGTCCGCACTCAGCCAGTCCTCTTTGGTCGCATCAACAACACAGGCGACTGCCAACGCGCAACGCGCTCCGGTCTCGCTAGCAACCCCAATCGCCAGCACTGCCAACCCGCTCAATTGGGAAAAGTTTGAGATCGCTTCCGGCGACAGCCTGTCTTCCCTGTTTGGACAGGTTGGCCTAAACGATGGTGATCTCTTTACCCTGCTTAACAGTAGCGCCGAAGCGAAAGTACTTAACCGTATTTACCCCGGCTATAAACTCGAATTTAATATT
This sequence comes from OM182 bacterium BACL3 MAG-120619-bin3, assembly GCA_001438145.1. GTDB lineage: Bacteria > Pseudomonadota > Gammaproteobacteria > Pseudomonadales > Pseudohongiellaceae > UBA9145. The sequence goes on along the minus strand of LICD01000078.1, from coordinate 8,876 downwards.
CCGGCCACAGGCAGGTTAGAACAGCTGCGCGTGTTGAAAAACCCCCTCGAAGGCTATCTTTTTACTCGAAATGATAGCGGCTATTCAGTCGACACCATCATTAAGACGCCTGAGATTCGCCAAACATTTAAAGTCGGCACTATTAGCGACAGTCTATTTCTTGCCGGGAAGCGCGAACAAATTCCCGCTACAACGATCATGGAGATGGCCAACATCTTCGGTGGCGTGATCGACTTTATCCTTGATCCGCGCACGGGCGATGAATTCAGCATTCTTTACGAAGAGAAATACCTCGATGGCGAATTTATAGGCCACGGAGAAATACTCGCCTCGCGTTTCGTCAACCAAGGCAAGGTCTTTACCGCTGTCAGATTCATCGACAATGAAGGCGAGGTCGGTTACTACAACCCCGAGGGAGAGAGCATGCGCAAAGCGTTCTTGCGCAGCCCTCTGGATGTCTTTCGCATAAGCTCTAATTTCAATCCCAGCCGCAGACACCCTGTGCTAAACACCATTCGCGCGCACAAAGGCACTGATTACGCTGCACCAACGGGCACGCCAATTCGTGCGACCAGCGACGGTCGTGTGACGTTCTCTGGCCGCAAAGGCTCTTTTGGCAATCTGGTCATCGTTAAGCACTCAGGTGGCTTCGAAACTAAATACGCTCATCTCAATAAATTTGGTGCTTATAAGAAAGGCGCGCGTGTTCGCCAAGGCGACATCATTGGCTATGTAGGCTCGACCGGCAGCGCGACGGGACCTCATCTACACTATGAGTTCCTGGTGAACGGCGTGCACCAAAACCCGCGCACGATAGTAGATAAACTACCCAAGGCGCGCTCAGTCGACCCTGCCCAACTTGAACGCTTCAAGTCGCAGACTGCAGGCTTGGTAGAGCAGTTTAATGCGCTCGCAGCACAAGGCGAAAAGCCAGCGCTACTTACTCTCGCGCAATAGCGAGCGCTCACCATTCACTCTATGCCTAGGAGGCGCCAATGCCTGCAGCGAAGCGCCTCTTTATCGGTCTGATGTCAGGCACGAGCCTCGATGGCATTGACTGCGTAATTGTCGACCTAGCTGGCGATACGCCTGCCCTCATCGCAGCCGACTGCCACGCGCTTCCCGACAATCTCAGGCACGATGTCCTCACTCTCTGCGCGGACAAACAGGCGCCCCTCGCCGAACTCGGTAGACTCGACATCGAACTCGGGCGCTGCTTTGCCGAAGCAGCTATAAAGACACTTGCGGCTGCCGGAGTCGTCGCACAGGAAATAGAGGCCATCGGAAGTCACGGCCAAACTGTTTTTCACCAACCCAATTCAGCGGCGCCGTTTAGCCTGCAGCTTGGCGACCCAAATACAATCGCCGAGAGGACGGGCATTACGACTGTCGCAGACTTTCGTCGCCGCGACATGGCGGCCGGCGGGCAAGGCGCCCCGCTCGCGCCACTATTGCATCAACACTGCTGCGCATCACCAAACAAGAACCGCGCGATAGTGAACATAGGCGGCATCGCTAATATCACGCTGCTGTTGGCAAACGGCGCTAGGGTCGCTTTCGATACAGGCCCCGGCAATGTCTTAATGGACCTTTGGATTGCAAGGCACAACGGTGCGCGCTTCGACAAAAATGGGGAGTGGGCTACAGGCGGCAGTATCGACTCGGCTTTTTTGGCAGAGCTCATGTCCGAACCCTATCTCGCGCTAGCAGCACCCAAGAGCACTGGCCGCGAGCTTTTTAACGGCGCTTGGCTCGAACAGCGACTCGCATCGTTAAAGCAGCGGCCTAGCCCGCAAGACATCCAGGCCACCCTGCTTGAATTTACTGCCACCACACTCTCAACCGCTCTGCTAGCGGGAATGAATCAAGGTGAAATTTATCTCTGCGGGGGCGGCGCACACAACACAGCGCTATTAAAACGGATAGGCGAGCTCATGCCTGGTTATTATGTCGGGGCTACGGCAGAAATCGGCATTGATCCCGATTGGCTCGAGGCAATGGCTTTCGCTTGGATGGCACAACAGACCTTAGACGGGATAGCGGTCGACACTTCGCCGTTCACTGGCGCGAAAAAACCTGTAATGCTTGGTGGGATTTATCCCAGCCCGACATCCGCGAGCTAGCTTTAAATCGAGAAGGAAGACCCGCATCCGCAGGTTGTTGTAGCCAAAGGGTTGTTTACAACGAAACGAGAACCCTCGAGGCCCTCGAGATAATCGACTTTAGAGCCAACCAGATACTGATAAGAAAGCGGGTCGACCAGCAGGCTGGCGCCCTTATTCTCGATAAGTGTGTCGTCGTCGGCTACTTCCTCGTCGAACGAGAAGCCATACTGAAACCCAGAGCAACCACCCCCCGTGACGAAAACCCGCAGCTTGAGCTGAGGATTACCCTCTTCGGTAATCAAGCTCTGAACCTTAGCTGCAGCGCTATCGGTCAGAGACATAATGGTTGGTGCTTGTGATTGAACAACAGACATCGTGGTTATCTTTCGCTAGTAATACAGGCTAAGGAGACAAATTGTTTGTGCGCGCAACAGATTCTGCGCACCAAGAGATTGTCGCAATAACCAAGCAAAGTAGTCAAGTATAGAGTGCTGCGTTACGGCGTATCGGAATTCGCCAGATCGAGCTGCTCTGCAGGTTTCGTATTGTCGCTGAGCCGGGGGGCGCCACCTTCTTCGGCGGTAATATGAACCAGCTTGCCATTCACCTCTGAGCCAAGAACCATCTCGATCATATTATAGTGTAGGTCACCTACAACAATGGCTTTGCTAGCGAGCTCGATATGTTTCGAGCAATGCACGTTACCCTGCACCAAGCCATTCACTACGGCCGAAGGCGCCTTGATCTCTCCTTCGACAGTGCCTTTTTCTGCCACGCGAACAATAGACTCACTCGCGTCCTCGGCAAATATAGACCCGCGCACGCGCCCTTCTATAATAAGCTCACCGCTAAAATGAATGTCCCCGATGACTTCGGTATCACGCGAAATCAGTGTGTGTGCGGGGCTGCTACTGCGCTTAACTGACGTCTCAGCGACGCTCGTATCGGTCTTTTTAAACATGGGTTCTCCACTCTTTTTGCATTGCTCACTATCTTACAACAATAGCGGGGTCATTTGCCCCACTCGAATTCTTGGTCGACTCTTTTCGCGACTGGCGCCTCTGCGACTGCGCTGATTTCAATTTTCTCCGGCACGAACCCGTCTGGCACGACTATTTCGCCTTCGACATTTTGAAAATACTTAAACCGCAGTCGAATAGCGTCCTCGTCTTGCTCTGAGGAGACCTCTCGAAGCGCCAAACGCTTCAACTGTCCGCTTTGACGACCTGCTAGTGTGACGTTTACGCGCCCCTCAAGGTAGGTGTCACCGTCGGCATCTTGCTGGCGTAAAACAAGTTTATACCGTTTCGTATTCGCCTTATCCGTTGGCGTGAGATCAAAGCGCGATATCATTAATCCAGTGCTGCCTGTCTGTTCAGAGACAACCTGCCGATAATATTGCACGTCAGACTCAAGCTCTGCTAGGCGATGCTGCAATGCATTGAGCTCGCCACTGACCTCTTGCGCAGCCCTTTGGTCGACTTCTCCCTCACGCTGCGCCAGCGCGATGCGCCGCCTAAGCTCTTCGTTCTCGGCAGAAACGGCTTGCAGCATAGCGTCAAGCTCACCGCGTGCCATGAGTTCGGCGCTCTGGGCATCGACCCCGCGCGTAAATCCATAATAAGCGCCGCCTACTGTAGACACCAAAACACACAAACCGATGGCAGCCCCAATCACCAAGCGTCGAATGGGCCTGTGCGGCACAACAATCATTCGTTCTTGTTTACTGCCTTTAACTACATTGGGCATTGCTGTTTTCTCTTAATAGCATCGATGACCGGCGCTCGACTTAAACAGTAGATTGGGAATCGCTGGACGACGATTAGGGCATTAATGCAATTCCACACAGCCCCTGTGTTTCGGGAAGCCCGAACATCAGATTCATATTTTGGACTGCCTGCCCCGAGGCACCTTTAACCAAATTGTCTTCGGCAGCGATCACGATAGCCGTATGTGTTTCGGCGTTGTAGCGTACCGAGATCTCGCAGCGATTCGAGCCTCGCACATCTCGCGTGGCGGGAAGCTGACCCTGCGGGAGAACTTCGACAAAAGGCTCGTTGGCAAAGCGCATTTCGTAAATGCGCTGCAAGCTTTCATTAGACGCCTCGATCCCTGGCTTCAGAGGCGCATAAAGCGTTGCCAGAATACCGCGGATCATAGGAGTAAGATGAGGCACAAACATTAAGCCAACATCGGCACCAGCGGCTGCCTGCAAACCCTGCTTAATTTCTGGCAAGTGGCGATGTCCTTCTACTCCATAGGCCGCAATTGAATCAGCAGATTCACTGAACAAACTCCCGACGGCTGCCTTACGGCCTGCGCCACTCACCCCAGATTTAGCGTCAGCGATTAACCTATCAAGACTCGCCATACCCTCTTCGAGCAGTGGCAGAAATCCAAGCTGAACCGCAGTGGGGTAGCACCCTGGCACGGCGATTAAACGTGCGCTAGGGATAGCGTCGCGATTAACCTCAGGCAACCCATAGACAGCACCGGCGACAAGCTCGGGACAAGCATGAGCAACACCGTACCAGCTCTCCCAGGTTGGAATATCCTTTATGCGAAAGTCAGCAGACAAATCGATTACCCGGGCACCAAGGGCGAGGAGTTCTGGGACAGTATGCATAGCAACTGCGTGAGGTGTGGCAAAAAAGACAACATCGCAGGCGCCAAGCGCTCGAGAGTCTGGCGCGCTAAACGGCAGCGCTAGGTGGCCACGAAGACTCGGAAATAGATCCGCAACCAACGTGCCCTCAAGCTCGCGCGATGTAACCACGGTAATTTCTATCTCGTCTCGCGGCGCTAATAACCTCAGCAGCTCGACTCCTGTGTAGCCGGTTGCGCCAACAATTCCTACCTTAATCACTCGCTATCACCTCTGTAACCGCCGCGGCGGCCTCGTTTTATTGTCCTCGGTCTTTGGACTCAGCTGACCATATTACACCCGCTGACCATCAGCGTCATAATCGAGCTCCAGCGAGGCGTGTTACCCGCGAATCCCAAGCGCGCTCTGTGGTAGACTTAATGCCTAATTTGACTGCGCAAATAAGGATTCGTTGCATAGATTCCACGTCTGCGCGGGCAATAAATTCAGGCACTAAGAGATTTTTCGATGTTGTGGATCAAGGCTTTTCATATCATGGCGGTAATCACGTGGTTTAGCGCCATCTTTTATCTTCCCCGCCTCTTCGTCTACCACGCGATGAGCGATGATCAGGTAAGCAAAGACCGATTCAGTATCATGGAATCTAAATTGTTTTGGGGCATTATGACGCCATCGGCTGTGGTTACGGTTGCCCTCGGCGCATGGCTTATTGCCGGCAGCCCGAGCTACTACCTCTCGGCGCCTTGGATGCACGCGAAACTCGGCCTCGTGGTCTTGCTATTAATCTACCATGCAGTGTGTTGGCAATTTCTCGACAAACTAAAAACTAACAGCACCGTGCGTAGCCATAAATATTTCCGCGTGTTTAACGAAATCCCAATCTTCATGATGGTACCGATTGTTATCCTCGTTGTCGTCAAGCCCGTATTCGGCGCCTAACGCAATACCGACAAGAGCAAGCGTCGCCAACGGATAATTCCTGCAGCTAGTTGCTATTGGCGGGAGCAACAAGGAAAATGCACGGCTGTCTATTGCTGCCTGCGTGCGCTTACTCACAGTTGCCCGAGCCGCGTTAGCAGCAAACGCGCGTGAAACTTTGTCGCGCCGACTAGCGTAGTGAACCACTAACAGAAAACGCACAGCTCAAAGATCCAAAGCTTACGATAATTCCAGGCCCTGAAGGACCCCAAATGAACCACGCTAATTCTAAGTCGCTCTTCGACGCCGCGCAGAAAGTCATTCCTGGCGGCGTCAATTCACCTGTCCGCGCATTCCGCAGCGTCGGTGGCAACCCACTGTTTTTTAAAGGGGGCGAAGGCGCTTATTTAATAGACGCCGATGACAATCGCTATGTCGACTATGTTGGGGCTTGGGGACCGCTGATATTGGGTCATGGCAGCCCGCTCGTCGTTGACGCGCTGCGCAAGCAGCTAGATCAGGGCATCGGCTATGGTGCGTCTACCGAAGCTGAGATTACTATCGCGACGAAAATCGTCGATATCGTCCCCTCAATAGAGAAAGTGCGGCTGACCACGTCGGGTACCGAAGCGACTATGAGCGCAATTCGCGTCGCGCGTGGCTACACCGGACGCGATGCCATTGTAAAATTTGAAGGGTGCTATCACGGCCATGCTGACGGCCTGCTAGTGAAAGCCGGCTCGGGTGCTCTCACGCTTGGCGAGCCCGACTCGCTCGGCGTTCCCAAGGCTTACACAGACCTCACCCATGTGTTGCCCTACAACGACGCGCAGGCGGTCGAGGATTTTTTTGCCAAGCATGGCGACAGCATCGCGTGCTTGATCGTTGAACCTATTGCTGGAAACATGAATCTTGTCCCGCCAGTCCCTGGGTTTCTCGAAACACTGCGCGCAGTCTGCGATAAACACGGCACCGTGCTGATATTCGACGAAGTGATGACCGGTTTCCGTGTCGCTCGCGGCGGCGCGCAGGAAGTCTACGGCGTGACTCCCGATATGACCTGCCTTGGCAAAGTGATTGGTGGCGGACTCCCCGTTGGCGCTTTTGGCGGCCGCACCGATATTATGAACATGATTGCGCCGCTCGGCGCGGTGTATCAAGCGGGCACATTATCGGGTAGCCCTCTCGCCGTAGCCGCCGGTATTTGCATGCTCGACGCTATCTCACAGCCCGGTTTCTACGAAGGCCTCGGCGCTCGCGCCGAACAGTTAATGACGGGGCTCAAGGCATGCGCCGCAGCAGCAGGTATTCCTTTCACTACCAATCAAGTCGGCGGAATGTTCGGCTGCTTTTTTAGCGAAGAGGACACTGTGACAAATTTCGCTCAGGTTATGGCCTGCAATTCAGACCATTTCCAGCGTTACTTCCACCTCATGCTCGATGGCGGCGTTTATCTCGCGCCCTCCGCGTTTGAAGCAGGATTCATCTCAATCGTCCACGGCGATGCTGAGCTCGCCGCCACGCTCGCTGCCGCCGAAAACGCGTTTGCCGCCCTCGCTAGCTAACGCAGCTACCCAAGGAATTTGCTGAATGTCTCACGATAAAAAATACGATGTTTATGCCGTGGGCAATGCCCTCGTCGACAAGGAATTCGAGGTCAGCGACGCCTTCTTCGACTCGCATGGTATAGAGAAGGGATTAATGACGCTGGTCGAAGGTGATGAGCAGGCCAAACTCGTTGAGTTATTGATGGCAGAGCACGGACTTAAGAAGCGCGCCGGTGGCGGCTCTGCTGCCAACACGCTTTATGCGCTCAGCCAGTTCGGAGGCCGCGCCTATTACTCCTGCAAACTGGGAAACGATGAGACTGGCGACTTCTTTCTTTCGCAGCTTGGCGATCAGAACATCGAGACCAACACCGAAAGCCAACGTGCCGAAGGCGCCAGTGGTCGCTGTGTCGTCATGATCAGTCCCGATGCGGAACGGACCATGCATACTCACCTCGGGGTGTCGGGATCGATTGATAGTTCAGACCTAGACCTAAGTGCCGCAGACCGTTCGAAATACATCTACCTCGAAGGTTATTTAGTGACTTCGCCGAGCGCGCGCGCTGCCATTATCGAACTCAAGCGCTATGCCGAAAGCCAAGGCGTCAGTACCGCAATGACCTTTTCGGACCCCTCGATGCTCGAATACTTCCGCGACAATATCAATGAAGTGCTTGGCACCGGAGTCGATCTCTTATTCTGCAACGAGCGAGAATTGGGTCTGTGGGCGCAGACAGATGATTTTGAAGCTGCGTTTACGAAAGCGCAGGGGTTCGCTAAGAAACTCGTTGTAACGCTCGGCGCCAAAGGTGCCTTGTTATTCGATGGCGATCGCCGCATCCCCATAGCCCCCAATGCCGTCAATGCGATCGATACAAATGGTGCGGGCGACATGTTCGCCGGCGCGTTTTTGTATGGCATCACCAATGGAATGGACTTCGAGGCGGCTGGAAATTTAGCGTCTCTCGCCTCGGCGCGGGTCGTGTCTAATTTCGGTCCAAGGCTCGCACCAGAAGAACACGCAGCGATACTCGGCTAGACTCGCCGCACGTAAGATTTTTTATTAAACATGCGCCAACAAAAACGCGGCAATAACGCCGCGTTTTTGTCTCTCAACTGACACAGCGTTCTAGCCACGCAGTTCGTCAATAAAACTCTTCACGCCGTCAAAGAATGACGTACGTTTAGGCGACTGCTTTTTACCTTCGCCTTCTTGAATAGTCTGAAATTCTTCCAAAATCTCTTTCTGCCGCTTAGTTAAATGCACAGGCGTCTCGACCACGACACGGCAAAGCAAATCGCCGACATTGCCACCACGAACAGGCTTTATGCCTTTGCCGCGCAATCTAAACAATTTTCCGGTTTGAGTTTCGACAGGTATCTTAAGCTTCACTCGACCATCTAGCGTCGGTACTTCTAGCTCGCCGCCGAGGGCTGCATCACCAAAGCTTATGGGGATCTCACAGAATAAATCTGCGCCCTCTCGCTCAAATATTTTATGCGGCTGCACGTTCATCTCAACGTACAAATCGCCTGGCGGCCCACCGTGCTCGCCGGCTTGACCCTCGCCTGTGAGGCGTATGCGATCGCTCGTATCAACACCTGCTGGCACTTTAACCGACAGCGTTTTGTTTTCACGAACCGCTCCGCGCCCATGACAGGTATTGCAAGGATCTTTAATCTGTTTGCCTGCGCCCTGAC
>LICD01000077.1 GCA_001438145.1 OM182 bacterium BACL3 MAG-120619-bin3 | reverse complement strand
CTCATAACCGCTTCCTTATTCATTTGATCTCAATATCCTAATTTTTCGTGTGTGGCGTCACGCCTTTCTCGACAATACCTCTAACCCCGAGACTTGGCGTACCGTTTAAACTCTATGAACCGATAGGTAATACTGTAAAATTAACATAAGACGAAGGTGCCGTCTCTAGCGCAGGCAATGTGCACCAGAACGCTTACAGCTTCCTTTTTTTCTGTGGAATTGCTAAGTTAAACGCCCAAAATTAAGCGAATTTCTGCCTTCAACTTGTCACTCACAGCTCATCATCCATCCGCCTGCCCAATCAAAGGGAATACCCAAAAGGATTTAGTCACATGGCCACACATAAAATAGCGTTACTCGACGGCGATGGCATCGGCCCAGAGATTATGGCCGAAGCAGTAAAAATTCTCGACCTTGTTGCGCAGCGCAACGATATTGACTTCGAACTCGTCCACGGCGCATTTGGCGCCAGCGCCTATTTCAGCCACGGGGACTCATTCCCCGAAGAAACCAAAAAGCTCTGCGACGAGGCGGCAGCGATTTTAAAGGGCCCTATAGGACTCAATCACGAAGACTCGAAAAAAATTCCTATCGACATGCAGCCAGAGCGAGGCGCCTTGTTGCCTTTGCGTCGCCGCTTCAACACGTTCGCAAATTTTCGCCCCGTTTACCTGCCCCAAAGCCTTGCCCATTTCTCGCCGCTCAAGCCTGAAATCATCGGCGACAACGGCATTGATATGATTATCATTCGCGAACTTGTTGGCGGGCTGTACTTTGGCAAGAAAGAGATGGGCATCAACGCCGAAGGCAAGCGCTATGTTGTCGAAAACCTTGAGTATGACGAAGACCAGATCGCTAATATTGCGCGCGTTGCGTTCGATACTGCTCAGAAGCGCAAGAAAGTGCTGCACAATATTCACAAGTCCAATGTCTTGAAATCTAGCGTGCTGTGGAACGAGATAATGGACGAGGTCGGCGCAGACTACCCCGACGTGAAAGTTGTCAATATTCTAGTGGATGCCGCGGCGACCTACCTGTGTTTAAACCCAGGCCAGTTCGACGTGATGGTGATGGAAAACATGTTCGGCGATATCTTAAGCGATCAGGCTGGCGGCATACTCGGCTCGCTTGGTCTTATGCCTTCGGCGTGCATTGGCCCCGAGAAGGCGTATTACGAACCTTCACACGGTTCGGCGCCTGACATCGCAGGCCAAGGCATTGCGAACCCCTACTCAATGATCGGTTCGGTCGCAATGATGCTCGAAATGAGTTTTGGGATGGAAGCTGAGGCCAAGAACGTCTGGCATGCAATGCAAGAGGTCTTCGCTCAGGGCAATTCGACTCCCGATCTTTCGAAGCCAGGCGCTGGTGTGAATATGATTAGCACGAGTGCCTTCGGCGATCTCGTTGCCGCCGAACTCGCAAAGTGCCCAAAAGTCTAAAGCAGGCTTGCCAGCAGAAAAGACCAAAAAGCGCTTGCTAACGAGGCGCTTTTTTTTGCAGCGCACTAACCAAATGCTTCGGCATGCATCCTGAGGTTAATCATGCGAAGCGTCGCTTTCACCGCGGCGAGTACCTGATTAGAATCCACGCCGCGCGTTTTAAAGTCCTGCTCCTGCCATTCCCACGTGATGATACATTCGGTGAGCGCGTTGATCTTTCCACCTCGCGGTATGTGGACCTCGTAGTCAATCAGGGCAGGCATGTCGAAGCCAGTTGGCTCGAGAATTTTCTCGATCGCATCGAAGAATGCAGCAAACCCACCATTGCCCGAGCCCGAACCTTGCGCTTCTTCGTCGCCTATTTTTACGCGAATGCTTGCCGTGCTTTCAACGTCGAGGCCGCTGTTGATGTAACAATTAAGAAGCGAAATGTGCTCGAAGTCACCACTTTGCATGACATCTGCAATGATGAAAGGCAGGTCTTCGGAGGTAATAATCTGCTTTGAGTCACCGAGTCTGACAACGCGCTCGAGCACTTTTGCCTGATCCTCTTTGCTGAGGCTTATCCCTAATTCATCCAGATTGTTTATAAGCGACGCCTTGCCGCTCATCTTGCCCAGCGCATAAACCCGTTTGCGCCCGAATCGCTCTGGGCTCAGGTTAGTCACGTAGAGGTCGCCTTTTAAGTCGCCATCCGCATGAATACCTGCTGTCTGAGTAAAGACATCCGCGCCCACAATCGGCGTGTTAGCGGCGATCCACTTGCCAGAGAAATTTTCAACCATGCGGCTAAGCGTAGTGATACGTGTCTCGTCTATTCCGAGCGCCATGCCCATCTTATCGCGCAGCGCCACGGCAACCTCGGCAAGCGAGGCGTTTCCTGCCCTCTCGCCGAGACAGTTTATTGTGCAATGAATCGTGTTGATGCCGACTTCCACCGCCGCGAGGGCATTGGCCGTTGCGAGGCCGTAGTCGTTATGTGGATGAAAATCGAAGGTCTGATCTGGGAACCGCGCCATCATGTCAGTGAGCGACTCGCGGACCTCTTCGGGGGACAACAAGCCCAGAGTGTCTGGCAACAAGTAGTGACCGATACCAATCGATCGGGTCGCCTCGATAAGACCAAAAACATAGTCGGGGCTGTCGGCGTAACCATTCGACCAATCCTCTAAATACATATTTACGCGCAGGCCCTTCTCATGCGCGTAGGCTACCGTCGCCTCGATATCGGCGACATGCTGTTCCAGAGTTTTGCTTAGCTGCTCACGGCAGTGTTTCTCGCTGCCCTTCGCGAGCAGATTGATGACCTTGCCACCCGCACTGACTATCCAGTCGACACTGCGCTTGCGATCGACAAAGCCAAGCACCTCGACGCGATCGACAAGGCCGTTCTCCGCCGCCCATTCGGTAATCTGCGCCACCGCCTGCTTTTCTCCGTCGGACACGCACGCCGAGGCTACTTCGATGCGGTCGACCTTGAGCGACTGCAGCAACGCGCGTGCGATACTCACTTTTTCGCTGCCGGAAAATGAGACGCCTTGAGTCTGCTCGCCATCGCGTAGCGTAGTGTCTAGTAGCTGAATGCGGCGAGCTTCGGGTTTAGAATTCATAGCAGTGTCTCTGTTGATTTGGCGGCCCTGATTAGCAGGACCCGCTGAGTCTAGCAAAGTCGATAGCTGGTGTTAATCGCTCCGCGATTTTTCGACACCACCGAAAATTGCGCACATTCGCCGGTATCTCCACTTCTTTGCGGGCGCTTAACCTCCAATGCGTTTAATAACGTAAAATACATCTTCATTTGATTAACCAACTCAAAACGAGAGCAACACATTGTGAACTCTGAGAATACCCAGCCCGACAGCAAAGAAAGCACTAACGCCCACACCGACGAGTCCTCTTATCCTCGCGCAGGCCTGCCCAGACGCTTGGCAGCCCTACTCTATGATGGCTTTCTTGTGTTTGCGATGTGGATGTTTATCGGCTACGCGATGCTGGGCATCTTCGGCACCGATAGCAATCAGGTGGTCGAGGGTGTTGTTCAAACAGACTCTGTGGTTAGCACACTCACTTTCTTACTGATGGTTGCGAGTAGCTCCGGGTTCTATCTCTGGTTCTGGACTCGTGGAGGGCAAACACTCGGCATGATTTCTTGGCGTTTAAAGGCGGTGTCTTTCGACGATCGGCCGATGAGTGTCCGGCAAGGCATAATCCGATTCTTCTCAGCATGGCCCGCTTTCTGGCTCGCCGGAATCGGCTATTTCTGGCTTTACCTCGACAAGAATAACGATGCACTGCACGACAAACTGAGCGAGACCAAGGTCATTCTGATGCCGAAGGGCCATAAGCCATTCGAGAAGAAAACACCGTAAAAAGCGCTAGCGCACCCTTAGCATCGACACGATCCCCAATGCCGCACAGCTCATAATGGGGAGCAATACGGCAAACAGCGGGTTAATACCAAGCAGCAGGCTTGCCGGTTCTAGCAGCTGCTGCAGTATGGTAAACAGAAGCCCAACACCTATTGCGACAAAGACCCGAAAGCCCATCGTCGCTTCGCGTAGCGGGCCGAAAACGAATGAGACGGCTAGTAACACAAGCGCAAGCGTCGCGAGCGGCTGCAGCAATTTCCCCCAAAAACTGAGCATATAGCGATCGGAATCCAGTCCTTGTGACTCAAAGAAACGAGCGAAGTTATAGAGGCCGCTGATCGACTGCCTGTCTGGCGCTACAAGCAGTACCGCGAGCAATTCCGGAGAGAGATCAACCAGCCAGTCTTCACTCTCACGCTGTGCTGTGACCACCGAGTCTGCCAAAAACCGAGTCTCTGACACATTCTCTAGTCGCCAATAACCTCCTTCGACGGCGTCGATATACTGCGCACTCTGCGCGAAACTGATGCTCGCCAGACCAATTGCTGCCTTTGGCTTAGAATCTGCCGACTCGAGCTCAGCGCCTGTTAAACGATATCGCGAGACGCCATACAATGACTCGCCTCCGGGCGCGATGGCATTCACGTGAACGAACTCATCGCCAATGCGACGCCAACTCCCTTGGCCGGCGTCGATTGCCTGCACGCCGCTTCGCAATACCGCCTTCGAACTCTGCGCAGACTGCTGGAGCGTAGGCGCAATGTATTCGCCAAGCACGAGGCCTGCGATCATGACCACAAACGCCGGCTTCAACACCGCCCACACCAAACGCCAGGTGCTGACGCCCGACGACTGAATGACTATTAATTCGTTATGCGATGCCATGACACCGAGACCGATAAGGCTGCCGCCTAGCGCCGTAAAGGGAAGAAGCTGAAATACCCTAGAGGGGAGCGTCTTAAGCACATACAAAAGTGCCTGCGCAGAAGTGTAGGCATTTTCGCTATCGCCTAGCTCCTCGACCAATGCGAACACCACATCGATACTCAGCACGAGCGAGATGACCACAAGCATAGCGAGCAACACGCGCTTGCGTATGTAGGAATCAATAAGCGTCATGGGTTTGCTAACCATTAGATCGCCCTCGCTGCGGCGCGCCTGGGCAGGTTAAGAAAACCATTTGCCGCGAGAGCAATAAAAAGAAACACCCCGTGAACCCACCACATACCCAGGGACGGAGATAATTCGCCCACCGAAATCGCGTCGCGGCAATACTGCAGCAGCACAAAGTAGGTCGCATAGAGCAAAGCGGCTGGCACGAGACGAGAATAACGCCCCTGCCTCGGGCCGACTCGGCTTAGTGGCACGGCGATAAGCGTGAGTATCGGCACGAGCAGGAGTGTCGCGATACGCCACTGCAATTCGGCGATGCGGGCGAGGTCGGCGCTGCCGACTAATGCTAGAGTGGACAGCGTTTCTTCTTCGAGAATAAGCTCACGCTCGCGAGCATCGGGGAGTCGGATCGACTGGGTTTGTGATCGGCTCACCGTGTAATCGGCGGCGCCAGGGATCCCGTCATATTGCGCGACATTGCTCAGCTGCATAAACCGCGAACCATCGGGTTCGACAACGGGTCGTGCGCGCTCGGCAATGAGTATTCTCGGGGCAGCATCGGCGCCCGTTGCGACAAACACGCCTTGCAACTGCCGCTCCCCCGTGTCGGAGGTAGACACCCGTTCGGCATGTGTGACGCGCGCGCCTCCACCGAAGCTCTGAAACTGCCCTGCAACAATCAAATCGACTTCGGTGAGGTTTTTCTGCGCCTGCAGCAGCTCCTCTGTTTTGCGCACGCCCCAAGGCGCGAGCACCAACGAAAGGGAGCCAACGAGAAACATAACCAGTGCAGCAAACCCTAAGCTCATGCGCACAAGTTTCCGCTCGCTGAAACCACTGGCTATCAGCACCACCATTTCGTTTTCGGCATACATCCGCCCGTACACAAGCAGAATAGACAGGAAGAAAGCGAGCGGGACAATAACGAGGAGGAAGTCGGGAAGGCGGAAAATAATCAACAGAAACAGGGCGTCTGTCGCAAGCTCACCCGCGACAGCCTGACCCAAGTACTGGATAAACCGGCCAGTGAGCGCTACAACCAAAAGCACGAGCGTGACAGCTGCCATCGCTTGGAGGAGCTGCCGGCTAAGATAGCGAAATACGATCAATCTGGCCTGCTCCGCGTTTAAGAATGGCTAAGCCGCAAGTCTAATCGATTTAACGCGGGTACGTTAGTCTCGCTAAGCCACCCTGACCTGAGGCATTTCTATCCTCGTTTTGAATGCTGCGGGAACATCAGCCAATTGGTGTTTATCGAAATCCATAAAAACAACACCAACTTTTGCCTTACAGACGATCTGGTCAAGCGCTGCGTTGTTCACCGTAAAGCCAATATCACACCCATAGCGGGTAAATTCGCCTACCGAAACATCGATAATGAGGGTGTCGTTGGCGAAAGACTCGGCGCGGTATTCGATAGCAAAATCGGTGACCACAAGACCTAGGCCATAAATATTGCCCTCGGTGAAGCCAAGATCGCCCAGCATCTGCAGCCTTGCCTCGTGTAGAATCGCCACCATTGCTGTGCTGTCTAAATGCTTCGCGTAGTTCAAATCGCTGATCCCCACTTTTCGCTCCATACGAAAGCGCGGGTTGTCTGGAGTACTTACCTTAATTCTCGGCATACAAATTCTCCTGTATTGGCATTATAAACTATGACCCGCTTTTCGCTGGAGAGTTCCAACAAGGTGACCGCGATACCCTTGGTTAACGTTCATAATAAGATTCGGCTAATCAGTCGAAAAGCTGTGTTGAAAATTTGCATAAGCCTCTGAAACTCCCTAGGATTATCGACCTAGATCGAGACTCACCTCAGCATCCCAATAGGATTACCGATGAAAACTGCTCTGAAAACCAGTAACCCCGTTCGACTTGTCACTGATTGCCTCGTTATTGCCGTCGCAGCGAAGAATAAATTCAGCGCCGAAGCAAAAGAAATCGACATAGCTAGCGGCAAACGACTCGCGCGCGTGCTCGAAAATGGCGACTTTGATGGCAGCCTCGGCACGTCGCTAATGCTGCAGGGGCTAGAGGGCGTGAAGGCAAAGCGTGTTTTACTCGTAGGCTGTGGCGACAAAGCCAAACTCTCTCTCAAAGAGGCTCGGAAACTACTGGTAAGCATTGCAAAAAGCTTGCTTTCAAGCCAAGCGAAGGACGCGCATCTCGCGCTCGCCAGCCTCGCACTCGCCGGGGCAGATCATTACTGGCTGGCAGAACGCCTCGCACAAGAGCTCGAAGATGCAAGCTACAGCTACAGCACCACCAAGAGCACAAAGGCGAAAGCATCAGCGCTTAAGTCTATAAGCCTCGCGGCGCCTAAGGGCACCTCTAAAGCAAAAATCGATACAGCATTCGCCAACGGTGTCGCCACCGGTCGCGGCATCAATTGCGCCAAAGAACTGGGGAATTTACCTGGCAACATCTGCACACCGACCTACCTTGCACAGCAGGCGATTGACCTCGCCAAGGGTAACCGAACACTGACCGTTAAAGTCCTTTCTGAGAAACAGATGGCGCGCCTTGGCATGGGCTCCCTGCTATCGGTATCGGCCGGGTCGTCTCAAGAGGCGCAGTTGATAGTAATGGAATACAAAGGCGCGAAAGTGAAGCCGAAAGCTGATCGACCTGCGCCGCATATGCTCGTCGGCAAGGGCATTACCTTTGACACCGGTGGCATCAGCCTAAAGGCTGGCGCTGCTATGGACGAGATGAAATTCGACATGTGTGGCGCTGCGAGCGTCATCGGCACAATGGCCGCCGTGGTCGAAATGGCACTGCCAATCGATATCGTTGCTATTGTTGCTGCGGCAGAAAATATGCCTAGCGGCAAGGCAACCAAGCCCGGTGACGTCGTAACAAGTATGTCTGGCCTCACCATCGAAATTCTCAACACCGATGCCGAAGGCCGCCTCGTGCTCTGCGACGCTCTCACCTATGGTGAGCGTTATAAGCCGGCTAGCGTCATCGATGTCGCCACCCTGACAGGCGCCGCGGTCGCCACCTTCGGCTCGCATGTGAGCGCGATGCTGAGCAACGACGACGCATTGGCAGCAGAGCTCTCCGACTGCGGCAGTGCGAGCCTAGATCAGGTGTGGCAGCTTCCTCTGCACGATGAATACCAGCACCTGCTCGACAGCAACTTCGCCGACATAGCCAACATAGGTGGCCCGCGTGCGGGAACGATTACCGCAGCTTGCTTCCTGTCGCGCTTTACTAAAAAGTTCAAGTGGGCACACTTAGACATCGCCGGAAGCGCATGGAACAGTGGCGCGGCAAAGGGTGCGACTGGTCGCCCAGTGTCACTTCTGCTCGAGTACCTCCGTCGTAAGGCAGCCTAAACTAAAGCGATAAAGAGCGCCTACGCGATGACGCAAATAAACTTCTACAACCTGCAGCAGGACACCGAGCAGATGCGCAAGCTCTTCGCCTGCCGGCTAACCGAGAAGGCACTCTCGCTTGGGCATCGCGTCTGTTTGTTCGCGGGCAGCGAGGCGATAGCGAGTGAAATCGATGCGCTTTTATGGTCATTTTCGAGCACTAGCTTTATTCCACACTCAATCGTCGCGGCAAATGGCACAAGTGCGGAGGACGTCAGCATCGCGGTGTCGACTCTGCCGCGCGATGCCACCGACGTCGTCATCAACCTGACGAGCGATGCGCTCGACAATGTCGAAGGCATCGCGCGCGTCAACGAAATCATTATCCAAGAGCCTGAGGCGCTCGAGCAGGCTCGTGCGCGCTACCGCCACTATCAGCAAGCGGGTGTTAAACCCGAGATGATTAAGCTCTAATCAGGCTCTGATTAAGGCCCATTTAAGCGTCATTTGAGCGCCATTTAAACACCCAAGGATCTCTGCGAAGGCCAGCGCCTTGCGGTATACTTGCGACCTTTTAGCAATCACGCTCTATTCAAAAGACTCAAGCAAACGAAGCGAATCATGGAAAAGACTTACCAACCCCAGCAACTCGAAGCCAACTGGTATAAGACATGGGAGGAGCGCGGCTATTTTGCGCCGCAGGGCGATGGCGATCCTTACTGCATCGTCATCCCGCCGCCGAATGTCACCGGCAGACTGCATATGGGGCATGGTTTTCAACACGCAATCATGGACGCGCTAACCCGCTACCATCGCATGCTGGGGTGCCAAACCCTGTGGCAGGTAGGCACCGATCACGCAGGCATTGCGACACAAATGGTTGTCGAGCGGCAATTGAACGCGGCGGGCACTTCGCGTCAAGAAATCGGCCGCGAAGACTTCGTGAATAAAGTCTGGGACTGGAAAGAAGAATCAGGCGACATCATTACCCAGCAGCTGCGCCGCTTAGGTTCATCATTAGATTGGTCGCGCGAACGGTTCACCATGGATGAAGGGCTGTCGAAAGTCGTCGAGAAGGTGTTCATCGACCTCTACAACGAAGACCTGATTTACCGTGGCAATCGCCTCGTCAATTGGGATCCGCAGCTGTTAACCGCGATCTCGGATCTCGAGGTTGTATCGGAAGAAGAAGAGGGATCGATGTGGCATTTCCGCTACCCGATCGCCGATAG
>LICD01000076.1 GCA_001438145.1 OM182 bacterium BACL3 MAG-120619-bin3 | reverse complement strand
GCCCGTTTTCAGCGCTGCGTTTATCGCCCATGTTGAACTTAGTTATGCAGGCGACGACACCAAGAATCGGTTTTGTGCGCCGGTGCCCCTGCCTAATCACGACACGGATTTTCTGCGTTTCACTGCGGTATCCCTCGCCAATCAATATCAATGGAACACAGAACCTGCACTGCGGGCGTGGATCGCTGGTAACCGTTTAGACGGTCCGAGCAAGCTGTTACAGGGTCTCAAGCCGGACGATGCGGAGAAAATGCAAGTTGTAAAGCGAATCCAAGAGAGTGTGCCTCGCGCCGCGGCCAATTTGCAGAGGCTGCTGCAGCAAGTCAGTTAGCTTCAAAGGTGCAGCGTGGCAATGATAGAAACTATTCATTACGAATCGTCGATAGACTCAAGTATGAAGATGACGAAAGCATCTAGATGATAGAAGCATCGAGATAACAAACGCATTAACCAAAGTGGAGTGAGCATGTCTGCAGAATTACAAGTCAGCAAAACGAAGTTAGCCTCGTATCGGGTAATCGATCGCGCAGAAACAGTGCTGGGTGAAGGAGAGGTAAGACTGTCGGTTGAGTACTTTGCCTTTACAGCCAACAATATTACCTACGGCGCTGCTGGTGATCGTTTAGGCTACTGGCAATTTTTCCCAGTAGATAATGAAATTGGCGAAGAGTGGGGCATTATACCTGTCTGGGGATTTGCTGATGTAACCGAATCCAATTGTGCTGACTTGCCGGTGGGCGATCGTGTCTATGGCTATTTCCCTCCTGCGGCGTCGGTGGTTATGCTGCCCGTAAATTGTAAGCCACATTCGTTCGTAGACGGCGCGGTGCATAGGCAAGCGCTACCGCCACTGTACAACCGTTACCAGCGGGTGAGTGCCGACGCGAGCTACAGCAAAGAGGGAGATGTGCCGCGCATGTTATTGTCGCCTCTGCATCTCACCTCTTACTGCATCTGGGACCATCTCAAACAGCAGAATTGGTTTGGTGCCGAGCAGGTTATTATCGTCAGTGCGTCATCTAAGACGAGTTTAGGCGTTGCTGTGGCGCTCGATCGAGACGACGCTGCGCCTACAGTAGTTGGTCTCACCTCGCAGGCTAACAAGCAGTTTGTTGCCGATACTGCGCTTTACGCGGCGACTATCGCCTATGATGAAATCGCAGCATTGCTCGAGAAAAAGAGCGCAGTAATCGTCGATATGGCCGGCAACCCCAATGTAAGACACACACTACAGGCGCAGTTGGGAGATCAGCTCCAGCATTACATCAGTGTGGGGTTAACGCATTGGGACGAAGAGGCGAAGGGGAGTGCGGGTGATGCCAGTCTCGTGCCCATTAAGTCACAAGAGATGTTTTTTGCACCAACCTACATTCTCGAGCGCATGAAAACACTTGCCCCTGGCGAGTTCGAAAAGAATTCGAGCGACTACCTGAAGGCGGCAACCGAGGCGACTTTCGGTTGGATGGAGGTGAAAGAGCTCGGCGGTATCGAGGCGCTCGCCGAGCTCTATCCGAGTTTTGTCGAAGGCACATTGCCACCTTCGGCGGGTTATGTCGTCAAACTCTAGTTAGAGTGGCGACCAAGCAACTTCCGGTATTGCTGACTATCTAATCGCGCCTTGCGGCGTGGTCTGCCAATGGAATAGGCTTAAGGTGGCCGTGCCAGTAACTTCCTCGCTTAAATCGCCCGCGCGATACAGTCGGCCGTTGATCATGACATGGCTGATTCGATCGGTGTTGCGAATGTCGTCGAGTGGGTTTGCATCGACGATAACGAGGTCGGCAAGTTTGCCTGCCTCGAGCGACCCGATGTCTTTGTCCATGCCAAGGTGGCGCGCCGGATTAATTGTCGCGGTAGCAAGCGCCTCCATCGGTGAGAAACCGCCGCGTGCGAAACTCCACATTTCCCAGTGACTCGCGAGTCCTTCGCGCTGGCCATGGGCACCGATGTTTACCATGATACCTGCGTCCATCAGAATCTTCGCGGCAGCGGCTGAATCGTCATCTCGATAGTCTTCCTCTGGCGCTGTTACGCGGCGCACCGAACGCGCTTGCAGTTGCGACGGTGGCACAAAATTGCTGAGGATAGGGTGTTTCCATACTTCGGTATTCTGATAAAAATAATCTTCTGAGGTGAGGCCACCATAGGTGACGACGAGGGTAGGCGTATAGCCCGCGCCCGACTGACGCCAGAACTGATGCACATCGTCATACATTTTGAGCGTTGGCACGTTGTGCTCAATGCCGGTTATGCCATCGGCGATCATGCTCATGTCTAGTTGATAGAGCGACCCACCTTCGGCAACGCTGATCAAGCCCTCTTGGCGTGCTGCCTCGATTACCTGCTGACGCTGTTCTCTGCGTGGTTGATTGTAATTTTTGACACTAATCGCACCTTGCGCTGCGAGTCTGCGTACGTGGGCCAATGCATCGTCTAGGTTGTCGATCGGTGCCCAGCTCGTGCTTTTTGCGCCATAAACAATCTCGCCAGTCGAGAAAATACGTGGCCCCAGAATTCGATCTGTGCGCGCATATTCTGCTGCTGCGAAGGCCGACTTCGCGCTACTCGAGGGGTTATGTACAGTGGTGACACCAAGCGCTAAATGGGCGAGCAAATTCCAGTTTTGCTGCGGGATTATATCGTCGCCTGCATACGGCCCGTGTGCATGCGCATCAATGATGCCTGGCATGATAGTTTTGCCTGCTAGATCGATTTCGGTGTAGTCCTCGGGCACAGCAGTGCCTCTGGCTATCGACTCGATACGATTGCCTTTGATCAGCACAGTGGCGTTTTCTATCACGGCGCGCTCGTCGTTCATTGTGATAACCCGCGCATTAGTCAGCGCCACCGCGGTGTTAGGGATGGCATGTGCAACCTGCATGCTCAGGTTGTTGCCAGTAGCAGGCGTCGCGTAGTCACCGTTCATCAGTGTATTAATATTTGCTGTTTTAAACTCAGCGCCAACCGACCAGCTAATCGACTCGCTGTCTGGCGACCAGGCGATATAGGTGGCACCTACCTTGCTTGCGCGGCGCACAGCGAAGGCCGGCTTTGCCGCATCGAGATCGATACCTGCGCCAAACTGCGAGCGCGCGGCAACGTGAAGCTGAAACTGATTGATAAACGCAACATAGTTTCCATCGGGCGAGAGGCGCATCTCACTAGCAAATTCGGCCTCAGCGACTGTGCGCTTATCCTGACCCGCACGGTCAACTGACACTAACTGCGTAATCGCGGTGGAACTGCCGCGGCCCTCGGCGCTTTCGTTCCGCTCCTGCAGATAGATCCTGCCCTCTGGGCCAAAATGGGGGTTGATGCCACTGTCAGTAACAAAACTGAGCTGCTCGGAGGCGAGGTCGTAGAGATAAATGCCAGGCTTGTTATCGAAATTGGGGTTAAGCAGATCGCTGCCGCGACGCTTGCGCAGCAAGAGCTCGGTGCCATCGGCATTGATCGCAAGGTCGTCGTATTGTCCTTTACTAAGTGCCATCTCTCTTGGCGCGCCGCCTCGAGTGCGCACGCGGTAAAGCGTGGTTAGTGAGTCGTCGTGCCAGCGCAAAAAGTAAATCGAGTCGCCGTCGGGCGAATAGATCGGCGAGTAATCGAAGCCTTCATGGTCGCCTCGAGTCAATCGCTCTGGTGGCGATTCTCCGCGCTTGATAAACAGTCTGCCGAGCGACTCAAACACAACCGAGGTGCCGTCGGGAGAGGGCTGAGGATAGCGCACCATTTTAGTCGCGAAAGTCTCAGGGGCTACCTCAACAGTGCCGCGCAGCGGAGGGTAAATTTTGCGCGTATCGGCAACATGGAAAGGAATTTCTGTCGTTGCTTCGGTCGCAAGGTCTAGCTTAAATATTTTGCCTTTGGCCCAGAAGACAATAGCGTCGGAGTCTGGTGTCCACTCCATCGTTGGGTAAAAACCATGCACAGCCCAAGTCTCTTGCATGTCTGGGTCGAGCTCTGCGTAAACCATGCGCTCTTCGCCGGTAGCCAGATTCATAACAAAGAGGCGTGATTCCGCGCGGACGCGTTTCACATACGCAAGCTTGCTACCGTCGGGTGATGGCGTAGGGCGCACTGCGCCGCCGGGCCCGCCTGCAACAGTCGTGATCTCGGTAGAGGCGAGATCGACACGGCGAATCTGAAACAGTTCGGTATTGCTGTCCTCATGATAAATAAACGTGTTGCCCGGTGAGACATTACGCACATAGTAAATCGCGCTGCCGTCAGGTGCGAAAGCAGGCTCGCCCTGTTCTTTCTGAAAGTTTTCACTCGGACGCGCGACAATACGCTGACCCGCGATAGCGTCATCACCCGTGCTGTCATAGAGCCAAATCTCGCCGGTGCCAAGCGATCGCGAGGTGGTGAAGTGTTTGCGCGCAGCGATAAAACGGCCATCTGGACTCCATGTCGGGCTATTCAGAAGGCGGAAAGACTCGTGCGTTACCTGATGCGTCGCACCGCTTTCGAGGTCGAGTGTCCAAATATTATCGCCACCTGCGCTATCGCTGGTGAAAGCAATACGCCGCCCATCGGGGCTATACTGCGCCTGCATGTCCCACGCGAGTCCGCTTGTTAGTGCTACGGCTTCGCCGCCATCGATAGGCATCTGATAAATGTCGCCGAGTAAATCGAACAAAACCGATTGGCCATCGGGGGAGACATCGACATTGAGCCACGTGCCTTCGGTAACATCGAGCTGAGCCGTCATGGCTTGGGCGCCGAATGAAGGGGTGTTTACATCCCACGTGTCAGCGGCCGCTGTGTGTCCGGCAAGTGCAGCGAGTCCTGTCGCGATAAACAGTAGGTTAAATCTGAATTTCATCGGTGTCGCTCCTGACTATCGAGTCTCTGCCTGACAAGTAGTAAGCGCTTGTAGTCATGACTGCGGGTCGAATTGGCAAGCCCACCGTGAGTGATGGGCGCATGAGTTCAATTGTAGCTTCGCTTGCGCTGAGAAAGC
Source organism: OM182 bacterium BACL3 MAG-120619-bin3 (assembly GCA_001438145.1). Lineage (GTDB taxonomy): Bacteria > Pseudomonadota > Gammaproteobacteria > Pseudomonadales > Pseudohongiellaceae > UBA9145. The sequence goes on along the minus strand of LICD01000076.1, from coordinate 4,508 downwards.
GAATTTGGTGAATGCGCAGACATTGAGATATTCTCGAACACTCGCGAAAGACACGAGTTAATTTGCTTACAAGGACATCGAGCCAGGACTATGAATAAAGAAAAACTGTTGGTCATTTTTATGTGGGTTACTGGGATCGGTACAGCGCTTGTTGGTCTTGGGTTAATCGCACCCTCCGAAATCCAGCAGTCGATGTTTGGTGCGCCATCGGCGGATCCGCTCGCATTGCTTCTGGCACGTGGTTGGTCAGGCCTTGTAGGGCTGATGGGCATACTTCTCATAATCGGCGCGCGTAGGCCTGCATTGCGCACTTTTTGTCTTAATGTCTCTGGTGGCAGCAAGGCGATGTTTATCGGCATGATTCTAATTTGGGGTCAGGCGTATGTCCCAACGCTTGCAGGCGCGCTATTTATCGATGCGCTTGTAGTATTGGTCGCTATCGCCAATCAGATTCAAGGTAAAGAACGTCGATGACATTAATAGCTTTGCAGAAAAACCGATAATCACGTCTCAATAATAGCCATTTGGTTAACAAAAGAAGAGTTCTATGAAAGTGCCCTCCAGACTTTATCCGCCGCATTATCTTGTTCTTAGCATTGCGTCGATCATTGGCATTGATTGGTTAGTTCCCGTGCCATTTGTTGCCGCCGCTTTTGCTCTAATTGGTGGCTTACTCTTTTTAGTCATTGGACTCATTCTCGCAGCCTCGGCCGCCAGACTCTTTTCCAAAGCAAAGACCGGCATCGTGCCCTTTAGTGAATCAACAAAACTGGTCGTCAGCGGAGCCTACCGTTTCACCCGCAATCCGATGTATCTAGGGATGTTCTTTTGCCTCATCGGCGTCACACTGCTGGTCAATAATGTAGTGGGGTTGCTCGTGCTTCTATTGTTTTTCCTCATCATCAGGCAGCGATTCGTGCTGAAAGAAGAGGTGCAAATGCAAGAAACGTTTGGAGACGACTATGCCCAGTTCAAAGCCCGTATCAGGCGCTGGATCTAATGAATTCAAACGCGTAGTTCGCAAGAGAAAATAATTATGAGTTGGCAGAAAGAAGTCGATGAACTCAGGAGACGCGAGGCGCTCGCGTACAAAATGGGCGGTGAAGAGCGAGTCGCTAGGCAGCATGATAATGGCAGGCTAACTGTTCGTGAACGTGTTGCTGCGTTAGCCGACGACGGGAGTTTTCATGAGATTGGGGCGCTAGCTGGCAAAGCGACCTATAACGACGCAGGCGAGATGCAGGACTTCGTGCCGTCGAACTTCGTTCTGGGTACGGCGCTGATCAACGGCCGAAAAGTGGTGCTGGGCGGTGATGACTTTACCGTGCGCGGTGGCTCGGCGGACGCAAAAGTAGGGGACAAAAGCGGCTACGGCGAGCGCTATGCTCTGGAGATGAGACTCCCGCTTGTCAGGTTAATCGATGGCAGCGGCGGTGGAGGAAGCGTCAAGACGCTCGAGATGGTAGGCCACTCCTATGTTCCAGCGCTCAAAGGAATCGAAACCACAATGCGCTTGCTCGGTCATGTTCCGGTTGTCTGCGCATGTATGGGTTCGGTTGCTGGGCTCGGGGCAGTGCGAACGACGATTTCTCATTTCTCGCTTATGGTGAAAGACACAAGCCAAATGTTTGTTGCTGGCCCCCCAGTTGTAGAGCGTAGCTTTGGCAAACCTGTTGGTAAGAATGAATTAGGAGGCTCGCAGATTCATGCGCACGGCAGCGGCGCCGTTGATAACGAGGTCGAAAGCGAAGTGGAGGCCTTTGAACAGATTGCGCAGTTTTTGTCGTATCTGCCCCAAAGCGTATGGCATCTACCGCCGCGTGTTAATTTTCAGGATCCTGCCGATCGTAAAGATGAGTCGCTGCTCAGCGTGATCCCGCGCGATCGTCGTCAGATGTATGAGGTGCGGGAGGTTATCGCAGGGATCGTTGATAAAGACTCGTTTTTTGAAATTAACGCCGGCTATGGCCGCTCGCTCGCGATAGGGCTTGCACGCCTCGATGGTTACGCCGTTGGGATTATGGCCAACGACACGAAGTGCCACGGCGGCGCTGTAGACGCGCAGTCATCAGAGAAGATGATGCGCTTCGTTGATCTTTGCGACACGTTCCATCTCCCGGTTATTAACCTCGTCGACAATCCTGGATTCCTAATTGGCATTGAAGCGGAGGAGGCGGGCACGGTAAGACTCGGCAGCAGAGCACTGATGGCGTGTTTACAGGCGACCGTGCCCTGGGTGTCGGTGATTATCAGACGTTGCTACGGTGTGGCGGGTGCGGGCCACGGGAACTCCGATGGACTTAATTTGCGTTACGCCTGGCCCTCCGCCGACTGGGGTTCCCTGCCTATCGAAGGCGGTGTGCAGGCGGCGTATCGGCGTGAGATTGAGGCTGCTGACGACCCGGATGCCAAACGCCGAGAAATCGAGGCAATGCTCGAGCAATACCGCTCGCCGCTGCGCACCGCAGAGGCGTTTGGTATCGAAGAGGTTATCGATCCCCGGGACACGCGTCCGCTACTGTGCGATTGGGTGAAACTTGCCTATGACTTAACAGCGACGCAGCTTGGGCCGAAAGCGCGAACGACAAGACCTTAGTGCTGTGTGTTCTTCATGCGCAAAACCCTTTTTCGTCTTATACTCCGACGCTAACGAAAACTGCACGAATTAGAACAGCGACAAGCTGCCGAGACTAATCGCATGATCTGCTTTACCTTTCACTGCCCCGACAGACCGGGCATCGTTGCCGAGCTGTCGGCTTACCTCGCTCAGCATCGTTGCAATATCTTAGCGCTGGAACAGCATGTTGAGGACGATCGCTTTTTTATCCGTATCGAATGGGAAGACAACGGAGCATGGGCGGATGCCAACGCATTCAGCGACGAGTTTTCGTCGCTGCCTGTGAGCGAAGGCGGCGAACTCGATATTCATTTTTTCAACAAACCTCAATCGCTCGGGCTCTTTGTGTCGCGAGAGCCGCATGCGCTGCTCGAGGTGTTGAATAAGATTGAGCTGGGGGATCTCGTTGACGCTGAGGTGAGTTTCATTATTGGTAACTTCGACCACAGTGCGATTGCGGCGAGACTCGGCATTCCTTTTTATTTTATTCCTACCATCGATAATCCCGATTTCGAATCTCAGCAGCTTAAAATAATTGCAAGTTACGCACCCGATTTTATCGGGTTAGCGCGTTATATGAAGATTTTGAGCGCTGAATTTATCGATAAAGCAGCCTGCCCCATTGTCAATATTCACCACTCGTTTTTGCCCTCATTTGTCGGCGCTAAGCCCTACGAGATGGCGTATGAGCGAGGCGTCAAATTGATGGGCGCGACCTCGCATTTTGTTATTCCGGCGCTGGACCAAGGGCCAATCATCGAGCAGGATGTGTCGCGCATCCGGTCGGGCTATTCAGTCGACAAACTTAAACAGATTGGCCGAGATACTGAGAAGAAGGTCTTTGCACAGGCGCTTAAAAAAGTGCTTGAGCACAAGGCAGTGGTCTTTCGTGGTCGTACCGTTGTCTTTGAATAGGCCTGCCTCCCCGCTATTTTTCTAAGGAATTTAGATGCTCGACTTTTTACGAGTTAAAACAGTGCCCACGGTAAGCTGGAGTTCTCCACGGCCGCTTAATTTCTTTCCGGCCTTGCGCACGTTTGTGCTGCTTTGCATTGGCCTAGTTTTGTTTGGTGTCGGTGAGGCTCTTCTCATCAATGCCGGCGTTGGCGTGAGTCCATGGACCGTTTTTTCGCAAGGCGTCGCTAATACCTCAGGTTTGGGGATTGGGATGTCTACATTCTTTATTGGCGTAGGTGTTTTGGTGTTATGGATACCCCTGCGGCAGACGCCAGGTCTTGGCACACTATTAAATATTATAATAATCGCGGCGGTGATGGAGTTATCACTACCGTATCTTCCACAGATGGCAGGGACTGTGTCGGGTATTATCCAAACCATGCTCGGCGTGTTTATTGTCGGTCTTGGGAGCGGGCTCTACCTCGTCGCTAATTTGGGGCCTGGGCCTCGCGATGGAGTGATGACAGGGTTGCAGCGCGTAACAGGGTTGCCTGTTGCGCTGGTACGGATGAGCATCGAGCTAACAGTGGTTGGTATAGGCTGGTCACTCGGGGGCGTTGCGGGACTTGGGACGCTGTTGTTCGCCGTGTTTATTGGCCCAGCAGTGTCCATCGGCCTCTATCTTGTGGGTAGATTGAGTAAGCAGAGATCGCTATGACTGATTCGGCGGACACGCCAGTATCCATTGCGCAAGACACTGCGTGGATGCGACTTGCCATTGAGCAGGCGCATCAAGCTGAGTCGCTCGGTGAAGTACCCGTTGGCGCGGTGTTGGTGATCGATGGTGCGCTTGTCGCTGCCGCTTTTAACGCACCAATAAGCGGCTGTGATCCGAGCGCGCACGCCGAGATTGCTGTCTTGAGAAAGGCCGCTGAGCTGCGCAAAAATTACCGGCTTCCTTTCTCGACGCTCTACGTCACTATTGAGCCCTGCA
>LICD01000075.1 GCA_001438145.1 OM182 bacterium BACL3 MAG-120619-bin3 | reverse complement strand
GATTTGCAGGGCACAGAGGATGACGAAGAGGATGACGAAGAGGATGACGAAGAGAATGACGATTTCGCTGAGATAGACGAAGCGCTCGCAGCCCTAGAAGAAGACCTAGGCGGCGATCCTTCGCGCTTAGGCGAGGCAATTGCTGGCGAGAGAAATGAAGGGCAACTGAGTTCCGAAGAATCCGAGGGCGGATCTGATGATGCCGTCCCAACCGAGTAGATTGTATGTCTGAAAAATTACAAAAAGTCATGGCGCGCGCAGGATTTGCCTCGCGGCGCGAGGCCGAGACGTGGATCGAAAAAGGGCGGGTTAAGGTCAACGGAGTTACTGCCAAGATCGGAGACCGCGTAGACGAAGACGATAAAATTGTCGTCGATGGGAAAAAGGTCGCAGCCCAGTTGAAATCGAATCATGAGCGTCGAGTGATTCTTTATAATAAGCCCGAGGACCAGGTGTGTACTCGCAAAGATCCCGAGGGAAGGCCGACTGTCTTCGACCGCCTTCCGCCGATTAAACACGGGCGCTGGGTTGCAATTGGCCGTCTGGATATTAACACCAGTGGACTCCTGTTGTTTACTACGGATGGCGAACTCGCGAATCGTTTGATGCACCCAAGTGCGCAAATCGAACGCGAATATGCAGTGCGTGTACTCGGCGACGTAAGCAAAGAAATGGTGCAGCAGATGCACGATGGCGTGATGATCGATGGCAACATGTGCAGGTTTACTGACATTCAACATTTTGGTGGTGAAGGCGTAAACCAGTGGTATCACGTGGTCGTTCTCGAGGGGCGTAATCGCGAGGTGCGAAAACTTTGGGAGTCGCAAGGCGTGAAGGTAAGTCGGCTCAAGCGTGTGCGCTTTGGGCCCTTATTTATACCAAGCACGATTACGAAAGGACGTTTTCAAGAATTACCGCGCAAGGATTTGGACAAGCTCTTAAAAGTCGCCTACCCGCGCGTCGAAAAACCTAAAGAAGCGGAACCCGCTCCTCGCTAGTTCTGAGTGCGTGCCTAAGCCGTTTTCGTGCCGGCAGCGCTTCGTTAGCCTTCGAAGCCGCGCGCGTCCAACGCTTGGCCGTGATGTTTTTTCGCAGCAGGACTCATTAAGTAGAGATACAGTGGGAGCAATGATTCGGGAGTAGGCTGGGTTATTGGATCTTCTGCGGGGTAGGCGTCTCTGCGCATTGCAGTTCGTGTCCCGCCTGGATTAAAACTCATGACGCTGATCTCACTGATGTTGCCTACTTCTTCGGCGAACGTTTGCATCAATCCTTCGAGTGCAAATTTACTAATCCCGTAAGCCCCCCAATACGCGCGCCCAACGCGCCCAACACTTGATGAGGTGAAAATGACTCTTGCGTCGCTCGAGCCCGTGAGGGCGGGGACCAGTGCTTTGGTTAGTTTAAAGGGCGCAGTTACATTCACCTGCATTAATTTATCCCAGTCGCTGTCGGGATAGTATTCGATAGGGCTACGCGCGCCGAGTAAGGCGGCGTTGTGAATTAAGCCGTCGAGGGTGTCAAACTGCTCGCCGAGTGCACTAGCAAGGGTGGCATACTCTGCACTCGTCGCGGTCGATAAATCCAGCGGATGAATGATTAATCGCCCTGGGTAAGTCGCTTCGATTTCATCGAAAAGCGCTTCTAGTTTTTCCTGGCTACGGCCAAGTGCTATGACGTTTGCGCCGCGTGCGCAGAACTCAGCAGCCACAGCGCGGCCTATGCCATCGCTCGCGCCGGTAATGAGTATGTTTTTATCGTTAAGACAATCTTGTGCTGCATCGTAGGTAAAGGTCATGAGCGAAACTTCAGTAAGTTGAGAAGCCCAATAGACTGCTCGGGTTGGCTAAGGATGAAATCGGCAGGCCATTCGGCAGGATCGACTCCGTCGGCTAGGTAGCCATAGCTGGCGGCTATAGCAATGAGATCTGCGTTCTTCGCAGCCTGCATGTCACGAATATGGTCTCCAATATACACGCAGCGCTCCGGTTCTCGCATTAACACCGAGAGCGCGAGAAGGAGTGACTCGGGATGGGGCTTTTTATCTCGCACGTCGTCTGGGCAAACCAAGACAGGGCAGCGCGCGAGAAGTGATAGGCGCGAAAGCAGTGCAGTCGCATAAAGGCGAGGCTTGTTTGTAACAATTCCCCAGGGAATGCCTGCCTGTTCGAGTGAATCGAGTAGATTTTCCATGCCAGGGTAGAGTGTTGATCGTGTCGACTCGATTTGCTCGAGATAGAGGGCGAGAAGCTGCGTATGGAGAGAGGCGAACGCTTCTGCTTTTTCGTCAATACCGAAGCCGAGTGCAACAAGTGCTTTTGCGCCATCTGACACGGTGTGAGTTATCACGCGGGCATCCAGTGGTTGTTTTCCCTGCTGTGTAAGCAACAGGTTAAGTGCGATGACGAAATCTGGCGCCGTGTCGATAAGCGTGCCGTCTAGGTCGAATAGAACACATTCTATGGACGTATCAAGATTCATGCGCCTCTTTCCTCGAGCGCAGGCTTGTCATAATAGGCGAGATAGTTCACGTCGAGATCGTTGCCGAGTGAATAACGCTTCGACAAGAGGTTGTAGGTCATGCCTCTCTGTTCGATCAGTGTTAATCCCGCGTCGCGTGACCAGCTCGCTAACTCAGAGGGGCGAATAAATTTGGCGTATTCGTGAGTGCCCCGGGGAAGCAGGTTCAAGATGTATTCCGCGCCAACTATCGCGAAGAGATACGACTTTGGGTTGCGATTAATTGTCGAGAACAACACTTGCCCGCCGGGTTTCACCAACGCGTAGCAGGCGGCAACAATCGCGCTGGGGTCGGGTACATGTTCGAGCATTTCAAGGCATGTCACGATGTCGTACTGCTCGGGTTCTGCTTGTGCCAATTCTTCGGCGGGAATGCGCCGGTAGTCTATGTCGAGTTTACTTTCTAACTGATGTAGGCGGGCGACGGCGAGTGAAGCCTCCGCCATATCTATCGCGACCACATCGGCGCCCTGTCTCGCCATCGCCTCGGCGAGTATGCCGCCGCCACAGCCGATGTCGAGGACGCGCTTTCCTGCAAGGGTTGTCTTCGATGTCAAAAAGCCCATCCGCAGTGGGTTTATCTCATGGAGCGGTTTGAATTCGCTCGTCGGATCCCACCAGCGCGCGGCTAGGGCTTCAAATTTTTTGATCTCTAATTCGTCGACATTACTCATGATTGATCCTGTGTGCGCTATGGCTAACTAAGCGGTTAAGCCTTCTCTGCTACGTGTTTTACGCGCTTCTGCCACTCTTGGGTTGTTCTTTTGAGTTGTTGCTCATCGATAGTTTGGAGCTTGCGGTCGCAAAGGAGGGCTTCGCCGCCACTCCAAACGTGGCTAACTTGGCTAGCTTGTGTCGAATAAACCAGCTGAGAGATAACATCATAGAGAGGAATGCTGTTGATGCTGCCAAGGTCTACGGCACAAAGGTCTGCGAATTTTCCCACCTCAAGACTGCCAATATCGGCGTCCAAGCCCATTGCCTTGGCACCGTTTATGGTTGCCATTGCCAATGCAGCGTTCGCGGGAACGGCGGTCGCGTCCTGCGCTACGGCTTTGCCGAGTTGTGCCGCTGTGCGCATTTCTGAAAACATGTCCAGATCGTTATTGCTCGCGCAGCCGTCGGTTCCGAGTGCGACGTTAATCCCATGACGCGCAAGCTTTTGAACCTCGCAAAAACCGCTAGCGAGTTTGAGATTAGACTCAGGGCAATGCGCGATATGGCTGCCACTACTGGCTACTAATTCTATTTCTTCTTGCGTGAGCGCCGTCATATGCGTGCAGAAGAGTCTAGGAGTCAAAAGGCCCAATGCGTGTAATCTTGCGAGCGGTCGAACACCGTCTTTAACTTCCGCATCGTCGACCTCGGTTTGAGTTTCATGAACATGCATATGGACCGGCAAGTCTAACTCTGCAGCCAAGGTAGCGATTTTGCGCAGGGGGGCGTCTGAGACGGAGTAAGGCGAGTGCGGGCCAAACGCAACATGCACACGGTCGTCTTGTCGGTATTGGTCGTGCAAAGCAGTGGTTTTGTTAATGTATTCGTCTGCATGCGATGCCCATCGTGTGGGGAAGTCCAGGACTGGGCACGCCAGTTGAACGCGGAGCTTGGTCTCGAGAGTGACCTTTGCGGTTTCTTCTGGGAAAAAGTAATTGTCGGCGAAACAGGTTGTGCCGGATAGGATCATCTCGGCGGCCGCTAGGCGAACTCCTGCGTTGACGAAGCTGGCATCCGCAAGTTCGCCTTCTAAGGGCCAGATCCGTTCTTCGAGCCATGCCTGCAAAGGCATGTCGTCACCGACGCCTCGGAGCAATGTCATTGCGGCATGACCGTGAGCATTAACGAGTCCTGGGAGAAGCGCATGGTTGTTGAGTTGCGTCGCGCCAGCAAGAGCAGCTTCTGAGAGCATCGTCTTCGCGTCGTTTGCTGGGAGGAGGTGGGTGATGCGCCCATCGGTCACGAACAAAGCATAGTTTTCGAGTACAGTCTGAGTCGGCACGACAGGGACAACCCAGCGTGCAAACACAACGAGGTCTGGAGTCAGTAGCGGGTTATCGGTCATCTTAATTCTCGTGGCTTGTGCTCGGTGATTTAGCGAGCGGGCAGTATAACCGTCATCGAGGCTTCCTGTCGCATGCGAGGGCGATATTACGCCGAATACAGCGCGATTTAGGCGGGCGAAATGGTGGCGTCTATGCTACGATTGCGGGTGTTTCGACGCTCTCAAAAAGGGCCTTTAAAAAACGGCAAGACGGCCGCTATAAATGGTGTATAGAGGCGCATAATTTTGCCGAAAACCAAAGTGTTAGGAAAGTTAAGTCTATGAGCGAGTTTGCTAAACAGGTTCTGCCAGTAGCGCTAGAAAGCGAGATGCGTGAGTCGTATCTTGCTTATGCAATGAGTGTCATTGTAGGAAGAGCGCTACCCGATGTTCGCGACGGCCTCAAGCCGGTTCATCGCCGCGTGTTGTTCGCGATGAACGTGCTCTCGAATGACTATAACAAGCCTTACAAAAAATCTGCGCGAATTGTTGGTGATGTTATTGGTAAATACCATCCGCATGGCGATACGGCGGTTTACGACACGATCGTTAGGATGGCTCAAGATTTCTCATTGCGCTATCCGCTCGTCGACGGGCAAGGTAATTTTGGCTCGGTCGATGGCGATTCTGCAGCAGCAATGCGCTATACCGAAATCCGTATGGCTAAAATTGCTCACGATCTGCTCGCAGATTTGGACAAAGAGACCGTCGATTTTTCACCTAACTATGATGGTACAGAGCAGATTCCTGATGTGCTCCCTGCGCAGGTGCCCAATCTGCTTGTAAATGGCTCCAGCGGCATCGCGGTTGGAATGGCGACTAATATTCCGCCTCATAATTTAACTGAAGTCGTTGGTGGTGTTATCGCCTTGCTCGACGATCCTGAGATTGGCATCGAGGGTTTGATGGAGCATATCAGCGGCCCTGATTTCCCAACCGCCGGTATCATTAATGGCAAGGCTGGCATCTTGCAGGCCTATCAGACTGGTCGTGGCCGCATTTATATGCGCGCACGGGCCGAGGTGCTGACGGATGAGAAAACGCACAAACAGACAATTATTGTCTCTGAGATTCCCTACCAGGTTAACAAAGCGCGCTTGATAGAGAAGATCGCAGAGCTGGTCAAAGAAAAGAAGCTCGAGGGCATAACCGAGCTGCGCGATGAATCAGACAAAGATGGCATGCGTATCGTGATCGAATTGCGCCGCGGCGAGATGGGCGATGTAGTGCTGAATAATTTGTACGCACAAACACAAATGCAGAACGTGTTTGGCATTAACATGGTGGCCCTCGTCGATGGCCAGCCACGGCTTTTAACGCTGCGGGAAATTCTCGACTCGTTTATCCGTCACAGGCGCGAGGTTGTTTCGCGGCGCACCAGTTTCCTTCTGCGTAAAGCGCGCGATCGAGGTCATATTCTCGAAGGTCTCGCGGTCGCCCTAGCTAACATCGATGCGGTCATTGAACTCATTAAAAGTTCGCCCTCCTCAGCAGAGGCAAAAGTTAAGCTGCTAGAGAGATCATGGAAATCGGACAGCGTACTGGCAATGCTTGGGACAGTTGGCGCGGATGCGTGTCGCCCAGAAGGGCTAGACCCCAAATACGGCCTTAGCGGTGCCGATTATCGTCTGTCAGAAGAGCAGGCGCAGGCAATTCTCGAATTGCGTTTGCACAGGCTTACGGGTCTCGAACATGAAAAGCTCATTAACGACTACAAAGCGCTGCTAGAACAGATCGCCGACTATCTCGATATTTTAGGCAATCAAACACGCCTGTTAAGCGTGGTGCGCGGTGAATTAGAAAAAGTACGCGACGAATACGGCGATGAGCGCCGCACTGAGATTGTGGGCACGCAACAAGACCTCACTGTCGAAGACTTGATAACAGAAGAAGACCGTGTGGTAACTATTTCTAAAACGGGCTATGCGAAAACTCAGCCACTGAGCGATTACGCAGCGCAGCGACGGGGCGGCATGGGCAAAGCGGCCGCCGCAGTGAAAGACGAAGATCTCGTTGAACATCTATTAGTTGCGAGCACGCATGACACGCTGCTTTGCTTTACTAGCCGAGGCAAGGTTTATTGGCTCAAGGTTTATATGATTCCTATCGCGAGTCGAACCTCGCGGGGCAAGCCGCTTGTGAATATATTGCCGCTCGAAGAAGAAGAGCGCGTGACGAGCATGCTGCCGATCAAAGAATATACCGAAGACTCGTTTGTTTTCATGGCAACGGCAAACGGCACAGTGAAGAAGACACCATTGCCTAGCTTTGCACGGCAGCGCAGTGTGGGCCTTCGTGCGATCGAACTTTTTTTTTTTTTTTTTCGATGATAACGATGAGCTCGTAGGTACAGCGGTAACAGACGGCACGCGCGATTTAATACTGATGAGCACATCTGGCAAGACGATTCGATTCTCAGAGCAGGATGTCAGGGCGATGGGGCGAACCGCTCGCGGTGTCCGCGGAATAAGGTTAGGTGCCGGTCAGCGTATGGTGTCCCTAATGGTCGCAGATGATGACAAGCAAGTACTCACCGTGAGCGAGAACGGCTACGGTAAGCGCACGAAGTCGAGTGACTTTCCGCTGCGTGGACGCGGTGGACAAGGCGTTATAGGTATTCAAGCCAGTGATCGTAATGGCGCAGTGGTCGGGTCTGTTCAGGTCACTGACGCAGATGAAATCATGCTGATTTCGAGCAAAGGCACTATGGTGCGCACGCGCGTCGATGAAGTGTCGGTGCAAGGACGAAACACACAGGGCGTCCGGCTTATCCGCTTAAAAGAAGGCGAAAAATTAGTAGGGTTAGAGCGCGTAGACGAGCCCGCAGAGGAGTTTGTTGAAGAGCTAAACAGCGAACAGTCAGAAAACGATGAGAACAATGCCGACTAAAGCGGCGACGTCTGTCGCCTATTTAGGGCCCCAAGGCACTTTTTCTCACGCGGCGGCTATAGCTTTCTTTGAGCAGCACCCTCGGTCAAACACCGAGGGATGGCTTATGCGCTCGTCTGCAAATATCGAAGACGTGTTTGCCAGCGTCGAGGCAGGCGACTCCCTTTTTGGTGTGGTGCCCGTTGAGAATTCCACCGAAGGGGCTGTCAATAATACCCAAGACTGTCTGCTCACGACGTCAACGCTAATCGTTGGCGAAATAATCATCCCGATCGTTCATAATTTACTCGGAAGAGAGGGATTGACGCGCGATAAGGTTCACACGATTGCCTCGCATAAGCAGTCTCTCGCTCAGTGCCGCGGCTGGCTAAGCAGAAATTTCCCACACGCGGTGCTGCGCGAATGCGCAAGCAACGCGCAAGCTGCCGAATTGACACTGTCCGAAGAGGGTATGGCGGCCATTGCAGGGGAATTCGCCGCACAGACCTATGGCCTCGACATACTGAGCGACTCTATCCAAGACCATAGCCATAATAGAACCCGATTTTTGATTATCGCAGCGGGTGAGAGCGAGGAAGAGAGAGAGAATGGACTCGAGAAGTCTCTGGGTCTACTTGCTGCGCATAACGATGGGAGGAAGCAGTCGCGTGATAGGAAGACGAGTCTCTTAGTCGCGACCGATAACAAGCCCGGCGCGCTTTTTAGAATCTTAGAGCCTTTCAACACACTACAGATCGACCTATCAAAAATTGAGGCGCGTCCCTCCAAGCTGAGAGCATGGGAATACGTGTTTTTTATCGATTTCATTGTCAGTGGGACGGAACAAGGCGATCACGGTATTGAGCAGAAACTTTTCGCGCTGCTCAAGCCTCGGACGACCTCACTGCGTATTCTCGGTAGTTATCCCCCAACGCTTCCCACAGAGGCTGAAAGCGACAGCGCGCCGGTTTTAGCTGCGCCAACCGACGCGTCTAAGTGATGCGAGTGAGCATGTATGTCTAGCCTCGAGAGCGCAAAGATACTGATTATCGGATTGGGTCTGATAGGTGGCTCTATTGCGAGAGGGCTTAAGCTAAACAATCCAAATCAGACACTCGTAGCCTGCGATAGCGATTGCGCTCAGCTAGAGGCGGCGTTGTCGGCTGGTGATATCGATGCTGCGTATGGAGTGGCTGACGTTCAACTCGCGTGTGCTGAGGCTGATCTTGTGGTTATTGCCTTGCCACCGCTCGCTACTGCTGCCATTCTTCCGCGCCTAGCATCTTTCTGTAATGATCATGCAATAATAACCGATGTCGCTAGCGTGAAGGGTAATGTTGTCGAGGCCGTTGAAAAATTGCCGATAGACTTTTCCTCGCGCTTCGTTCCAGGACACCCCATTGCAGGCTCAGAGAAAAGCGGTTATCTCGCCTCAAATGCGGGTCTGTTTGCGAAGCGTAATATCATATTGACCCCCCTTGCTAATAATTCCTCCGATTCGCTGCGGTTAGTGAGCGCGATGTGGCGAGCGCTGGATGCAAACATGCTAGCGATGAGTGTTAAGCATCACGATGAGGTGTTAGCGGCGACGAGTCATCTGCCTCACCTTCTCGCTTATTCGATTGTCGATGTGCTGGCGAAACAGGAAAAAAGCGGGGATATATTTCGTTATGCGGCCGGCGGTTTCGCCGACTTTAGTCGTCTGGCGTCAAGCGATGCGCGCATGTGGTCAGATATTTTCGTGGCGAATCGAACAGCAAGCGCAGAGGTTTTAGGTGCGATGATCGTTGAGCTTCAAGCGTTGAAAACGGCGCTCGAATCATCTCCTGATGAGCGTTTAAGCATGGATCTACGCACGCTTTTCGCTCATGCCAAAGAGACGCGAGAAGCCTTTATTAATACTCATTTCAAACCAACTGCGAATAATGCTATGAACGAAAAATCTGTCGTGTTTGTTGCCGGTCAGAGCGGTACGAGCGTTCCTCAAATAAAAGGCCGCGTGCGAGTGCCGGGCGATAAATCGATTTCACA
>LICD01000074.1 GCA_001438145.1 OM182 bacterium BACL3 MAG-120619-bin3 | reverse complement strand
ATCGCCGACCTCATCATGAACCCGGGCATGATCAATGTCGATTTTGCCGACGTGAAAACGGTCATGTCGGAAATGGGTATGGCGATGATGGGTACTGGGCATGCGTCCGGCCCAGATCGTGCGAGAGAGGCAGCTGAAGCGGCGATTCGTAGCCCGCTGCTCGAAGACGTTAATCTCGAAGGCGCTCGCGGCATTCTCGTGAATATCACGGCAGGTGAGAATTTATCCCTCGGAGAATTCTCGGAGGTGGGTGATACGATCGAAGAGTTTGCGTCTGATGATGCAACCGTGGTCATCGGTACCGTGATCGATCCAAGCCTCAAAGATGAAATTCGAGTTACAGTCGTGGCAACGGGTCTAGGCTCAGTTCACGCCCGCCCAACGAAAGTCGTCGACAATACACCCAAATACGATGCTATTCGTCGCCCGATTCCGCGCACGGATCGTGGTACAGGCAACACAGCCACTAAAATCGATCCACTTTTTGAGCCTGACGCAGACCTCAACTACTTGGATGTTCCCGCTTTCCTGCGCAATCAGGCAGATTAACGAGGCCGCACGCAGTTGTGCACCAAGAAAAGTCACTTGGGAAAGCTATAGGCCTTTGCTACACTCCCGCTTAGCCCGCAGGCAACCCGATCTTGGGATGCTGCGAGCGAGCGGTGTTAGCTAGTTTCCGCGGCCACAATGACACATCAAAGCCTACAACCCTGGCAGGGCCGACCTATGCTTCGTCAACGCACTCTTAAAAACATCATCCGCGCCACCGGCGTCGGCCTTCACACAGGTGAAAAGGTTTACCTGACGCTGAGGCCCGCCCCAGTGAACACCGGCATAGTCTTTTCACGCGTGGACCTAGACCCCGTCGTGCAAATCAAGGCAAGTGCCACAAATGTTGGTGAGACGACGCTGTCTACCACACTCGTTCAAGACGGCGTAAAGATATCAACGGTCGAGCATCTGATGTCGGCGCTCTCTGGCCTTGGCATCGATAATGCGTTTATCGACGTGAGCGCCCCGGAAGTGCCGATAATGGATGGCAGTGCTGGGCCTTTCGTATTCCTGATTCAATCGGCCGGTATCGAAGAGCAATCAGAGCCTAAGCGGTTTATAAAGATCCTCAAGACGCTGCGACTCGAACAGGGTGACAAGACTGTGAGCCTTGAACCTTTCGACGGTTTTAAAGTCAGCTATACCTTGCTCTACGATCACCCCGTCTATAAAAAGTACACCAAGAAAGCGACCATTGATTTCAGCAGCACGTCTTTTGTGAAAGAGGTGAGCCGCGCCCGCACGTTCGGCTTTATGCATGAATTCGAAGAGTTGCGTAATCGTAATTTAGCGCTTGGCGCGAGCATGGATAATGCCATCGCAGTAGGCGACTATAAGGTTCTCAACGAAGATGGCCTCCGCTACGAAGACGAATTTGTTAAGCACAAAATCCTCGACTCAATCGGCGATCTCTATCTTCTTGGCAATAGCCTCATCGGCGAGTTCAAAGGGCACAAGTCGGGCCATGCCCTGAATAACGCGTTACTGCGCATGCTCGAAGAAAACGAAGATGCATGGGAAATTGTAAGCTTCGAAGAAGACAACAATGTGCCGATCTCGTATATGAAACCCGTCCTCGCCGCGTAACCCTGCTACAGGCGGGTAAGGGCTTGTTTTTGTTCTAAATCTCGCCTTTTTGGCGGTGAGGGTCCCAACGCGTTGAGAGCTTCAACGCTTGCATCCTCTTGCTGCGTCAATTACTCTCGCTATTCTTTTTCATGCGCGGCTTAAGGCGTCTCTGATGCCTATTCTCTTGACGCGTAGTTGCTTATAGCCCGTTGCCCTTGTAGCCGAATAATTTATAGCTAATTAAATGAAACTCCTTTTAATCGATCAGCGCCACGGTCAAAGTCGTAGCCTCGAGCTCAAAGGATGGCTGCGCGCGCTCCTGTCGCTTTGCCTGCTCGGCACCCCCGTTGGTCTTGGTTATTTCGGCTATCAGCTCGCCGCCGGTCAAAACGACGACTCTTTAGTCTTTAACCAGCAATCAGCCGAGAACTGGCAGAAAGAGCTGGCGCTTCAGGCGCTTCAATTAGAACAACTCCGCTCTGCCTCAGAACAAGAACTAGACGCACTCACTCTTAAACTGGCTAAGCTTCAGGCTCGCCTCTCACGCCTCGATGCGCTGGGTGAAAGGGTGGCGGGCTTAGCCAATATTGATAGCTTCGATGCGGTGGCGACGTCCTCGTACCTCGTCGGTGGGCTTGAAATTGGTAACGCAAGCGGCACGCCAGATGAGTTTGCAGGTTCTAATTTGTTGGCGTCGATTAGTGAGCTTGAAGAGCTTATAAACGAGCGGCAGCAGCAGCTTGGTAATATCGAAGGTCTGTTAATCGATCAGCGTGCTATCGAAGACGGCTTTGTCGCCGGGCGCCCGATAGAGAATGCGTGGATAGCATCCCCATTCGGCAGACGCCCAGACCCTATCACCGGCAAGAGCAGTTTCCACAGCGGCATAGATCTGACCACTGGCAAGGCGGGTGCACAGATTAGTAGCGTCGCAGGTGGCGTTGTAACCTGGGCCGGACCACGGTCTGGTTATGGTCTGATGGTTGAGGTCAACCACGGCAATGGCTTTACGACGCGCTATGCCCATTCGCAAGAATTGTTTGTCGAGGTGGGAGATGTCGTATCCCGTGATGATAAACTCGCCTTAGTAGGCTCCACAGGCCGTTCTACTGGACCCCATGTTCATTTCGAGGTCTATAAAAACGGCCGCGTCGTCGATCCTGCCTCTTATCTCCGCCGCACCATCCGCTAACTCCTACGCCCAATTCGGTAGCTGACTCTGCTCGCCCTCAACACAAAGGCCGAGAGAGCGCTTCTACTCGTCCGGAAAGAGATTTCGGTCGAACACTACATTTTCTAGAATTTACTTATAAATCGAAGACACTATGAAACTATTCAGCAAGATTTTCGGCAGCAGCAATTCGCGCAAGCTCAAAAAACTAAAACGCAGTGTCACTCAGATCAGCGCGTTAGAGGAGGGCTTAAAAGGCCTCAGCGACGACCAGTTAAAGGCTAAAACTGTCGAGTTTCAGGAGAGAATCGCCGGAGGCGAAAGCGTCGATGCACTCCTGTCTGAAGCGTTTGCGGTTGCGCGTGAGGCGAGCATCAGGGTGTTAGGCATGCGCCATTTCGACGTTCAGTTGATCGGCGGCATGGTGCTTAACGAGGGCAGCATTTCTGAGATGCGCACGGGCGAGGGCAAGACATTGATGGCCACGCTGCCGGCCTATCTAAATGCGCTCTCCGGCAAGGGCGTGCACATTGTCACCGTGAATGAGTATCTCGCCGAACGCGATGCTAACTGGATGCGTCCGCTTTATGAGTTTCTTGGTTTAACGGTGGGGGTTATTAAGTCTGGGCAGAATCCAGCGGAAAAGAAAGCCGCCTACGAGAGCTCAATTACCTATGGCACTAATAACGAATTTGGGTTTGATTATCTGCGCGACAATATGGCATTTAGGGTAGCCGATAAGATGCAACGCGAACTCAATTTCGCGGTGGTCGATGAAGTCGATTCTATTCTGATAGACGAGGCTCGTACGCCGCTTATCATCTCCGGTGCTGCCGAGAACAGTTCACAACTCTATATCGCGATCAATTCACTTGTGCCAAAGCTTGAGCGTGGCGAAAAGATCGAAAAGACGAAGATGGAGCAGATGGACAAAAGCTATGTGGCCGAGGAGGAGGGCCATTTCAGCGTTGATGAGAAGAGCCGTCAGGTAGAGCTCACAGAATCTGGGCACGAGTTCGTCGAAGGTTTACTGATCGAACAGAAGCTTTTGGCCGACGGTGACTCACTCTATTCCGCAACGAATCTGTCGCTACTGCATCACGTACATTCAGCGTTAAAGGCACATTACCTTTTCAACCGCGACGTTGAATATATTGTCAAAGAGAAGCGTATTGTTCTGATTGATGAGCATACGGGACGGACGATGGAAGGCCGCAGACTATCCGAGGGACTTCATCAAGCGTTGGAAGCTAAGGAAGGGGTAGAGATTCAGAGCGAGAGCCAGACGCTTGCATCGACCACGTTCCAAAATTATTTCCGCCTTTACAACAAACTCTCTGGTATGACTGGAACCGCCGACACCGAAGCGTTCGAGTTTAGCCAGATCTATGGACTAGACGTGGTGGTCATCCCAACTAATAACCCGATGGTGAGGGATGATGCTAACGATCTTATCTTCCTGAGTATGGAGGAGAAACTTGAGGCAATAGTTGCCGATATCACAGAGATCAGCGCTGCAGGAGCGCCGGTGCTTGTAGGCACTGCATCAATCGAAACGTCCGAAGCTATCTCGAAATTTCTCACTAAAAGTAAAATCACTCACGAGGTTTTGAACGCGAAGTTTCACGAACGCGAGGCGCAGATTATTGCGCAGGCGGGTCGTCCAGGTATTGTCACTATTGCAACCAACATGGCTGGGCGAGGAACGGACATTGTGCTCGGTGGAAATTGGGAGGTCGAAGTAGAGGATCTTAAAGATCCCACCCCCGAAAAAATTGAGGAAGTGAAGGCAGCATGGCAGGAGAGACACGATCAAGTACTCGCCGCCGGCGGCTTGCATATTATTGGCACGGAGCGTCATGAGTCCCGACGCATCGACAATCAGCTGCGTGGCCGTGCAGGGCGTCAGGGCGATCCGGGATATTCGCGCTTTTACTTGTCGATGGAAGACAATCTGCTGAGAATTTTTGCGACAGACGCGGTTAAAAACTTTATGCAGAAACTGGGCATGGAGCGCGGCGAGGCAATCGAGCATGGCATGGTGACGCGCGCAATAGAAAAGGCGCAGCGAAAAGTAGAAGGGCGCAATTTCGACATTCGAAAACAGCTTTTAGAGTATGACAACGTGGCAAACGATCAGCGCACAATTGTCTACCGTCAGCGCAATGAATTGATGGCGAGCGATGATATTTCAGACCTTCTCGTCGATATGCGCAAAGAGGTGGTGGAGCAGCTTGTCGATACCTTCATCCCGCCCCAGAGCGTACCCGAGCAATGGGATATCGAGGGTCTTGAGCAGGCACTGCAGGTCGAATTTGCGAGTGAGCAGCCAGTGCAAGCCTGGCTCGATGCGGACGAGAAACTCTATGAAGAGCAGATTAAAGAGAGGGTGCTCGAGAATCTAAATCAGGCCTACGAGGAGAAAAGTGCGGCTGTCGGGGACAAGATGCGGGCGTTTGAGAAGCAGATTACACTGCAAATTCTTGACGGTCTCTGGAAAGAGCATCTCGCTACGATGGACCACCTAAGACAGGGTATTTTCCTTCGCAGCTACGGCGGTAAGAATCCTAGGCAGGAGTATAAGCGAGAGGCCTTTGCGTTGTTCCAAGACTTGATGACTAACCTACAGCAAGAAGTGACCAAGGTATTAAGTCATGTTCGTATTCGGCAGGACGACGAGGCCGATGCAATAGAGAAACAGCGTGCGGCGGAGCTTGCAGCACAGAAGCTAAGTCTCCAGCATCAGCAGTCTTCGGCGCTTTCCGAACCCCGTGCGCCCTCGGATGCGGCTCAGCGCGCAACCGTGCCTGTGGGATCGAACCGAGTTGATCCTGCTCCATTCGTGCGCGAGCTTCCGAAAGTAGGTCGCAACGAATTATGCCCGTGTGGTTCTGGTAGAAAATACAAAGCCTGCCACGGAAAAATTGCTTAGGCGGTGATGCCGCTGGAGCTTGATAGACTCAAACAACCAATAGGTAGGATGTAAGATGGAAAACGTGAGCGTCGAAGGCGTTCGTTCGGCGGCGATTGAAAGCGGTATCCGCTATGCGAATCGCCTTGATCTAGTTTTGTTTGAGCTAGCTGAAAAGACAAAAACAGCGGGTGTATTCACGCTTAATGCTTTCTGTGCTGCGCCGGTTACGGTCGCACGTAGGCATATTGCTGCTATGTCACCGCGTTATTTGTTAATTAATACTGGCAACGCGAATGCGGGTACAGGAGTTCAGGGCGAACGCGATGCGATCGCTTGCTGTGAAGCCGTTGCGCGCGAATGCGGTGTTAATGCTGAGCAAGTATTGCCGTTTTCAACCGGAGTTATAGGTGAACTGCTGCCGGTCGACAAAATTGTCAGCGCGCTGCCTGCCGCTCACAAAGCGCTGGCGGTAGATCAAATTGCAGCGGCGGCGCGAGGTATCATGACGACGGATACGCGGCCCAAAATGGTTTCTCGTCAAGTCATGGTCGAAGGGCATCAGGTAACGATCTCCGGTATTGCGAAGGGATCGGGCATGATTAAGCCCAATATGGCGACAATGCTCTCCTATATTTTTACGGATGCGAGGTTAACGCAATCAACACTTGATCGCCTTTTGCGTGAACAGGTTGCGCGCAGTTTTAATCGAATAACAGTCGATGGTGATACCTCTACCAACGACTGTTGCCTGCTCTCTGCGACAGGCTATTCGGCTGCGCCGGTTGAAGCGGAGTCGGGGCAATGCCACGCTGTTTTCGAGGAAGCGTTGGCTGACGTTTTCCGCGAATTGGCTGTTGCATTAATCAAAGATGCGGAAGGCGCGACTAAATTTGTCACGGTTGCAGTTACTGGTGGCCGCGATAGCAGCGAATGTTTGCAAGTTGGCTATGCCGTCGCCGAATCTCCGTTGGTTAAAACCGCCTTATTCGCCTCAGATCCCAATTGGGGGCGCATATTGGCAGCGATCGGACGGGCGGGATTGGATAGCCTTGATATTAATGCTGTCGAGGTGTGGTTAGGGAATACTCGCATTGTCGAGAATGGATGCCGTGACGCGCACTACACCGAAGAGGCTGGTCAGGCAGAGATGGACAGAAACGAGATCACTATTTCGATAAGCCTCGCACGGGGTGACTTCTCTGAGAAAATATTCACCGCAGACCTGTCATACGACTATGTCCGCATAAACGCCGATTATCGCAGTTAGTGGCCGTGCCGGAAACGTCATTGCTTGTTGCCGTTGGGGTTATTCAAGACTCGGCTGGCCGCGTGCTAGTCGCGCTGCGTAGCGAGCGGCAGCACCAAGGCGGGCTGTGGGAGTTTCCCGGCGGCAAAGTTGAGAAAGGCGAAACCGTGCGCGAGGCGTTATGTCGCGAGCTTTACGAAGAGCTTGGGATCAAAGTCGAAGCAGCTGTACCGTTTAAGCTGCTCGATTACAGGTATGTCGATCGCCGCGTATTGCTCGATGTCTGGAGGGTAACTCGCTTTACAGGCGAGCCTGCCTCGCGCGAATCGCAGCCATTAGAATGGCGCGCGGTGACTGACCTTAACCCAGACGAATTTCCTGCGGCGAATAGGCAGATTATCAGCGCGCTACGCAGTGAAGAATTGCTCGATGGACAAGAAGGAGAGAGGGTGGGACTAGCGAGTGCCAGAGACCTTACTGATACTGAGTAGGGTCTGTAGAGAGCAGAGCCTCATCGAATTCATCGGAATAATCAGGCTCGCCAGCAATCGCATGGCGTTCGTTTGCCCAGTCGCCGAAATCTATCAACCGGCAGCGTTCGCTGCAAAATGGGCGTGATTCGTTTTTCTCTGCCCATTCAACGACTGACTGGCAGGTAGGGCAATTGACTGTCTTCATTCTTCTACTCGTTAGGTTTCGACATCTGCGCCGCTTTGCTCATGACGCAATACTGTTTGTGCTGTGCGAGAACAGCGTCAGCGAGCGATGCAAGATCTGACTCGTTACTGATTATATCATCTGCACGGGCGAGCCTGTCGGGGCGAGCGATCTGAGCCTCGATTATTGCCTCGATAGTTTCGAGGCTGCTTCCATCGCGCTGCAGCGTTCGAGCTAGCTGAGTCTCCTTGCTGACATCGATCACTAGAACTCTGTCGACAGCCTCGGCTTGGTCGGTCTCAAGTAATAAAGGAGAGACTAACAAACAGTAAGGGCCTGTGCAGGCAGCGAGACGGCTCATCATCAGCGCCCTGATTAAGGGATGGAGCAGGGCTTCAAGCCATACTTTCTTCTCTGGATCAGCGAAAACGAGCGCGCGTAGACGAGCACGATCTAAGTTGCCCGCTGAATCTAACAGATCATCACCAAAGTGCTCGGCAATGGCGAGCAGGGCGGGTGAGCCTGCCTCGACGACTTCCCGGGCAAGCAAATCGGTATCGACTAACTCTATCCCTTGTGCGGCAAAAAGTTCTGCTGCTGCGCTTTTGCCGCTGCCGATTCCACCGGTTAGTCCAACAATCATTATGCTCATAGTCTCGTTTTTGGGTCCCGCTTTATCCGTTGTTTTCGTGAGCCCTGTACCTTTTTTTTAGCCGAAATTGCTTCAATGTACCGGTCTAATGCGGCGCAAAGAGCGTCCCATACAGAGCGAGAGCTTGCGGTCCCCAGATTAGCATGACAAAACCAGCGGCGGCTAAAAAGGGTCCAAACGGCAGAGGTGCACTGCGCTCGCGTCCACCAAAGACGATGAGGATAAGCCCTATTACTGCTCCCGCCAATGATGCTAGCAAGAGAACGGGAAGGATAGCCTGCCAGCCTAACCATGCGCCGAGAGCCGCAAGCAGCTTGAAATCCCCGTAACCTAGACCTTCTTTGCCAGTAACCAATAAAAACGCCCAGAACAGGCTCCAGAGCGTCATATAGCCGGCGGCTGCGCCTATTACCGCATCAAAAAGCGAGACGCCGGGTAATCCAAGGTTAAACGCTGAGACTAATAGGCCAAGCCAGAGGAGCGGAAGCGTCAAATCATCGGGTAATAGATGATGGTCTAAATCGATCAGGCTGAGTGCGAGCAGAAACCATGCGAAAGCGAGGAAAGCGAGTGTGCTCGCTGTAAAGCCGAAGGTCATGGCGACGAGTATAGAAGCAACGGAGGCGGCTATTTCAACGAGAGGATAGCGGGCTGATATTCTGGATTTGCAGTGCCGGCAACGTCCGCGAAGAAACAGGAAACTGACAACGGGTACATTTTCACTCGCGCTAAGTTGCTGCGCGCAAGAAGGGCAGTGCGAACGCGGAACGGCGAGGTTGAAGGCTTCAGTAGGCAACTCGCTACTCTGCCAGGCGCGCTCAAGCATAATTGGCAGACGGTAGACGATAACGTTGATAAAGCTGCCGACGAGAAGTCCGAGAAGCGCAACGAAGCCGAGAAAAAGAGTAGGGTTGCTGACTAGGGCTGAGGCGAGTGTCATGGTTTGTCGAGCGACTCCGAAAGTATGATTAGATCACTGATCCTAATTGGAAAATGGGCAGGTACATGGCAATAACCAAGCCTCCGACAAGAATTCCGATAACAACTATGATGGCAGGTTCTAGGAGAGAAGTCAGGCTATCGACTGCGTCATCTACT
This sequence comes from OM182 bacterium BACL3 MAG-120619-bin3, assembly GCA_001438145.1. GTDB lineage: Bacteria > Pseudomonadota > Gammaproteobacteria > Pseudomonadales > Pseudohongiellaceae > UBA9145. The sequence continues at coordinate 335 of LICD01000074.1, read as the reverse complement.
TCGGCCTCGAAATGGCTCGCGCTGCGTTCAAGCATCGCATCGAGCGAGCCAGATTCTTCGCCAATGCTGGCCATCTGACTGATCATGTTAGGGAAAAGCGCTGTGTCGCTGATGGCGGAGTGCAGTGGCTGACCGCTAGCGACATCGGAGCGAATTTGCTTGGTCGCCTCTTCGTAGACACTGTTGCCGGTTGCGCCAGCGACAGACGCGAGTGCATCCACTAGGGGGACTCCTGCGGCATAGGTGGTAGAGAGAGTCCGACTGAATCGCGCATAGCAAGAAGTGCGCACGATATTGCCAAAGATGGGCAGACGAAGGAGCGCACGGTCGGCGAG
>LICD01000073.1 GCA_001438145.1 OM182 bacterium BACL3 MAG-120619-bin3 | reverse complement strand
GCCTCCATTACACCGATTTTGTATGCCAACCGTGCCTCACAAGTAAAATACGGCTCACAAACTGCCTTCAGTCAAATATTCGGCACGACCTATGCGTTTCAAGATGTCTCGCAGTCTTATATGCGCGTGGGGCGTTTTATCGCACAAAGCGACAACGAGACTCGGCGCCGCGTTGTCGTGATCGGCGAAAAAGTGAGGGAGAACCTGAGCCTGCCTGAGAATCCGGTGAACGAGTTTGTCGAGATTGGTGGCGAATGGCTAAAGGTGGTTGGCCTGCTCGAGCCCAAAGGCGATCTCATGGGCTTCAGCCAAGACGATCTCGTGATTATGCCGTTTAACACTATGCGCAGCATTCAGGGCAATCAGGCGCGCTCCGATATTCAAATCCAACTAAGCCTCACCGAACAGGCTAACATCGAGACGATTTCGCAGCAGCTAACCACCCTGCTGCGCAATGCGCATGGGCTGAGTGGCGACGAAGACGACGATTTCACCATTCAAACCTCCGAGCAGTTAATGGAAACATTCGATACGATTATCAATATGGTGACGATTGTCGTGGGTGGGATTGTCAGTATTTCGCTGCTAGTCGGCGGTATTGGCATTATGAATATCATGCTCGTGTCGGTTACCGAGCGCACGCGCGAGATCGGTATCTGCAAGGCGATCGGCGCGAAAAGGCATCATATTTTGATGCAATTTCTAATCGAAGCTTTGCTACTTTCTCTACTCGGCGGGCTTATTGGCCTGGCTATCGGCTATGTCCTTGGCAATCTTATTTCCAGCAGCATTCCAGGATTCCCGCCAGCGACTATCCCTCTGTGGTCAATTGCTTTGGCACTTGGCTTCTCGGGCTTCGTGGGCGTCCTATTTGGCATCCTTCCCGCGGCTAAGGCTGCAAACTTAGACCCAATTGACGCCCTACGTTACGAGTAGGACTCGCGCGGAGGCTATGCTAATCTTAGGCCCGCAATCCGCAAGCCATTACGAAGTAGGCCACTCTTGTTTAAGCATTCCGCCGACCGAATTCCGGTTCTCTGTATACTCGCTCTCACCGCTCTCGACTTCGCCCTGTTCTTTTTTGTCGAAAGTATCACCTTCTTATTTTGCTATTTTTTGCTGATGATTATTCCCAAAGGGCATATCTGCGCGTGGAATCATCACCATCAGCACACCCCCACATTCAGGCTTAAGCCACTGAATCGACTGCTCGAATTTTTCTATGCCCTGCACACGGGGGTCACGACTAACCTGTGGCTGCTCCACCATGTATACGGACACCATCTTAATTTTCTCGACCAGACCAAGGATGAGAGTCGCTGGGTTCGCGACGATGGCAGCAAGATGGGGGAGATCGAATACACGCTGGTGGTGGCGCTAACTGCTTATCCGCGGGGACTCGAGGTAGGCAAGCGCTATCCTAAAGAGCGTAATGCCTTCGTTGCCTACAGTATTTTGACCTTTGCTGCGGTTATCACATTGATCCTCTTCAAACCGCTGGCTGGGCTTCTGCTCTTTGCAATACCTATGGTCATCGGCCTGCTACTGACGGCGTGGGCAACCTACGAGCATCATTCTGGGCTCAATGTCGACAATGAGTTTGAGGCCTCGTTCAATAAGCTCAACAAATGGTACAACCTTTTTACGGGCAATCTCGGCTACCACACGGCTCACCACCATCGCGGCGGCCTGCACTGGTCTAAACTGCCTAAGCTGCATGCCCAGATCCAAGATAGAATCCCGGCGGAGTTGGTCAGGCACTCATGGATTTAAGCTTGCCTGCCATTCGAAGTAGCGCTCGCTAATCTCTGTTGGACACTCGAGCGGGAGCAGATGCCCTGCTCCTTCTAATTCATGATACCTGCCCCTAGGGCATGCGCGCTGCCATCGCAGCCATTCGCGCTGCGCAAGTGTGTTCGACTTGCCCCCTCTAAAGCCCAGCAAAGGGACATCTAACGCCCCTAATCGGGGCCAGACGTTATGCACCAGCGCATAACATCGAGCCTCCCACTCTTTGGTAAAGCGAAGAGTGACACCCTCGTCAACGTGATCTGTGGTGCTGTGTTCGACCAAATCCCATAACCCTTGGTCACTAAAGCCCTTGAAGACTGCCTTAGGCCTAAAATGGTCGTAGACGTTTTGCTGACTCGGCCACCGATCGACCCGATTGAGCGCACGCTGGATGGGGGGTACTTTGCTTGGGAAAAACTTGCCGATTTGCCTCAATCCAAACTGCCAAACACTCGGCAACAGCACGGGCTCCATGAGCGCCATACTCAGAAACGCCTGTGGGCGAAGTTTATGGGTTAGCAGCAGCGTTGAGCCGCCCATCGAATGACCAAGCCCATGTACGGGCTCGCCAAGCTCGTCCAGCAATTCGGCTACGTCTTCGGCGAAACGTTGCCATGAATCGAGCTGAGCAGGGTCGTCTTGCCAAAGAGGGCGATGTTCGACCCCCAACACACGATATTCGCGCGTTAGCCGCGTCAAAAGATCGCGATAGACGCGAGGTGGGTATCCATTGGCATGCGAGAAAAGAATAATGGGACCGGTTCCGCCGAAGTCGACGACGGGGATTTTGGCGCGAAGGTCTAGTAACTGCACGTGTCTCGAACTCTCCTAGAAAATTAGATTTGCTACCCTTTGGGGTCTTTACGTTATAGTGTGAAAGCTATTCGGATCGTTCGTGGTCTTCTTTTAAGAATGCACGCAAGTATACAGGGATTACACCATGGAACTCGTTTACTGGCACTGGATTGTCTTAGGTATAGTCCTCATGCTCGCCGAAATTTTTATTGGGTCTTTTTTCATCTTTTGGTTTGGCGCGGCAGCCGTCGTAGTTGGGCTTAGCCTGACCATTGCTCCGAGCATCAGCGCGTCTACCCAGCTTATTTTCTGGACACTGTTATCGTTGGTTTTCGCCGTTGCTTGGTTTCGGTTTCTCAAACCTCTCTCTAAAGATGTGACCAAAGCTGGGCTATCCCGAGAAGCACTGATCGGCGAGATCGGTCAGGTGCTCTCTGTACCAAACGGCGACAAACGCGGCATGGTTCGCTTTCCCGCGCCGCTGCTTGGGTCCGACGAATGGTTAATTATGTCCCAGGACAGCTTAAGCATTGGCGATCGAGTGTCAGTGAAAGATGTCTCAGGGAACTCCCTGATTGTCGTCCGCGTCTAAACTAGTACCGCACGCAAACCTTCTACTTGGAGATCGTTATGGAACCGGCCCTAATCTTAACCGCAGCAATATTCGTCTTTCTGCTCGTCACGGTCGCCAAGGGCGTCCGGCAGGTGCCGCAGGGCAATAAGTGGGTTGTTCAGCGCCTTGGCAAATACTACACGTCGCTAAACCCCGGTCTCAATTTTGTGATTCCGTATATCGACAGCATTGCTTACAAGGTGACGACAAAAGACATCGTCCTAGACATTCCCTCGCAAGAGGTGATCACCAAGGACAACGCGGTCATCATGACCAACGCGGTTGCCTATATCAATATTGTGTCACCAGAGAAGGCCGTTTACGGCGTCGAAGATTACATCATTGCCATTCAAACGCTGGTGCAGACATCACTGCGCTCTATTGTCGGCGAAATGAGCCTCGACGACGCCCTCTCATCGCGTGATCACATCAAAGCTAAGCTTAAAGCTGCGATAAGTGATGACATCGCAGACTGGGGAATCACACTCAAAACCGTCGAGATTCAAGACATCAACCCCTCTGGCACCATGCAGGCAGCGATGGAAGAACAAGCCGCCGCCGAGCGTGCTCGCCGCGCCACAGTGACGCGCGCCGACGGCGATAAGCAAGCAGCGATATTAAAAGCCGAGGGTAAGTTGGAGGCATCGCGCCGTGAAGCTGAGGCTCAGGTAATTCTCGCACAGGCGAGTCAAACCGCCATCGAACTGGTAACCTCGGCGGTTGGCGACAAAGAACTGCCTGTCGCCTATCTGCTCGGGGAAAAATACATCACCTCACTGCAGAACCTCTCTGCGTCCGAGAATTCTAAATTCGTTGTCTTTCCTGCAGATATTCCGGCAGCGATAAAAGGCATGATGGGGTCGCGCTAAGTAAGCGAGCGACTACGTTAGAAATTGCCATTGATCTTGAGCGATAGCGTGCGGCCCGAACCGCCGCAGTTATCCTCAATTTCCTCGAGTATCCCATCTGAAACCCTGCCCACGAAACGCTGTCGCTCACGGCACTGCATATTGTCATTGGCGTTACGTGCATCGAAACGGTAGGTAATACCTCTCCGATCAACAAACTGCACAAAAGCGGTGACGTTGGGGTCCCCAGCACGCAGCTCAATATCATCTATTTCATAGCGCTTTATGTTGGCATCAAATCGATTATTCCATTCCATGCCATAGCTCATGCCGAGCGACGTTACATCATGACGCATACCCAAACGTAAGCGCCCGCGATCGAAATTGGCGAAACGACGATCGATCCCTAAAAAGGGGTCGATCACGCTTGAATCCTTCACATTAAAATTAGCAGTGATAAGCAGATTAGGCATCGAGATCATTCGCATTCGAATGCTGGCAGCGGCAGTGAGACCATACATATGACCATCTCCAATATTACCGGCAATTGACTGTAAATTATCTTCATCGACTGTCGCATCGATGCGTTCGATTACATTGAAATGCTCGTGATACCAGACACCAGCAGACACCACGCCAACGTCGTTGGGCAAACGATATTCACCTTTAAGATCATACGCCCAGAGCCACTCGGGCTTTAAGTTCTCGTTACCACCTAAAACATTAGAATCATTGTCTTGGTCATCGTTCGAGGCAACAAAATCACCAAACCTAAGTTGTCGCACCCGCTTCTCAACCGTCGCTCTGATCTGGAGCTGGGGCGTGAGGTCATAACGGAAATCGACTTTGGGTTTGAAAAAGCCAAAATCACGCGACAGCGACGTCTCCCCCGACTGGCTGATTTCGGAGGACTCATAGAGCATTGACGTCTCGAGTGACATTTGCGAGCTGAGCTGCCAGTTGTGAATCAGGAACGGCTCGTAACGCATTTCTTCAACGGTGGAGACCGCGTTCGACACGCTTTGCGCAACGAGCCCGCCAAGCGAAGGGTCAGGGGTACCTGCTGCATCGACAACGCCATAAGCGAGTCGCGAGTCTAGTATCGTTTGCGCGCGCTCAATACCGATTTCGACGTCCTGAGACTCGAAAAAATCGAAAGTATACGACCCTCTCGCTATTCGCTCTTTAGTTACGCTTCCGGTATCGAGGTAAAGTGTCAATTCCTCGCTACCCTCGTCGGCAACGTCGGCAACGTCGTAGCGTTTGCGGATGCTATCAACGTTACCTTGATTGCTAATCACTAGCCCTTTGAAACGCGAGCCCTGCTCTGTGCGCAACTCATAGTCTGCGCCGATTTCCCAGTTATCCCGCTCGCCTGGCAACTCTTCGCGCTGCAGGGCAATTGTATTGGGGTAAACGCGGCGGTTTACCGTGCGGCGGGCGAGTGAAGTCGGATTGTCATTTTGCGAATACAGCGCGTTGAGTCTTGCGCTCGAGTTCGGGCTAAATTCGTAATCAAGGTTTGCACTGTAGTCATAACTGGTTTGCTCGCGAATCTGATCCTCGCGGATCGCATCGTTTGCTGTGAAGTCGCCAAGCATACTGTCCTCGTAAGTAATGCGATGGTCGTAACGCGGTTCCGCCACAGCACTCAACACATAGCCCAGTCCACTGAGGTTACCGCTTATCGCAAAGGATCCGCCGGGCTGGCTCTCGCCGTCAGCGTAACGATCCATATTAATCTCAACATTGACCGCGGTTGCAGAGAGCTCTTCCAATAGAATTACGTTCACCACCACGCCGCTGCCGCGCACGTCCAGATCGCCCGAGGTGCCGCGTATTAGCTCGATATAATCGACTTGCCCCGCGGTAATCCGATCTAGCTGACCGCTCGCCTGATTACTCTTGCCCGCCATGCGTTTGCCGTTGATGATTATCTCACTGCCACCGCCGCCACCTAAACCGCGCCCGCCATTACCGCCTCCCGCACCACCACCAAATCCACCACCGCTGCCTGTAGCGCCGCCGACACCTGGGATACGATTGACCATATCTTGCGCGGTGATCGGATTAAACTCAGCGAAATAGTCAGCTCGATACACGACCGTCGAATCGTCACCTACATTGTCTTGGGCGGTTACGCCACCCGAGAGAGAGAAAAGCAGCGCAGACGCCGCCAGCGTGTAACGCGTGGTAAGAGGAAAAGCCATAATATGTATCCGATCAGGAGAGGTGATGCTTCTTTCAATGGTTTAGGCAGTGCTTTGGGCACTTGTTATTCGATAAGAGGCTTCTCATCATTCGTTTTTTCTATCAGGCGCAGGATTATAGTGCTCACCGCGCGAGCCTATTGTTACAAATTGTGGAGGAACTGAGTCTAGGATAGACTCAGAATACGACGACGCAGGACATTACCGCACAGAGAGCAATGCATGCCCCAAGGCCCACAGACAAAATCAACCAGCTCCCCGGGCAGACACTTTATTGCCGGCGATCTTCGTCTCGCAATCAGCTACTGGCTTCTGTATTTGAGCGGCGCCGCACTTCTTTTTTTTGCGGGGAGCTGGGCAGTCGATTCCGATAATTGGGTAGTCTTTAGCGGCTTAGTCGCCATTCAGCTCGCCTATACTTTCGTGTTAATACTAGGGATTCGGAGTGGGTATCAAGGGCCGCAGAAATGGAAAGTCATTTCTAGAACGTCTTCGGTCTTTATGATTATCAACATACTCGTTGGAATCAGCACGCTTGGTTTCGTTTATTAGCGCTGGGCAACTAATCCAACAAACCCCGTATTCAAGAGAGGAATTACAGTGACAACTCCCGCTCAACCCGCCGAGATAGCGCGCTATACACTCTATTTGAAACGCGACTGCCCGACCTGCCAGCTCGTTATACCCGCCGTTGCCGAACTCGCTGCGCAGCGGGGAACCGAACTCATTCTTTACACCCAAGACGACCCTACTTTCCCCGAGATGCCCGGTGTTATCGACGACAGCAGCCTGGCGCAGTCCTATGCCGCCAATATTGAAATTGTCCCGACGCTAATTCGCCACAGCTCAGCTAAAGCCGATGACCGAATCGTAGGTTGGGACCGCGCAGAATGGCGTGAGCTTACTGGCATTCAAAACTTGGGCGAGGCGCTTATCGAATTTAAACCGGGCTGCGGCTCGAAGACTCAAGACCCCGGCATGGACGAAGTGCTTGCCCTGCGCTTCGGCAAAAGCACACTGCAAGCCCGGCAAGTCGAACTCGCCTCGTCAGAAGACGAACTTGAAGCTTGCTACGATCGCGGCTGGAGCGATGGCTTGCCGGTTGTGCCACCCACTGCCCTGCGGGTTATACGAATGCTAAAAGGCAGCGACCGTGAGGCGTCAGAGATTATTGGCAATGTGCCGCCTGACAATGTGCCCTGCAGTATCGAGAAGGTGGCGATAAACGCAGTGCTTGCTGGGTGTAAACCCGAATATTTCCCTGTCGTGCTTGCGGCGGTTGAGGCTGCGCTGCAAGATCGATTCTGCATGCATGGCCTGCTCTGCACGACCTATTTCTCGTCGCCAGTTGTGATTGTTAATGGCCCCGTAGCGAAAGCCATCGGCATGAATTCGGGGATGAACGCCTTGGGACAAGGCAATCGCGCCAATGCGACTATTGGACGCGCGCTACAGTTACTCATACGCAATGTCGGTGGCGGTCTTCCTGGTGGCATAGATCGCGCCACGATGGGTAATCCCGGAAAATACAGCTACTGCTTCGCCGAAGACGAATCGGATGTCGATTGGCCGACGCTGGCTCAAGATCGCGGCTTCGACAGAGGCGAATCAGTCGTCAGCCTCTTTGCCGGCGAAGGGCTGCAAGGCATCGTTGATCAGCAATCGCGCACCCCAGAGTCACTCGCCCGCAGCCTCGCTGCCAGCCTACGGACAGTGGCCCACAGCAAGCTATTTGGTATGGCAGACGCGATTCTGCTAGTCTCTCCCGAACATCGGCGTGTATTCAAAGAAGGCGGCTGGACGAAGGCCGACCTGAGAGCAGCGCTGTATAATAGTTTGATGACGCCGGGCGAGGAAATAATGCGCGGCGCCGACGGCATAGCAGAAGGCATGCCTGAGCGTTTCAAAGATAAGATTTTGAACAAATTTAGAGACGACGGCCTGCATATCGTGACGCTTGGCGGCACTGCAGGCATGTTTTCGGCCATTATCGGCGGCTGGGTAGCGTCGGGCGAACGCGGCAGTCAGCTCGTCTCACAGGTAACCGCACGTTTAAGACAACAGGAGTGAGGCAATGCACACTACTTTGCTAGACCCGACCGCCGAGCTTAGCCCGGTTGAACGACAGATCCTTCCTCGGCTTGCAACACTCGCTGGGGCAACCGTAGGCCTGCTAGACATCTCGAAGCCACGAGGCAAAGAGTTTTTAGACGAAGTTGAGAGGCAGCTTACGGCGGTAGGTGCGAAGGTTAATCGTTACGCGAAACCTACCTTTGCACGACTCGCGCCGGTAGAGCTCACCCAGAAGATTAGCGTCGAATGCGACGCGGTCATTGAAGGATTAGCCGACTGAGGCTCATGTACCTCGTGCAGTTTGCATGACATCATGAACCTAGAAAGCCGTGGACTTCCCTCTGCCTTTATTGCCTCGACCGAGTTCGTCGATGCGGCTGCGGCGCAGGGCCGCTCGTTAGGAATTACCCCCGCGAGCCTCTTTGTCCCGCATCCGATTCAAGACCGCAGCGATGAAGAAATGACTCAACTGGCGAGAGACGCCATTGAAAAGATTAAACGGCTAGTCTGCAGCGCAGAGTAACCAAAACACAAGCCAACGTATTAACACAAAGCTTTGCACAGCCAGTAGTTAATACGACTTTTATAATTAACTTTTAAAAATAGACCGGAGAAAAAGCAGCATGACTAGAGAAGCAGTAATCGTATCCACAGCAAGAACCCCGATCGGCAAGGCCTACCGCGGTGCTTTTAATGACACCGACGCGCCTACCATGGGCGGCCATGTGATCGCTGCGGCGGTTCAGCGCGCGGGCATCGATCCTGCCGAGATTCAAGACGTTGTCATGGGTTGTGCCATGCAGCAAGGCTCTTCGGGCCAGAACATCGGTCGCACAGCGGGCGTCGCTGCAGGCTTGCCTTCAAGCGTGTCGGGCATGAGCATGGATCGTCAGTGCGCCTCGGGCATGATGGCTATCGCCACAGCAGCCAAGCAGGTCATCGTCGACGGCATGCCTATTGTGATTGGCGGCGGCCTCGAGTCGATCAGCCTCGTCCAAAATGAGCATCGCAACGGCTATCGCGCAATCGATCCCAACGTCGTCGCGCGGTCTCAGCACGCCTATATGCCGATGCTGCAAACAGCTGAAATCGTCGCTAGCCGCTACAACATCTCGCGTGATGTTCAAGACGAATACTCGCTCCGCAGCCAGCAGCGCACGGCAGCCGCTCAGGCAGCCGGCAAATTCGACGACGAAATCGTGCCAATGGCGTCGAAGATGCTGTTCATGGACAAAGAAACCAAGCAGCAGAGCGTCCATGACGTCATGCTCGACAAAGACGAAGGTAACCGCCCAACGACAACGCTCGAGGGCCTCGTTGGCCTCAAGCCGGTCATCGAAGGCGGTGTGATCACGGCGGGCAACGCAAGCCAGCTTTCAGATGGTGCCTCTGCTTCGGTAATAATGGACAGCAAGCTAGCCGAACAGCGCGGCCTAA
>LICD01000072.1 GCA_001438145.1 OM182 bacterium BACL3 MAG-120619-bin3 | reverse complement strand
CAATACCACCTCATCTTGCTAAATTAATTTGTTGTTACTGGCTTACGCCTTGATGATCGCTTCAGCTACGTTACTAGGCACGATGGCGTATTTATCAAACTCCATCGTGTAAGTAGCGCGGCCTTGCGTCGCAGAGCGGAGATCGGTCGAATAACCGAACATCTCTGCCAGAGGCACTTCGGCATTGACGACTTTGCCCGAAGGACTGTCACCCATGCCTTGCACCATGCCACGACGGCGATTTAAGTCGCCCATTACGTCGCCCATGTAGTCTTCAGGTGTCACCACCTCGACCCGCATGATCGGCTCTAGAAGAGCAGGGTCAGCTTCGAGAGCGCCCTTCTTCAATGCCATCGAACCGGCAATCTTAAACGCCAGCTCGCTTGAGTCGACATCGTGGAACGAGCCGTCAAACAACGTGACGCGCATTGCGAGTAAAGGGTAACCTGCGAGACAGCCGTTCTTCATCTGCTCCTGTACACCTTTATCCACCGCTGGGATGTATTCGCGGGGAATAACACCACCGACGATTTCGTTCACGAATTCGTATTCTGCATCCGGATCTAGCGGCTCGAGACGAAGAACCACGTGACCATACTGACCGCGACCACCCGACTGCTTAACGTGCTTACCTTGCACTTCGACAGTCTTGCGGATAGTTTCGCGGTAGGCCACCTGTGGCTTACCGATGTTCGCTTCGACGCTAAACTCACGACGCATACGGTCAACAAGCACGTCTAGGTGAAGCTCACCCATGCCCGAGATGATTGTCTGGCCCGATTCTTCATCTGTCTCTACACGGAAAGACGGATCTTCCTGCGCGAGTTTGCCTAGAGCGATACCCATCTTCTCTTGGTCTGCCTTAGACTTGGGCTCAACAGCAACCGAGATGACAGGCTCTGGGAATTCCATCTTCTCGAGCGTCACGATACGATCGAGGGCGCAAAGCGTCTCACCCGTTGTGACGTCTTTAAGACCGATAGCGGCGGCGATATCGCCCGCAAACACTTCTTTGATCTCTTCACGTGAGTTCGCGTGCATTTGAACCATACGACCAACGCGCTCTTTCTTTGTCTTGATCGGGTTGTACACCGAGTCACCTGAATTAAGCTGACCCGAGTAAACGCGGAAGAACGTGAGCGTACCAACAAACGGGTCTGTCGCGATCTTAAAGGCAAGCGCCGCAAACGGGGCTTTGTCTTCTACTTCGCAGGTAACCACAGTGCCGTCTTCGAGCGTGCCTTCAATCGCCTTAACTTCGGTAGGCGCAGGCATATAATCGACAACTCCGTCGAGAACCGCTTGCACGCCCTTGTTCTTAAAAGCAGAACCGCAGAATGTCGGAACAATTTCGCTCGCCAGTGTGCGGATACGAATGCCTTTCATGATCTGCGCTTCGCTGAGTTCGCCTTCGTCTAGGTAAAGCTCCATCAATTCTTCAGTTGCTTCCGCAGCATTCTCAACGAGCCACTCGCGCCATTTCGCAGCGTCTGCTTCCATGTCAGCGGGAATGTCTTCGTAGCTGAAAGACGTGCCTTGATCGTCTTCGCTCCAGCGGATTGTCTTCATCTTAACGAGGTCGACAACGCCCTTGAACTCTTCTTCTGCGCCAATCGCTAACTGCATTGGAACAGGATTCGCACCGAGACGGTCTTTAACTTGCTCTACCACTTTAAGGAAGTCTGCGCCTGCACGGTCCATCTTATTGACGAAAATCATGCGCGGGACTTCATAACGGTTAGCTTGACGCCATACCGTCTCTGTCTGTGGCTGAACGCCTGAAGAACCACAAAGCACCACAACAGCGCCGTCGAGTACGCGCAGCGAGCGCTCTACTTCGATTGTGAAGTCAACGTGTCCAGGGGTGTCGATGATATTGATACGATGCTCATCGTACTGCTTGTCCATGCCGCTCCAGAAACAAGTAGTCGCAGCAGAGGTGATCGTAATTCCGCGCTCCTGCTCTTGCTCCATCCAGTCCATCGTCGCGGCGCCATCATGCACCTCACCGATCTTATGGGAGACGCCCGTGTAAAACAGAACGCGTTCGGTAGTCGTGGTCTTGCCCGCATCAACGTGCGCGACGATGCCGATATTGCGATAACGACTCAATGGGTGTTTTCTGGCCACAGCTTATGTCCTCAGTAGGAGTATTTGTTTAGAAACGGTAATGCGAGAATGCGCGGTTGGCTTCGGCCATACGGTGCACGTCTTCACGCTTACGAACCGCGCTACCGCGGCCTTCAGATGCGTCGAAAATCTCGCCTGCAAGGCGGAGGTCCATCGACTTCTCACCGCGCTTGCGCGAATGCTCAACGAGCCAGCGCATAGCGAGTGCATTGCGGCGCTCTACGCGCACTTCAACAGGCACCTGGTAAGTTGCACCACCGACGCGGCGCGACTTAACTTCAACCATTGGCGCGATCGCCTCGAGAGCCTTTTCGAAGACTTCGAGTGGGTCTGCATTGGTTTTTGAAGCAACAACATCGAGCGCACCGTAAACGATCTTCTCGGCTACAGACTTCTTGCCGTCGACCATCACGTGGTTCATGAATTTAGCGAGGATGATGTTTCCGAACTTAGGATCTGGCAGTATTTCGCGTTTTGCGACAACTCTTCTTCTTGGCATTTTATTGACCTCAGTGTTTATTCAGGGAAATCCAGGATTAGCCGCGCGCAATGCTCGCAGGTACCTGGCCTTACTCTCTCTCGTCAGAGCTATGACGAGTCGCACATCCTTGCGCTTGTATTTGATCTACCCCGCATCGCGAGGCTGGGCTGATGTTACCGCCCTAGCTCAAAATTCTTCCTGCAACAAAGGCGCTGTCGACAAGTCGCTAGCGCCACGCTCACTTCTAGGAGAGCACCTTGCAGGTTTTGGAATACTTACTTAGGTCGCTTCGCGCCGTATTTAGAACGACCTTGACGACGATCAGCAACACCCGAAGTATCTAGGCTGCCGCGAACGGTGTGATAGCGCACACCCGGAAGGTCTTTTACACGACCACCGCGGATGAGTACCACCGAGTGCTCCTGCAGGTTATGGCCTTCACCACCGATATAAGAGGAAACTTCGTAACCGTTAACCAGACGTACACGACAAACCTTACGTAGCGCCGAGTTTGGCTTCTTAGGAGTCGTTGTGTATACGCGAGTACATACGCCGCGCTTCTGGGGTGAGCCCTGGAGAGCAGGAACGTCACTCTTTGATACTTTGCTTTTGCGACCCTTACGTACTAACTGATTAATTGTTGCCATTGCCTGGTCAAACCTCTTGTACTAGCTTGCTAGAATAGCTAACTAGTTGAATATTAATAAATAATCGTCAGATCATCACTTAGCGATCGACGAGCTCGCGTGGTTCGGGTTGCTCTCTTTTAGAGAGTTTTGCCGAGGCGCACGACAGCCAGCTTAACGACAGCCGGCTGAAAGGAGTGCGGATTCTAAAGACCACACCCCTCTGAGTCAACCGTTACTCGCGAACGAGGTCTAAAGCTCGCTCGCAGGCAAAACGACTAGGCATCAGCGCTGGCGTTTTGCATCTCTTCTTTGAGCGCTTCACTCAGTGCCGCTTCAACGTCACTTGCGCTGACCGAATCAGACGCGGCATTGTCGGCGTAAGCCTTCTTGCGTGCAGCGTGATAAGCAAGTCCAGTACCCGCAGGAATTAAGCGGCCCACGACCACGTTCTCTTTGAGACCGCGGAGGAAGTCGCGCTTTCCAGTAACAGCAGCTTCGGTAAGCACACGCGTTGTCTCTTGGAATGATGCCGCCGAGATGAACGACTCAGTCGCCAACGATGCCTTAGTAATACCGAGCAGCATGCGTTCGAATCGAGCTTCGGACTTGCCTTCTTCACGCAGATTGTCGTTAACCTCGAGCACCTGGGTGAAAGTAAGCTGCTCGCCCTTGATGAGATGTGACTCTCCAGGATTCGACACTTCAACCTTACGTAGCATCTGACGCACGATCACTTCGATGTGCTTGTCGTTAATGCGTACACCCTGCAAGCGGTAGACGTCCTGAACTTCGTTAACGATATACTGAGCCAGTGCTTCTACACCCTTAAGGCGGAGAACATCGTGAGGTGCTGGTGGTCCTTCGGACACAACTTCACCCTTCTCGATGTATTCGCCCTCGAACACAGTCATGGTGCGCCACTTAGGAATGAGCACCTCATAATGATCGCTGCCATCGATTGGGTTAATGCCATCTTTCGGCGTGATCACAAGGCGACGCTTACCCTTGGTCTCTTTACCATAGCTAACCGTGCCAGATATTTCAGCGAGGATCGCAGGCTCTTTTGGCTTACGCGCCTCGAATAAGTCAGCAACGCGCGGCAGACCACCCGTGATGTCGCGAGTTTTCGAGCCTTCCTGCGGAATTCTCGCAACAACGTCACCGATGTTGAGCGCGGCGCTGTCTTTAAGCGACACGATAGAACCCGCTGGCAAGAAATAGTGAGCCGGGTGCGTAGTACCAGGCAGGTAAATTTCTTTACCCTTCTTGTCGACTACAGTAACCGCAGGTCGCAGTTCCTTCGCTGAAGAAGATCTCTCGTTAGGATCGATGATCGAAATACTGGTAAGACCGGTAATTTCGTCTGTCTGCTCGCGAACAGTGATGCCCTCTTCCATCGCGCTAAAGGCAACCATACCAGCTACTTCTGAGACGATTGGATGCGTGTGCGGATCCCATGTGGCGACAATCTGTCCGGCTTCGACCGCCGTGTTCTTACCAATAGTAATCAGCGCGCCGTAGGGGAGCTTATAACGCTCGCGCTCGCGGCCCTGTGTGTCATCGACAATCAATTCACCGGATCGCGACACTACGACAAGCTCGCCTTTGATGTTTTCCACCGTCTTCATGTTGTGCAGATGCACAGTACCGGTGTTCTTCACCTGAACGCTGTCGTTAGCCGTCGCGCGTGATGCCGCCCCACCGATGTGGAATGTACGCATTGTGAGCTGCGTGCCCGGCTCGCCGATAGACTGTGCCGCGATGACTCCGATAGCTTCACCGACGTTAACCTGATGGCCGCGCGCAAGGTCACGCCCGTAACAAGTTGAGCAAATACCGAAGCGAGTTGCACAGGTAATTGGCGAGCGGACGTAGACCTTATCAACACCACCGGCATCGAGAATATCAACCATACGCTCGCTAATGAGTGTGCCACTCTCTGCGATAACCTCACCTGTCTCTTCGTTTATTACATCTGCAGCAAGCGTTCGACCGAGCACACGATCACCGAGTGGCGCGATGATGTCACCGCCTTCGATGATTGGCGCCATGGTGAGACCTTCTTCGGTACCGCAGTCTACTTCTGTGACCACGAGATCCTGCGAAATATCAACCAGGCGACGTGTCAGGTAACCAGAGTTAGCTGTCTTCAATGCGGTGTCGGCTAGACCCTTACGCGCACCGTGTGTCGAGGTAAAGTACTGCGACACGCTAAGTCCTTCGCGGAAGTTCGCTGTAATCGGCGTCTCAATGATCGAGCCGTCTGGACGCGCCATGAGGCCACGCATACCGGCAAGTTGGCGAATCTGAGCGGGGGAGCCACGAGCGCCTGAGTCGGCATAGATATAAACCGAGTTAAACGACTCTTGCTGCTCCTCCTCTCCTGCCTTGTTAATGACCGCCTCTGTAGAGAGACCTTCCATCATAGCCTTGGCGACGACGTCGTTTGCACGAGACCAGATGTCGATAACTTTATTGTATTTCTCGCCTTGCGTAACAAGACCTGAAGCGAACTGGTTTTCGATCTCTTCGACTTCGTTATTTGCTTGGCCGATAATCGCCGCTTTCTCATCTGGTATAACGAAGTCGTTAACACCGATAGACGAACCCGAGCGAGTCGAATATTTGTAGCCTGTGTACATAAGTTGGTCGGCGAAAATTACTGTCTCTTTCAAGCCAACGTTACGATAACACGCGTTCAAAATTCCAGAGATCTGCTTCTTAGCCATCTTCTGGTTAACCATCGAGAACGGCAGTCCCTTAGGCACAATATTAGAAAGCAGCACGCGGCCGACGGTTGTGTCGACGATCGCGGTGGTAGCAACTAATTCACCCTCTTCGTTCTTTTCGTAGTCAGTGATACGCGCTTTGATCCGAGCTTGCAGGTGTGCGTTGCCTGAATCGTAAGCGCGTTGCACTTCCTTCGCATCGGCGAAAGTCATACCTTCGCCTTTCGCGTTTACGCGTGAGCGAGTCATGTAGTAGAGGCCCAACACCACGTCTTGCGAAGGCACAATAATTGGCTCGCCGTTCGCTGGCGCCAAGATGTTATTTGTAGACATCATTAGCGTGCGCGCTTCGAGCTGTGCTTCGAGCGTAAGCGGGACGTGAACGGCCATTTGGTCGCCATCAAAGTCAGCGTTGTAGGCGGCACAAACAAGCGGATGCAGCTGAATCGCTTTGCCTTCGATTAGCACCGGCTCAAAAGCCTGAATACCAAGACGGTGAAGGGTCGGCGCGCGGTTGAGAAGCACCGGATGCTCGCGAATCACGTCGGCGAGAATATCCCACACCTCAGCTGTTTCACGCTCAACCATTTTCTTAGCAGCTTTAATTGTTGTCGCAAGACCACGACGCTCGAGCTTGCCAAAAATAAACGGCTTAAAGAGTTCCAATGCCATTTTCTTAGGCAGTCCACACTGGTGCAAACGCAGCGTAGGGCCAACCACGATCACAGAACGGCCAGAGTAGTCTACGCGCTTACCGAGCAAGTTCTGACGGAAGCGACCCTGCTTGCCTTTAATCATGTCGGCGAGCGACTTAAGGGGACGCTTGTTCGAACCGGTAATCGCACGGCCACGACGGCCATTATCGAGAAGCGCATCGACCGCTTCTTGCAACATGCGCTTCTCATTACGCACGATAATATCAGGCGCATTAAGATCGAGCAGTCGCTTGAGTCGATTGTTACGGTTGATTACTCGACGATACAAGTCGTTTAGGTCAGATGTGGCAAAACGGCCGCCATCGAGTGGCACAAGTGGACGCAAATCTGGCGGCAGAACCGGCAGCACGTTCATTACCATCCACTCGGGCTTGTTACCTGACTCGGCAAACGCCTCGAGAAGTTTCAATCGCTTCGAGAGTTTCTTGAGCTTGGTCTCAGAATTAGTCGTAGGAATCTCTTCGCGCAGACGCGCAACTTCAGCGTCGACTTCGAGATCCTTCATCAGCGCTTGAATAGCCTCGGCGCCCATTTTGGCGTCAAACTCATCGCTGAATTCTTCCATCGCCTCGAAATACTGCTCGTCGTTTAGCATCTGTCCTTTCTCGAGGTTTGTCATACCAGGATCGGTCACAACAAAAGACTCGAAGTAAAGAATTCGCTCGATGTCGCGAAGCGTCATATCGAGAAGCAGGCCAATACGCGAGGGCAATGACTTGAGGAACCAAATGTGTGCAACCGGGCTCGCCAGTTCGATATGACCCATACGGTCGCGACGAACTTTAGACAGCGCTACCTCTACGCCACATTTTTCACAGATTACGCCGCGATGCTTAAGTCGCTTGTATTTGCCACAGAGACACTCGTAGTCTTTGGTTGGGCCGAAAATTTTGGCGCAGAACAACCCATCGCGCTCAGGCTTGAATGTCCTATAGTTTATAGTTTCAGGCTTTTTCACTTCGCCGAACGACCACGCTCTGATCATCTCCGGAGAGGCAAGACCGATGCGAATGGAGTCAAATTCATCGGATGGTGACTGAGACTTTAACAACCCTAGTAGGTCTTTCATTCTAGATCCTCCACCTGACGCGGGTAACGCGCCACGGCTTTAATATTCACTAATTCTTGCGTTTTAGCTCGCTTGGCGAACCGACGTGAATGCCAGCTTATTTGCTGACATCCAACTCCATGTCGATTGCAAGAGATCGAATCTCTTTCAAGAGAACGTTAAACGACTCAGGCATACCAGGCTCCATGCGATGGTCTCCGTCGACGATGTTCTTATACATCTTCGTCCGGCCCGCGACGTCGTCTGACTTCACAGTGAGCATCTCTTGCAGAGTGTATGCAGCGCCATAAGCTTCGAGAGCCCATACTTCCATCTCTCCGAAGCGCTGGCCGCCGAACTGAGCCTTACCGCCAAGCGGTTGCTGAGTCACGAGGCTGTAGCTACCTGTCGATCGCGCGTGCATCTTGTCATCGACCAAGTGGTTAAGCTTGAGCATATACATGATGCCGACTGTGACTTTGCGATCAAACTCTTCGCCGGTACGACCATCGTGCAGGCTTACCTGTCCGCTTTCATCGATGCCTGCTAGTTCGAGCATGCCTTTGATTTCAGTCTCTGCGGCACCATCGAACACAGGTGTTGCCATAGGCACGCCTGCACGAAGATTGTGTGCGAGCTCGAGAATTTCATCATCGCTAAAGCTCTTCAGATCTTCTTGCTTGTCGCCGATTTTGTTGTAAACCTCGGTCAACAGCTTACGCACGTCAGCTGCTTTTTTCTGCGAGTCGAGCATCTCACCAATTCGATTACCAAGGCCCTTAGCAGCCGCACCGAGGTGAGTCTCAAGAATCTGACCCACGTTCATACGCGACGGTACGCCAAGAGGATTGAGCACGATATCGACCGGCTCACCTTTTTCATCGTATGGCATATCTTCGACAGGCATGATCACCGAGATAACACCTTTGTTACCATGGCGTCCTGCCATTTTGTCACCCGGCTGAATGCGACGTTTGATAGCAAGATAGACCTTTACGATCTTAAGCACGCCTGGGGCGAGATCGTCGCCTTGGGTTAACTTGCCGCGCTTGTCTTCATAGCGCGCGTCTAATTCGGCGCGACGCTCTTTGAGCTGCTCTTCTGCACGCTCTAGCTGCTTATTAACTGCGTCATCAGACAGACGGAGCTTGAACCAGTCCTCGCGTGGAAGTTCGGCCAAATACGCAGCAGTGACTTTCTGACCCTTCTTAAGCTTAGGTCCGCCGGCAACGACTTTATTGAGTAATGCTTTCTCTAAGCGCTCGTAGGTCGCGCCTTGGACAATGCGGAACTCGTCTTCGATGTCTTTTCGCACTTTTTTGAGCTGCGACTCTTCGATTTCGATTGCACGCTTGTCTTTCTCAAGGCCATCACGCGTAAACACTTGCACGTCGATTACAGTACCGGTCACACTGGTTGGAACGCGCTGCGACGTATCTTTAACGTCAGAGGCTTTCTCGCCAAAGATCGCACGCAGGAGCTTCTCTTCTGGCGTCAGCTGAGTCTCGCCTTTAGGCGTCACCTTACCGACGAGAATGTCACCCGCGCTAACCTCAGCACCAATGTATACGATACCCGACTCGTCGAGTTTGCTTAGTGCGCCTTCGCCGACATTCGGAATATCAGCCGTAATTTCTTCAGAACCAAGTTTCGTATCGCGAGCGACACACGTAAGCTCTTGGATGTGAATAGTCGTGAAACGATCTTCCTTGACTACTCGTTCAGAAATTAGGATCGAATCCTCGAAGTTATAGCCATTCCAAGGCATAAACGCTATGCGCATGTTTTGACCAAGCGCGAGCTCACCCATGTCTATCGAAGGACCATCGGCGAGAATATCGCCTCGTGTCACGATGTCACCCTCTTTCACGAGAGGCTTCTGGCTGATACACGTATTCTGATTAGAGCGCGTGTATTTGGTTAGGTTGTAAATATCTACACCCGCCTCACCCGCATCCGTCTCTTCGTCATTAACGCGAACGATGATGCGTGCGCCGTCGACGCTTTCGATAACACCACCACGGAAGGCAACCTCACACACACCCGAATCGGCGGCGACATTACGCTCCATGCCGGTTCCGACTAAAGGCTTTTCTGTCTTTAGTGTCGGAACAGCTTGGCGTTGCATGTTCGAGCCCATCAATGCGCGGTTAGCGTCATCGTG
>LICD01000071.1 GCA_001438145.1 OM182 bacterium BACL3 MAG-120619-bin3 | reverse complement strand
TTGGACTGCTTGTCGTTGGCATTGCAGTCCCTCTGCTCGGCCTCGCAGCGCTGGGCGACGGCAGTGTCTTGGCGGGCCTTACGGTGGTGACGACAACCGATACTCACAAACTTAATGCCATCGGGTCGTCGAGTGACCCGACGCCCTTTGCGACGCTCTTTACCGGTATGATTTTCGCCAACCTTTTCTACTGGTGCACTAATCAATATGTGATTCAGCGAACACTCGGCGCAAGCAGTTTAGCCGAGGGCCAGAAGGGCGTGCTTTTTTCGGGATTCTTCAAGGTGCTTGTCCCGTTTCTGATGATGCTGCCTGGCGTTATTGCCTACCACCTCTATGGGCCCGAACTCGCATCGATAGACCTCGCCTATCCTGCCCTGATTCGCGACGTGCTGCCCGTTTATGCGAGCGGCTTTTTCTTGGCGGTGTTGTTGGGCGCTGTGTTTAGTTCGTTTAACTCGCTGCTCAATAGCGCGGCGACGCTTTTCTGTCTCGATGTGTATGTGCCGTTTAAAGAGAGGCTGAATAACGGCGAGAGAGTTGGGGATGCACAAGTCGTGCGAGTCGCGAAGTGGGCGAGCGTCGCCATTGCGCTCTTTTCGTTTGTGGTGGCGCCGCTGCTGCAGTTCGCTCCTGATGGCCTCTGGCAGATCATTCGCATTTTTACCGGATTTTACAATATTCCGATAATCGCGATCGTCATAGTAGGACTCTTTACTCGTCATGTGCCGGCGCTCGGCCCTAAACTCGTTATTGGCTTTCACCTCGTCGCCTACGGCCTTTTGCAGTTTGTGTTTAAAGAGCAGGTAGCGATTCATTTTTTGCATCTCTACGCTATTCTGTTTTTCATCGAAATCGGTATCATGCTCGCGGTTGGGTATTGGCGTCCCCGGGCAGAATTGTGGACTTATACGACAGTGAGTCGTGTCGACATGAGCCCTTGGGCGTTGGCTGTGCCCTGCGCAGTGACGCTATTCTCCTGTGTCGTGGCGCTTTATCTTACTTTCTCGCCGCTTGGGCTTGTGGGGGGAGGCAGCACACTGTACGGCCCGATTTTAGGGTTATTGTTAGTGATGAACGCGGCGATTTGGTGGCGCAGTCTTCGCTTTGCTTAAAAACCCTCGAAGGAATTTTATGAGTAACGACAAGACCAAACCTAGGCTGCGCTTCTTTGAAAACGCAGCGGGGCAGCAGCATATCCCAGAGAAAGATAAATACCTCTACGCAGTGACACCGCCAACGCATCGTCTCGCGATTATTGGTACTGGGACGATTGGTCAGGAACATATGCGCGTAGCACGACTCTTAGGACGCGCTGCTGTGCACGGTATTTTCGATAGCGAGCAGCGCAGCATCGACGTGGCGCTGGCCAATTTTGCGGCGTTAGAGACAGGTCTACCAGAAGGGCAGCGGCACCCTGTGCCAATTGTTTACCCTAGCTTGGACAGTGTCTGCAACGACCCCGCAATCGATGCGCTGATGATTTGCACACCCAATTACACGCATTTCGACGTGTTGCAGGTGGCGATGGCGTCGGGCAAACCTATTTTTCTTGAGAAACCCATGGCTACGACATTAAGCGATGCCGCTGCAACTGTTGCGCTCGCGCGGAGCTATGCAAGCTTTGTGCAGATTGGGTTGCAGTATCGCTACAAGGCGCAATATGTCGAGTCACTTCACGAAGCGTTGACGCGCAAGAGCGTGGGCGAGATTAGAATGATTAGCATGAGCGAATATCGCCCGCCGTTTCTCGATAAAGTGGGACAATGGAATAAATTTAATGACCAGAGCGGCGGCACGCTGGTCGAAAAG
Organism: OM182 bacterium BACL3 MAG-120619-bin3; assembly: GCA_001438145.1. Classification (GTDB taxonomy): domain Bacteria; phylum Pseudomonadota; class Gammaproteobacteria; order Pseudomonadales; family Pseudohongiellaceae; genus UBA9145. Next base: position 8,320 of record LICD01000071.1, on the reverse strand, counting down.
TGCTGTCACTATTTCGATCTAATTAATTTATTTGCCGGGGCACGGCCGGCGCGCGTGTATGCGAGTGCGGGACAGTCGGGTGTGTTTGACGCCCTGACGCGAGACGGGCGCAAAAGCGACATCGATGACAATGCGTTTGTCGTCATCGACTATGACAACGGCTGTCGGGCCAACTTTACACTTAATATGTGTAGCCCCGATTTTACCGAAGAACTTTGTGTAGTCGGCACTAAGGGGCGCTTAATCGCCTCAGAGCGGTTCGATATGCATCACGCGCAGGAGGCGAAAACGAGCCTTTCGCTAGAATTAGGTGAGCACGGCGCCTCGCGCGAGGTTGCCCTTGGCTATGCGTCGGTTATCGAGAAGAGCGGCCACCATGGGGCAACTTATTTTGAACATGCCGCGTTCCTCGATCGCCTCGAAGGGTTAGGAGGTAACGCCGCAACGCCGGAGCAAGGGCTGTGGTCGATGCTTGTTGCGAGCGCGGCGCAGGAGTCGAGTAAAACCGGTGATGCAGTCGATCTGACTGGATTTATTGCGGCCAACGGCCTTGCTGAGGCGCTTGGCGTGAGCACAGTAAGCGACTAGCGCTCGCACGTCAGACGAACGAATTTATTTTTAGCGAAAAGTGAGAGAATTAATGAGCATAAGTGAAACCGTTACCCTAGCCGTCGATGGCAAAGTCATGCCTGCAGTGGGGCTGGGGCTGTGGAAAATCGAGCGCGATGCTACCGCCGACGCTGTGTATGCAGCGATCGACGCGGGCTACCGCCATCTCGACAGCGCAGCCGATTATGGCAATGAGCGTGAGGTGGGTGAGGGGATAACACGAGCGATTGCCGCGGGCCTCTGTTCGCGCGAAGAGCTTTGGGTGACCTCGAAACTGTGGAATACGTTTCATCGGCCCGAGCACGTGGAGGCGGCGTGTAGGCGTTCTCTAACAGACTTGGGACTCGAGTATATCGATCTCTATCTCATTCATTTTCCCATTGCCCTCAACTATGTCGATTTCGACGATCGCTATCCTCCTGAGTGGGTTTTCGATCCTGCTGCGCAAATCGGTTCGGCTAGCGCAGGAATGCAGCGCGATGCTGTGCCATTGAGCAGCACATGGGCGGCGATGGAGGGATTAGTCGAGAGTGGGCTTGTAAGACAGATAGGGGTGTGCAATTACTCAACGGCGCTGCTCCACGACCTGATGAGCTATGCGCGCATTAAACCTGCCATGCTCCAGATCGAATCGCATCCGTATCTGACGCAGGAGGCACTGCTGCGCACGGCCAATGACTACGGCATCGCCGTGACTGCCTTCTCGCCGCTTGGCGCGCTATCGTATGTGTCCCTCGATATGGCGACGCCCGCAGAAAGTGTCCTCACTCAGCCGGTCGTTTTAGCTGCAGCCGAGCGCACGGGAGCGACGCCGGCGCAGGTAGTGCTTCGCTGGGGTATTCAGCGCGGCACGGCGGTGATTCCAAAAACAAGTAAGCCTGAGCGATTGAGAGAGAATCTTGCGCTCGCAGGTTTTGCGTTAAACGAAGAGGAGATGCGCGCTATAAGCGACCTCAACCAGAATCGCCGGTTTAACGATCCGGGCGTCTTCTGTGAGGCGGCGTTCGGTACTTTTCATGCAATCTATGATTGATTCATGCGATGCGTATTTGAGTCACGCTCGCCACGACTGGGTGACGAAGGCGTTCTACGCCGGCCAGTCCCAACAAAATTTAAAAGATCATCAGAGAAAATGGCAACAGGAATAACACGATGCAAGTGCAGCAGATCACACTCGATGGACAGCAGCATTACGACGACGCAGGCGGGGTATTTCCGCTCATTTACACGCCACTCGCAGCGTCGACTGCGACACCCATTGATGAGAATAATTCTGCGAGGACTAAGTCGGGCAATGTCGCATCAGCAAAACGCTGGGTGAGTGATAATCGCGAGTCACTCGCTCTAGCACTTGCGCAGCACGGTGCCTTGTTGTTTCGCGGTTTCGGAATCGAAACCGATTTTGAATTTGATGATTTTATCGGCGCGTTCGAGTTGCCTAATTTTACCTATGCCGAATCGCTGTCGAACGCGGTGCGCCGCAATCGCACCGAGCGCGTGTTTACTGCGAACGAAGCGCCGCCGTCGGTCAGTATTTTCCTGCATCATGAGATGGCGCAGACGCCGGTGTATCCATCGAAACTGTTTTTCTTCTGTGAACATGCGCAGATGACCGGTGGGGCGACGCCGCTTTGCCGCTCCGATGTTCTGCTTGCTGAGCTAACCAAAGTGCGCCCCGGTTTTGTCGCAGCCTGTGAGCAATTAGGCGTCCGCTATTCCAATACAATGCCCCTCGAAGACGACCTCGCCTCGGGGCAGGGGCGAAGTTGGCGTAGTACTTTGTCGGTTGCAGATAAAGCGGCAGCCGAAGAAAAACTCACGGGGCTTGGTTACAGCTGGCAGTGGCAGGATGATCAGAGTCTTCGGGTAACCACGCCGAGCTTGCCTGCCGTGCGCACGCTAGACGATGGCCGCAAAGTATTTTTCAACCAGCTGATCGCAGCGTTTAGGGGCTGGAAAGACGCGCGCAATAGTGCAGAAAAATCGATCTGCTTTGGGGATAGTAGTGCCATTGATGCGGCCGACATGGCGGTGGCTATTGCGCTCGCCGACGAACTGAGTTTCGACACGCCGTGGCAATCGGGTGATGTTGCACTTGTCGATAACTTTTTGGTAATGCACGGACGCCGCCCTTTCGAGGGCGAGCGCCGTATCCTTGCGTCGCTGGTGGGCTAGTCTTCTAGCTCGCGAGCGTCGCCGATGCCGCCGACATTCGTGGCGTTGGTGTAACCCATCTCCTCGAGCGCCGCGAGGGCAATGCCTGCGCGCCTGCCGCTCCGGCAATAGACCCTAATCTCAGTGTCTTTATCCAAACCCAGATCGGCGATCCGTAGGGCAATCTCCTCATGGGGAATATGTGCCGATCCTGCAATATGGTCTTCAGCATATTCGGCGTCTGTGCGCACATCGAGCCAAACCACTTGTGATGGGGTGCTTGCGCAGCTTGCTAAAAAGCTTAGCCCGAGCAGCAGTGCGGCGGTTGCTAAGAGGCGGCTAGGAGCAGTCCTTGCTAGTAATGAGCTGATCAGAATCATTGTTTTCTCTTTTGGACGCGGCGAGAGCCTTTGGCTGCTGGCAGGCGTCACTTACTGTTAATGGGGAAGGCAGTATAGCAATTTCTCGAGTCTGTCGATTGATCTAAGTTTCCTTCAAAGTCTTATTCTTCTTCATTCTCTGCGTTTATCCGCGCTCAATTGTCATAGTTTGTTACTCCGCGGCAAATTTGCCCTGTTACTCCGTAGTACTCCTTGAGTCATCGAAATTTTGCGTTATAGTACGCGGCAAATTGGTAAGACCAATATGGACTGACCAATACGGGCTGTCCAATTGCTGCAGCCGAGCCGAGCCGAACGGGCCGACTCAGAGGGCTCGTTCTGGTCGCGCCAGATTGGAGTGTCCAGATTGGAGTGTCCAGATTGGTGTGGCCACATTGGACAGTCCGTATTGGTAAGACCAAAGTGGTCCAAAGCTTGACCGCTATGCGTAATGAGCCCTATGAATTCAATAACCCCCATAACAATTCCGCCCACGATGACCCGCAGCCATGAAATCGCGGGCGTTCTGCGCGATGAAATCCTTCGCGGCCAGTTTCGGCCGGGTGAACGCTTGCCGTCCGAAAGGGATCTTGCCGCCCGATTCGGCGCTAGCCGCGGCGCTGTGCGCGAAGCGCTGTCGCAGATCGAACAGCTTAGGTTGATTGATATTCAGCCCGGGGGCGCGCGCATAAAAGAAGTCAACGACGCAAGTATTGCTGTCTTAGGGCCGCTCCTTGGTCTGGGCTCGGTACCCGACGCTGGGCTGGTTGATCAGTTTCTCGATACGTTTTCGGCCTTGGCGCGCTTTACAGCGACCCGAGCGATTCCTCGAATCACAGAAATGCAGCGAACGGATCTGCTTGCGCAATTGGATGCGATGGCCGATGACCTCGGCAGCGTTGAATCACTGCAGCCAAAGATGCGTGCGTTTTTACTGACCCTGGATCGAATCGCGGACAATTTGGTGGTACGGCTTATTAGTAACGATTTGCAGGCTCAGTTTGTTGAAAGAATGCTGTTATTACATCCGCGTCCAAGCCTCAAACCGGAGTCGTTACAAGCACTGGTCTCGGGGATGCGCTTAGGTGTCGAGAATGGCGATGGTGAGGGGGTTGCTGCGGCACTCGATACCCATTTTTTGAGCATGCGCGCGTTAGTCGCCCAAGCTCTTGCAAGCGCATAACCGAATTGACAATGTCACGCTAGCAGCGTTCTACCGAACGCCGCCGGCAAAGGATTAAGAAGTCTAGGAGTTAGACATGAAACGAGTACTGATGCCGATTGGCATACTTTTAGGAAGCATTATAGTCGCAGTAGTATTGATTCGTAATCCCACGCGGGTCTCCGAATCGGCGCCAGAAATCATTCCAATCAGCGTCCGCGTCGCTGAGGTTCAGACAGAGTCGGTGCAGCTATTCATCGAATCGCAGGGCAAGGCACAAGCGGCGCGTCAGGCGAGCGTCTCGTCTAATGTTCAAGGCCCGGTTGCCTGGGTGTCACCTTCGCTAGAGGCGGGCGCTTACGTCATGGCCGGCGAGCCGTTGGTAAGATTAGAGCTGACTGATTTTGAAACGGCAGTGACGCGCAGTCGCGCTAGCTTCGATCAGGCGTCTGCAGAGGCAGAATTTGCAGCGGCAGATCTCGCTCGCATCACCGAGTTGGCGGCGAAAAATTTGGTAAGCGAGGCAGAGCTTCAGAATGCACAACGTGCCGCCACGGTTAACGAGGCTCGATTCGCCGATGCCGAGGCCAATTTAAAGCAGTCCGAACTTGATGCAGAACGGTCGATATTACGCGCCCCTTTTAATGCGGTTGTTGCGTCGCGTGATGTCGAGCTTGGTCAGTTCGTCAATCGTGCCCAGAGTGTCGCGGTGCTATTTGATGCCGACAGTGTCGATGTGCGCGTTCCATTAGCGATCAGGCAGCTTGGCTATCTCGATGTGCCTACCGGCTTTCGCGGTGAGTTCGAGTCAGCCCAAGCGCCAGAGGTAGAGTTAGTCGGAAGCTACGGTGGCAAAGAATACACTTGGATGGGCAAACTCTTGCGCACTGAGGCGACCATCGATCCCAATAGCAATACGGTGCAATCAATCATTCGTATCGAACAACCTTCTGCAGATGTCGCAGGTAAGTCTATCCCTCTACCTATAGGCCTATTTGTCGAAGCGCGCATCGCAGGCAAGCTAATAGAAAATATCGTCTCGCTGCCGCGTTCGGTTATTCGCAATAATTCGCAGGTGCTTGTGGTGGATGCCGAGAGCAAAATGTATTACCGCGACGTCGAAATATTTCGGCTAGAACAAGACCGCGTGCTGATCAGCGGCGGCCTTATGCCTGGCGAAAAAATCTGTACATCACCGATCCAAGCTGTTGTAGATGGCATGTCCGTGAGGCCCGTCCTCGAGATAATTTAAGCAGTGTGCCCAATTTTTACTACCCAATTACGCTAGCAGCATAGGCGCCTGAGGGCGCGTGGAGAATGTCAGTGCGAACTCCCATTACTTGGTTTGTTAAAAACCCCGTAGCCACTAATTTGTTGATGATGATCTTCCTAGCTGGAGGCTTCATCTCCTATTTAAATCTCAATCAAGAAGAGTTCCCCGATGTCGACTTCGGCATAGTTCAGGTAAGCGTTGCGTATTTAGGCGCTACACCCGACGAAGCCGAGTCGGCGATTTGCCTGCGGATAGAGGAAGCACTCGAGGGCGCAGAAGACATCGACCGTTTGACTAGTACCGCGCGCGAAGGCGGCTGTGATGCCACTATCGAGCTCACGAGTGGCGCAGATCTCAATCGTGTCCTTAATGACGTAAAGGGCAAGATTGATGCGGTGAGCACATTCCCTATCGAGGCGGAGCAGCCGATCATTCGCGCGTTTAGCGCGAGTGGTAACGTAATGACGCTCGCCCTTTCTTCGAACACAGACGATGCTGGTCTTAAGCTCGTTGCCGAACAAATTCGTAATGATATTCTTGATTTAGATGGCATCTCGACTGTCAATATGCTTACCTGCGACCATTCGAGATTTCGGTTGAGGTCTCTGAAACGACTCTGCGTCAATATGGACTAACCCTTGGGCAGATCTCCACTGCAATCGATCGGGCTTCTCTCGATTTGCCTGGCGGTACGATTAAAACCGCTTCAGGGGAAATATTGCTACGCACCAAGGGGCAGGTCTATGACGGCGATGAGTACGAAAACATTGTTGTGCAATCCTATCCCGATGGCACACAGCTGCGTCTGGGGCAGATCGCCACCGTAAAAGACGGCTTCGAAGAAGGCTATCTCGATGCGCGACTCAACGGTGTTAATGCCGCAATTATCGATGTTTTGAAGGTAGGCAACGAAGATATCGTTAAATCCGCAGCTCAAGTTAAGCGCTGGATGGCGTCGAGTGATTTCATCTTGCCCGAAGGAATGGGGCTCGAAATTATTTCTGATTCGGCTATTTCAACACAGGATCGCATCGCAACGGTTGCAGGTAATGCGTATACCGGTCTGATGCTCGTTCTGGTTATTCTCGCTCTATTTTTACGCTTCAAACTCGCCATCTGGGTCGCTGCGGGCATCCCAATTGCTATCGCGGGCGCGCTGTCTATATTCCCATCGGTTGGCCTAACGATAAGTTCGCTGACCGTCATGGGCTTTATTTTGGTGTTAGGTATTATCGTCGACGACGCGATCGTTGTGGGCGAGCGCATCCACGCATTCGAGGTAAAGGGATTCTCAAAAGAGGACGCCGCAATCGAGGGTACTATCGAGGTATCGGTGCCGGTTATCTTCGGCGTGCTGACGACTATCGCAGCCTTCCTGCCAATTTTGCTCCTTGGAGGGCAGTTAGGTGCCTTCTTCAACACAATCGGTGGCGTCGTAGTTTTCTGTCTCATCGCGAGCCTTATCGAGTCACAGCTTATTCTCCCCGGTCACATTGCGCACCGCAAAACAGAAGGTTATTTTGGCGACGGCTCACGCTTTGTTCTCGCGTGGCAAGCCTTTCAAGGGCGTATTGCGCAGGGCATGGAAGACTTCGCAGAGTACCGATACAGGCGTGCACTCAAGAAAGTACTCAAACATCGTTACGCCGCATGGGCCACTGCCACGGGCGTCATAATGGTGACCTTCGCACTGATGCTCAGCGGCCGTGTTGGACTTCAGTTTTTTCCTTCTATCGAGGGCGACACTGTCTGGGGCACGGTGGTCATGCCGGTGGGTGTGCCGGGTTACATCACCGAGAATGCTATTGATGCTATCGAGGAGAAGGCGATCGAATTGGCTGCCGAACTCGAGGCCGAACTGGTTGGCCTAAAAGCGAGCGGCCAAGCGCCGGAATCCACTGAGCGAGTGGTCGACAGTGTGCTCACTATTGTCGGCGGCCGCGCACCTCGAGGGGGACCATCGTCTCCGGGTCGAGGCGGTTCGGGTAGCAGCGAGGTGGCCGAGGTTGTCATGTATCTGTCTCCCTTCTTCGACCGTGGCGAAATTAGTTCGGCCGAGGTGCGTGATCGATGGCGTGAGAAAGTCGGCAGCATTCCTGATGCACTCGAGCTCACGTTTGTATCGGATGCTTTTTCTGCTGGCGATGCTATCAATTACCGACTCGCGGGTCGTGACGAAGAAAATCTGAAGAGGGCGGCGACGGAGTTGCGCGCCGAACTCAATCGCTATCCTGGTGTGTTTGACGTGTCGGATTCGTTCCGCGCGGGCAAACAGGAGGTCCAGATTCAGATTCTCGAGCGCGGAAAAACGCTTGGCCTGACGCTCAACGATATTGCGACGCAGGTGCGGCAAGCCTTTTTCGGTGCAGAGTCACAAAGAATCCAGCGCGGCTCAGATGACATTCGCGTGATGGTTCGATATCCCGAAGAAGAAAGGCAGTCGCTTGCGAATCTTGAAAACCTGCTCATCAGAACGCCGACGGGTGCCGAGGTGCCATTCTTAAGCATCGCCGACTTCACGTTGGGTAACAGCTATTCAAGTATCAATCGCCAAGATGGACGCCGCATAATTACCGTGCGCGGCGATATTGATAGAACGGCGGTTGCACCCGATGAAATACGCCGCGATGTCATACGCAAGTTTCAGTCTAAGTGGCAACGCGAACTCGACGTTGAACTAGTTGTCGGCGGTGAGAGTGAACGTCAAGCGGAGTCGTTCGGTGAACTGCTGTCTACGTTCCC
>LICD01000070.1 GCA_001438145.1 OM182 bacterium BACL3 MAG-120619-bin3 | reverse complement strand
TGGCCAATGTCGTCGAATAACCCTTTTTTTACATCGCCTTGCCTGCCCGAACGACTGCGCCCGACGCCGAACATGCAGAGTACTGCCGACGAATAAAGCACAATCGACAGCATGTAAGCGCCCTTGTAATCAAACTGCGCAACGATGATGCCCATAAGCGCGGGACCGAATACTCGGCTCAAATTCATCACACTGCCGGCATAGGCCATTGCACTTTGCAGTTTGTCGGGGCCAACAACTGTGGCAGTGATCGCCATACGCGCAGGCATGATAAACGGGAACGCACAGCCCGCGACAAATGCGGTGCAGAGCAAGTGCCAGAACTCTAAATAGCCAGTTAGCATCAGCGTGAGAATAAAAATCTCGTTGGCCACGATGAGCGACTGACCGATCAAAACCAACTGTCGACGCTCGACTCGGTCGGTTATCGCCCCGCCGACAATCGAAGCAAAAATCATAGGAATAGCGACGACAAGATTGATGTAGGCAAGCGAGGTCGCGGAGCCAGTAAGATCCCAGGCGAGCAGTGTCCGCGTTAGCATCTGCCCATTCATTGCGAGAAAAAAGGTGGCGTTGCCCAGGAAAAGCCAGCGAAATTGAGCGATGGAGAACACGGCGAATGCACTTCCGCGTGGTTCAATCGTCTCCAGGGTCGTCTGTTGATCTGGATGGTCTTGGGGGTTCTGTGTCGGGGTAGTAATTAGCGTTGCTCCTTCGGGGAGCCAGAAGTATAACCAAGCCTTCAATTATTGCTAGGTTAGCGGGCGATCTGTCGCCAATTGTTGCGATTCGCCGTCACTATTCGTACCAATTAGGGGCTTGCGTGTGAAATTCAGATTGCTTATTCTCGGCAGGCTAAGTCTGCCTCGCGGACAGCCTTCGTTCCATGAGTGAGGGCTGCTGCGCACCAAGGTTGCAGGTAAAGGCAGTACACACAGGTTACACGCCGAGAAAGACAAAAATTAAGAGACGGGAGAGTCAGCAATGATGACCAGCAAGCGGTTAATTACTTCATTCATGGTAAGCGCAGGTCTACTGGTAGGCAGTGCTAGCGCAGCAGCACAGTCGGGAACCGACATCTACGCAGGCGACTGGCCCGACTACCATGGCAATAAAGAGTCGCAGCGCTATTCTCCCTTAGACCAAATTAACGCCGACAATGTGAACTCACTAGAAATCGCTTGGCGCTTCTCTACGGCTAATTATGGGCCATCGCCCGAGTCGAACAGCACATCGACTCCGCTGGAAATAGACGGCGTGCTCTATGCCACCGTCGGCGCCACACGTAATGTTGTCGCGCTCGACGCAACTAGCGGACAAGTGCTTTGGCTCTGGCGCCCGCAAGAAGGCGCACGCTTTGACAAAGCGCCTCGCAAAGGTTCTGGACGCGGCTTGTCGTATTACACACACGGTGACGAGAAGCGCATCATCGTCGTAACCCCTGGCTTCTTCTTAGTCTCGCTCGACGCTAAAACCGGTATTCCTGACCCTTCTTTCGGTGACAATGGCAGTGTTGATATGTTCGATGGCCTCCGCCTTGCCGAGGGTCGAGACGATATTGATATAGGCTCTTCGATGCCGCCGCTCGTTATGAACGATGTGGTCGTTGTTGGGCCAGCTCACCGCGTGAGCATGCGCCCGCCTTCGAAAGAAAACGTGAAAGGCGACGTCAGAGGCTATTCGGCTATAACGGGTGAGCACCTCTGGACATTCCGTACCATTCCTCAGCGAGGCGATGTCGGCTACGAAACATGGATGAATGACGGCGCAGAAATCAGCGGCAATGCCGGCGTTTGGGCGCCTCTGTCGGGTGATGCTGAGCTTGGACTTGTCTATTTGCCGGTAGAGTCCGCCACTGGCGACCGCTACGGCGCAGATCGACCTGGCAACAACCTCTTCGCGAACAGCCTCGTCGCTCTCGATATAGCCACCGGCGAACGCAAATGGCATTACCAGATCATTCACCACGACATCTGGGACTGGGATAATCCATCAGCGCCGATACTTGCCGATTTACCCAACGGCAAGAAAGTGATTATGCAGGTCACTAAACAATCTTACGTGTACACCTTCGATCGCGAAAATGGCGAGCCTATCTGGCCGATCGAAGAGCTCCCCGTACCAGCGGGCGACGTGCCAGGCGAATGGTATGCACCTACTCAGCCATTCCCGACAAAACCAGCAGGTTTCGACCGACAGGGCTTTACCGAAGACGATCTGATCGACTTTACACCTGAGCTGCGCGAGAAAGCGTTGCTGGCTGTGGCAGATTTCCGCCTCAGCCCGAGCCTTTACTCGCCGCCTTCGCTTAAAGATGCAGCAGACGGCACCAAGGGCACTCTGAGCCTGCCCTCGGCCACCGGTGGAGCCAACTGGGAAGGCAGCGCGATAGACCCTGAAACGGGTATGCTCTATATCCCCTCACGCACGACACTCTCTGTTTTGTCGGTAGAGAAAGATGAGAGTTCTGACGTCGCGTTTAGCCAGTCCTATGGCGTTCGCGTTCCACGAGTTAACGGCTTGCCCATCGTGAAGCCGCCCTATGGACGCATCACAGCGATCGACATGAACTCCGGCGACCATGCCTGGATGATTGCAAACGCAGACACCCCCGAACGCATCGCCAACAACCCTGCGCTCGAAGGCGTCGACCTGCCACGCACGGGCATCGAAACGAAGTCTGGCATTCTGCTGACTAAAACGCTGTTGTTCGCGGGTGAAGGCGTTGGCGGGGGCCCAACACTGCGCGCCCACGACAAGATGACGGGTGAGATTCTCGCCGAAATCGAATTACCCAACGCACAGACTGGCGTGCCCATGACCTATGAGCATGACGGCAAGCAATACCTGGTGATGGTAGTGAGTGGCGGCGGTACTGCAGCAGAAATCGTTGCTTACGCACTACCCTAACGGCTGCCTTAACGCCGACCACATAAGATTTAATGACTTAAGATTTAACCAGGAGTACACAGCACCATGAAAAGCTTTTTTACCCGCGCCGTATTAGCACCAGCCATTCTTCTCACCGGCATGAGTGCGCAGGCGGCCGATTGGGTCATCGACAAGGCCGATTCGAAAGCTATTTTTAAGTGGACCTATTCCGGAACGCCTTATCAGGGCGAGTTCAGAAATATTTCTGCGACTTTCGATATCGACCCACTCAATCCAACCGAATGTAAGTTTGACGTTACCATTCCAATCATCGATATGGTTATCGACGATGCCGAAACGATGGACTATCTGCTCGACCTAGAATTATTCGACGTTGATCAATTCCCAGTAGCGACATTTAAAGCAGAGAAGTGCAGCATCGATGGTATTGACGCGTTTACGTCGGAAGGGACACTCACAATTCGCGATCAAACCAACCCTATCTCATTCCCTTTTAACCTTAGTGTTGGAATGGAAGACGGTGGCGTGCGCTTTCATCTAACGAGCGAGGTAACCATCAACCGTCTCGAATACGGCGTTGGTCAAGGTTACTGGGCAAGCACTGCAGCAATACCGAATGAAGTGGTTGTCGAAGTCGATGTCTATGCGGTTCGACAGTAATAACCAGACATTCCCCCAAACTCTCCCTCCTCTACCTGTTAACAACTGGGTAGAGGAGTCATTGCACAAAGGCATAACATACCGTGAATAATTTAATTAGCTCGACCGCGCAACGTATTCTGATTTTACTCACCTGTGCGGGTCTCCTCGCTTCATGCGATCGAATACTCACGCCCGATTTTGAGACAGACATTCAAGAGCTTGGTTCGGGTAATTACACGCTCGATCCAGACCACGCGACACTCCTGTTTAAGATTAATCACCTTGGCTTTTCGAGTTTTATTGGACGCTTCAATGACTTCGATGCGGCGCTCGATTTCGATCCAGAAAATATTGGCAATTCATCGTTAGAAGTTATTGTCGATACGGTGTCAATAGACGTGAATAACCCCGAATTCGCCGAAGAGCTTCGAGGCGCAAGCTGGTTCAATACCGAAGCCTTCCCTCAGGCTGTATTTCGCACCACGTCACTACTTGAAGCTAACGACAACAACTTTGTCTTCGAAGGTGACCTTACCCTGTTAGGCACAACTGCACCCGTACAGATCGAAATCGATTTCCACGGCGGTGGCAGAAATTTCCTGACGCGTAAAAACACACTGGGCTTCTCGGCGAAAGTTGAGTTTCAGCGTTCTGTGTTTGGCCTCGACAACCTCGTTCCGTTCGGCGTTGGTGACGACATCGAACTCGAGATTCACGTCGAATTTCAAGAAGCGTCGTAAGCCACCGGAGCCTCTTGCATCCTCAAGCCCCCAATTCCTGGGGCTTGAGTTTATCCTTTCGCAAAGACGGGCCTCCGCCTAACCCGCTCTAAGTCTCAACTGCACGCCCCGCTTAAAGTTTAACTGTTTGTGACGGCGCATTGCTAAAAACAAGCCTTTTGGGCACACTAGCGCCCGTTATCGATAGCCATTCCTCGCTCTTACTGGGCACCATTCCATGCGTTTTGCCTACCGAGGCTTCTCGTCTTTGAGCTCTATTGGCATCGAAAACGTGTCAGGCATCGTATGACCTTTGCGAGGCAAGCCAATTCATCGGCTTCTGCCAGACTCTTTTGACCACCTGATGGGTACCCACCGCATTATGAAAAGTAGATTTAGCCAGTTTTTCGTCACCAACCTCGTCGTACTTTCGCTCGCGGGCAGCTTCTCAGCCTTAGCATCGGCACAAACAGCAAGTGTCGAACGCGGCAGCGACTTATTTTCGGCTGAGTGTTCACGATGTCACGTCCCGTCGCAGTGGGTTGGCGTGCTGAATAACAGTTGGGTGAACAAAAGCGGCGAAGAACTATTTACACAAATTCGCGCGACGATGCCTGCCGAAACACCGGGATCGCTAAGCGACGATGAATACTATGACGTGACAGCGTTCATCCTTGCCTCTGCCAACATCGCAATCGATGGCGGCATGATTAGCCATGCAGCTATTAATGCGCTCTCTATACAGCCCGGCGAGGCGGCACCGGCGACCAGTGCCGCCGACAGCACAGCGTGGACTCACTACAACGGCGACGAGCGCGCCAATCGCTACGCGCCTCTCGATCAGATAGATGCGACTAATGCAGCTGATCTCGCGATTGCCTGGAGCGTGGACACAGGCATTTTTGGGCCAAGACCCGAAACCTACAGTGTAACGACGCCGCTAATGGTCGACGGCAGACTTTTCGCAACCGCAGGCGCCACTCGTAATATCATTGCTTTAGACGCAGCGACTGGCCAGCTTTTATGGATGTGGCGCCCAGAAGAAGGTAAGCGCTTCGACGATGCCCCGAGAAAGGGCTCCGGAAAAGGACTGAGCTATTACGACAATGATGGCGAAGGAGTCATCTTCACAATGACGCCGGGCTATACCCTCGTCGCCCTGCACGCCGCAACGGGTAAACCTGTAGAGTCTTTCGGCAAAAACGGCGTCGTCGACCTGCAAGACGGCCTGCGCCTCGGCCCAGGCCGCGATGATGTGGATATCGGCATTTCGTTCCCCCCCCTCGTCGTCGAGGATGTTGTCGTAGCTGGTGCCGCTCATCTCGTGGGTATGCGGCCTGTTGCAGCGAGCAATGTAAAAGGCGATATCCGAGGGTTCGATGCGCGCACGGGCGACCTCCTCTGGACATTTAAAAGCATCCCCGAAAAAGGCCAGCCCGGCTATGAAACCTGGTTCAATGGCTCTGCAGAATACACCGGCAATGCTGGCGTCTGGACGTCGATGTCGGCGGACAAGTCCCGCGGCGTCGTTTACCTGCCTGTCGAATCTGCAACAGGAGACCGCTACGGCGCAGACCGCCTAGGCTCCAACCTCTACGCCAGCTCAACAGTCGCCGTTGACTACAAAACGGGCGAAAAAAAATGGCATTTCCAGAGCACGCATCACGATATCTGGGATTGGGATACGCCCGCGGCGCCTCTCGTTATAGACCTGCCCAATGGCAAAGAAGCCGTTGTTCAGACACTTAAACAGTCGCATCTCTTTATGTTTGACCCCGATACAGGCAAACCGATTTTCGCTGTCGAAGAGCGTCCGGTCCCTGCGTCAGATACGCCCGATGAAGTCGCCTTCGCCACGCAGCCTTTCCCAGTGCTGCCTGCGCCTTACGATCGTCAAGGCTTCCAAGAAGATGACCTGAATGACATGACACCAGACATTCTCGCTAGGGCTAAAGAAATTGCCTCCCAATACCGCTTTAGCGAGCTTTACACGCCTCCTTCGCTTTATCAGCACCCCGCTGATGGCTCACTAGGCACGCTTCACCTGCCTTCTTCGACCGGCGGTTCTAATTGGGAGGGCGCAGCCTATGACCCCGAAACTGGATTACTTTATGTACCGTCGCGAACCGTAACCAGCGTCTTATCGCTGGTCAATGAGCCCGAGGCCTCGTCGATCAAATACATTCAAGGTGGCGCGCGCACGCCAACAATCGATGGTTTACCGATGGTAAAACCGCCCTACGGACGCATTACTGCGATCGATCTCGTCTCTGGCGATCACGCTTGGCAGATAGTCAATGGCGATACGCCTGATGACATAAAGAATCACCCGCTGCTTGAAGGGGTTGATTTGCCTCCAACAGGCAAACCTACGCGCTCGGGCATGGTGTTAACCAAGTCATTGCTATTTTTTGGTGAGGGCCCAGGTGGATCGCCATTATTGCATGCGGTTGATAAAGCCACCGGTGCAAAGGTTGCCGAGATAGCGTTACCGGCGAGCGTTACTGGCGTCCCGATTACCTACATGCACGAAGGCCGTCAATTTATTGTCATGGCGGTCAGTGACTTCCGCAGCCCGGCTAAGCTCATTGCTCTCGCGCTGCCTGAATAAGTGCTATTTCGCTTAAAAATTCGCGAGAACCGGGGGCCCTAGTCTATTCTCTGTTATAGAGAACGAGACAAGGAGAGTCAGTAATGACTAAACGCTGCTTCTGGTGTGGTGACGACCCTGAATACGTAGCCTATCACGATACCGAATGGGGAATTCCCGTTCGCGACGATCGACATCTATTCGAATTACTCTGCCTCGAGGGCCAGCAGGCTGGCCTGAGCTGGATTGTGGTTCTCCGAAAGCGCGCCTACTACCGAAAGGTATTCAAACACTTCGAAATTGAGCCCGTCTCTCGTATCAAAGACAAAACTCTAGAGCACCTTTTAGAAGATAAGGGAGTTATCCGTAATCGCCTCAAGCTCTTTTCTATCCGATCTAATGCGCATGCCGCACTCGCCATACAAAAAGAATTCGGAAGCCTAGAATCCTATTTCTGGCAATTCGTCGACAATCATCCCATAGATGGCGGCGGACGCAGCGCGAGCGACATTCCTGCAAAGACTGAGTTAAGCGATGCGCTCTCTAAAGACCTTAAAAAACGTGGTTTCAAGTTCATCGGCAGCACAATATGTTATGCCTTTCTCCAAGCGGGTGGATTTATTAACGACCACGTGGGGGAATGCTTCCGCTACAGTGAACAGAAAGAGGTCAACGACAAGAATTGTTAAGGCAGGGGCGTAGGAGGAAACTTGAGGAGGCTAGATCTACTCGTCTTCTTCGCGCTGTAACTTTGCATAGGCAATCGAATTGAGTTCATGCGCTCGCTCACCAAACACCACTTTATGAAGAGTATCCTCGAGCACCTCTCTAAATGAGTCTCTGTGTAAATAGGCGGCTACATCGCCATCCGTTGGATCGAGCGCTATCTGCCGCAGGTCTCGGCGATGATCTTCTGTAATCAATAATACCGGCGTTGGGTAACGAAACGGACTGCGGCGCTCTTCGCTCCGCAGGCGAAACAAAAACTGATCGCGAGGCTTTTTATAGCTATTCCAGCCGGTAATAATGCAGGCAAGCTTGTTAGTCCCCAATCCTAGGAGCCGATTATATTGGCGCATCGCTTCTGTCGCGTTCGCCTCGTTATACGTGCTGATCGACGTATACAAACCTGTTTTCCCGATCAGCGCTGCGCACTCATCTACGAGCGTGTTGTCGAGGTCATACAATAGAATGACTGGTTTCAACTGCGTTCTCACTCTTGTGTTGCAGAGTCATTCTTCGCTTACGAGCGAAACATGACACTGGCTGAAACCGGCTCGCGCTCTGTCCGAGTTTTATTCGCAGCCACTGCTGTATCTTCATAGCCGAAGCTTAAGCCGAACAAGATTTTTGTTTCATCTTGAATATCGAATGCCTCGCGGACCATATCTGGGTAATTGCGCATCGTTCCCATCGGGCAGCTGTGCAATCCAAACGCCACCATGGTGAGCATTAGGCTCTGCGCATACATCCCTACATCAAGCGCTACTGTGGTGCCGAATGCTGGATTCATACCAAGAAAGGCGATGTAAGGCGCATCGAAAAATTCAAAATTGCGCACTATCGCCCGCAGCCGCCCTTCTTTGTCGTCGCGTTCGATGCCCATATTGTTATAGAGGGCAACCGCGCAGTCGACTTGGCGCTTTCGATATTCGCCCTCGAAAGTGCCGCGATACGGGTAGTCTGGATTAGGTTCTACGCGGCCAACGGTGCTTTCGACCATCTGCTGTTTTAATCTATCCTTGAGAGCGCCTGAGGCAACATAAACCTTCCAAGGTTGAACATTACAGTTCGAGGGGGCCATCTGCGCCACTTCGAAGATGCGATTCAGTACGTCTGCCGGCACTTCTTTGTCCAGATACCCTCGCACCGACCGCCGCGAGTAAATTGCGTCGATTACACTCATCGAAGGATCAATCTCGTTTCGAGTCTGGCTCGTGGGGTCAGCACTCTCAAGCGAATGCATAGAGTCAGAAATAGAATGCGAACTCGGATTCTGGACAATGCTCATTATTCTGCTCCTAGCTCAGTATTCTGCCGCCATCGACATCGACAGTTGTGCCGGTGACGAAACGGTTCTGCATAACGAATAAAATGCCATCGGCAACCTCCTCTGAAGTGCCTGCCCGGGGAATGAGATGTGACGTGGTCATGGCGGCAAGGTTGGCCTCTTTAGCGTCTCCCATGGCATCGAACATCGCAGTATCGACAGTGCCCGGGGAAACGACGTTAACTCGAATCGGCGCCATCTCCACTGCGAGGCAGCGCACAAGGTTTTCGACAGAAGCACCCACACAGCTTAGCGGCGACTGCGCGGGACGGATTTTGCGTGCTGGAGAGCCACTGACTAAAGTCACGGCACCATCGGCGGCAAGATAAGGCGCGCCTGTTCTGACAACTTTTGCATATCCCCAGAGCTTGTCGTAAGCAGCCTTAAACTGTTCCTCTGTTTGCTCCAGAAAGGGCTTGAGCGTGCGCTCACCGCCGACTGCCGCAGAGACTAGGTGATCAATTGTGCCGACCTCGTCAAAGAGCGCTTTCAGCGACTCTGCATCGTGTGTATCGGCCTGTCTCACCTCAAACGCGCCCTGTGCAGCAAGTTTAGCTTTCTCGATATGACTCTCAGACCTTCCGGCTACCCAGACTTTTGCCCCAGCTGCTGCAGCGGCCTGTGCAGTGGCAAGACCAATACCAGCGGTTCCACCAATAATGACGACGCTCTTTCCTTTGATCGAACTACTTGGCATTGCACTTCCCCTCTTAATTAATCTTCATTTATTCTGCTTGAATTGTTCTCATTCGTTCGGACAATGACCAAAACGATGATGATAAATAGTCTTCACAGTCTTTGAATAGTACCATAGCGCTCAGAGCATTCTAGGGGGCCTCCCCTCCATTTATTACGCCATTTATAGCAAGGACATCCCATGCTGCAGCACACCACTTCGCTTACTCGCCTTAATGCTATTGCCCTCTTAACCCTGTCACTTACCGCTTGTGCAAGTTGGGTCCAACTTACTCCTGAGGGTGCTGAAGTAGACTTGGTCGGTGATGCCTCTCGCGTCACTAGCTGTACGCGCGTCGGACGCGCGAACGTGCAAACGCTGGGTAAGATTATCGTTGTAGAACGCGGCGGGCAGCGGCTTCAAGACGAGCTGTTGACGCTTGCTCGCAACGAAGCTGCCGACTTGGGCGGAGACACCGTTGTACCTGAGTCATTGATGGCTAACGGAGCACAAGTTTTCGGCGTTTTTCAATGCAGTCGCTAACTAAATAACGACCTCCATCACT
>LICD01000069.1 GCA_001438145.1 OM182 bacterium BACL3 MAG-120619-bin3 | reverse complement strand
GGCCGCGATGTATGGCGAGATCACGATCGAAGGTGGCCGAGTTGCGCAGAACAACTTCCCCGATTACGAAATGGTGCGCATGGCAACAAGCCCCGAGATCGACGTGCATATTCTCGAGTCGGATAATACGCTTGGCGGCTTTGGCGAACCTGCAACACCGCCTATCGCA
Source organism: OM182 bacterium BACL3 MAG-120619-bin3 (assembly GCA_001438145.1). Lineage (GTDB taxonomy): Bacteria > Pseudomonadota > Gammaproteobacteria > Pseudomonadales > Pseudohongiellaceae > UBA9145. The sequence continues at coordinate 9,970 of LICD01000069.1, read as the reverse complement.
GCAGCGGTCACCAACGCGATCTATATTTTAACCGGCCAGCGCGTGCGCGAACTGCCGATTAAAAACCATGACTTCGGCAAACCTTCACTCGCCAAGGTTTAGCGTTTCAAGCGCACCTCTCACAGCACCTGTCACAGCACCCGTCACAGCACCTGTCATAGAGAGCCTCGCAGGGTAGCAAGCATCAACGCTTCGCCCTGCTTGGCTGACAGTAACGCGAGGCATCTCGATCACCCAGAGATGCCATCCCCATTGTTTAGATGTCAGAGGCCGATTTAACGATCCTGCTTACGATTCCGTATTCAATGGCCTCGTCAGCGCTCATCCAATAATCTCTGTCAGTATCCTGCGCGACGCGCTCCAATGGTTGGCCCGTTTCATCGGAGATAAGCTTGTTAATGCGCGCACGCATTTTAACAATTTCCTGCGCCTGAATCGCAATATCACTCGCCGAGCCGCGCGAGCCGCCGGACGGCTGGTGCACGAGAAAACGAGTATTTGGCAGCGAGAAACGGTTTTCTTTTTCGGCGGCAAGATAAATTGTTGTTGCCGCGCTTGCCACCCACCCTGTCCCGATGACGCGCACAACGGGCTTGATGAATTTGATGATGTCATAAACGACGTCGCCCGATTCTACGTGACCACCGGGCGAGCTAATGTAGATTGAAATCGGCTCATCGTTCTCGGCAGCCAGCGCTAAGAGGCGTTCGGTTACCGAACGCGCCAGCTTGTCGTTAATCTCACCAAAAATGGTGATCGCCCGCGAGTTGAACAATTTCTCGTCGATCAGCCCTCCACGCGCCGGCTTTGCCTCTGCTTTAGCATCGTCGTCTTTCGTATTCATTGCAGGCTGCACGCTGTTCGCCAAGTGCTTTTCTAGATTATTCTCTGTGACTAAACTCATTGCCTTCCTCTTCTGCTGTTCGGATATTTGTTCTGATAGTATATCGACGCCTAACCTACGAGGCGTCGCAATATTTCGATTTATCACCTTATCACTGCGCGAGTTCTCTACTCTTCGCTGTAGGACTGTGTCTCACAGGCCGACGCCATCCGAAGGTATCCAATCAGCGCCGCATGGTCGCGTCTCCCTTCGGGAAAATTTGACCCAAAGCCTACCATGCGGGTATCGGCTATGCCCGCAATGATCACTTGTTCGATCTCAGAGTCGCTCTTGGTTGTTATCCATGCGCAGTCAAAAAGATCGGGGGCATCACTCGCACGACCTGCTGCAGTCGCTGCGAGCGTTGTGGTCACCACATCGATAGCACTGGGTCCTCTGCCATGACAGAAATCACTGCAGCTGCCAGCGTAAAGCGCTGCGCCACGCACAAGCGCAGGCGATGGAGTTTGCAGCCCAACCGCGGCTGTGTGACCGTCGTCTGCGCAGCTTGCTAAGGCGCAGCTAACGGCGATGGCGCAGAGGAGTTTCCCCGGCGGCAGGGTAAAACCCGTTACCGAGCTTCTATTTACTGTCATCGCTTATGCTCTGCTAACTCCCTAGGGGCCCATCAGCTTGAGTTTCAGGCCCAAGCGGCTTAAACACAATCAATAGTTGAGGGAGCAGCGTAAGCGAACCGATGAGCGCGACAAGCATCGCAAGGCTCGTTAGCAGGCCAAACACAATTGTCGGGATAAAATTGGACAGCGCCAAAATCGAGAATCCAGCAACAATCGTCATGGAGGTGAAATACATCGCACGCCCGATACTGTTATGACAATAGAACATGGTCTGCCGGTAATTACCAAAGCGCGGGTATTCCCGACGGAATCGATGCATGTAGTGAATGGTGTTGTCGACTCCGATGCCTACAGAAATTGCCGCGATGGTAATAGTCATAATATCGAGAGGAATACCAAGCCAGCCCATAATGCCGAGCACGAAGGCTGCGGCAATTGCATTTGGAATAATGCAGATCATCGCGATCGCCAGCGAGCGGAACAGCAGCAAGAACATCAACATGATGACAAACATCACTACGCCAAGAGTAAGTATCTGCGATTCGTAAAGGCTCTGCAGAACATTGTTGTAGAGGACGAGAACCCCTGTGACATTCACTTGGTCATCACTGAAGCCAAATTTTTCCTCGATGCCGCGCTCAACTCTCTGCAACAATTCGTTGCGCTTGAGATCAGGGTCGGATTCGATTACCCGCACGTTAAAGCGCAGCTGATTTTCTTCTATCGAGATAAAGGGTTTAAGCACCGTGTCTTTTAACGTTTCGGGTATACGCGAATAGAGAACGGCCCATAGCACACCATCGATTGGCTCGTTGCCATTGAGCTGCCGCGCCAATTGCACGACCGCGCCAAACGAAAGCACTTTCCCCGTCTGCGGATCGTCATCGAGATAGCGGTGAATTTCTTCCACCAAATCCATTTTCGGCGCAGTAAAATAATAGGCATCGTCATCGCCGCCGTCACCGAAGCCGTCATCGAAGCTGTCGCCAAAACCATCATCAAATCCATCGACGTCCTCGGGTTCGTCAGGCAGATCGACGATGACATCGAAGGAGAGTGTGCCACCCAGCTTTTCGTCGAACAGGGTCATGCCCTGAAAAATTTCTGTCTTCTCGCGGAAATAATCGATGAAGCTATTCTCGACCTTAAGCTGAGCCAGCCCGACAATGCTCAGCAGCGTGATAACTGCATAAATCGCCAGCACTTGGTTGTTCAATCGAGCAGTTAGTCGCGCAAGTCCGGTCGTAACACCGAGGCGAAGATCCGATGAGAGTTTAGTTTGGTCCTGTGGCAGTAGACTTAGCACCGCAGGGAAAACACCAAAGACGACGACAATTGCCGCGAACACACCGATCACCATCATCCAACCGAAGGAGATAATAGGCGAGATGCCGCTGACAATAAGCGAACCAAACGCTACGGCGGTGGTAAGCCCTGTGTAGAGGCACGGCTTAAACATGCTCAAAATCGCGTGGCGCATGAGTTTGTCATGATTGCTCGAACGGCGGGTCGCGCGAAGCTCACGATAGCGCACCGTAAGGTGTACAGTGAGGGATATAGTAATGATGAGAAGCAGCGAGATAAAATTCGACGATACCACCGTCACGCGCCAATCCATCAAGCCCAAAATACCGACCATCGTCACGCCCGCAATAGCGCAGCAGGCAAGCGGCAGCGCCACCCAACGCAGTTTGCGGAAGATCAACCCCAGCGCAAGAATAATAAAAGCGAGTACGCCAAAGCTAAAGCTAGAAAGATCGCCTCGCACAAAGGTAACGAGGTCATCGGCAATCATCGGCGCGCCGCCGAGGTAGATTTGCGCTTCGCCGCGGTAGTTGTCGAGCAGGTCGCGGATCTCTGCAATCGTGGCGGATTGCCGCGCGCCGGTCATTACCGTGTAAGCCGAATACTCTTGCTCAACCGCCCGCAGCTCAGCAAGATCATCTGCATCCAGAACGCCTAAAGCGCCTGCCTCGCGCAGTTCGGAGCGGCGTGCGAGTAGCGCTTGCGCCTTGAGGTCTAACTCGAAGCTCACCAGCATTCCGGCAGTCTCGCCGTCGGGACTCACTACCGCATTGCTAAAGACTGGACTGCTCATCAGCTCGGCTTTCGCCGCAGCGAGGTCGATATCCTGCTCGAGGGTGAGGTAATCCTCGGAGATACCTGTAAGCGGCGTGTCCTCGAATATGGGCACGTTCAAAATACTGTCTACCGACTCGACCCGAGGCAGCGTTAAGAGATCCGCACGCAGTGCTTGCAGCCGAGAGAGTACGGGGCGCGAGAACAACTCTCCCTCGAGGGGCGTATAAGCGACAATAACCGACTCGCGGAGACCATAGCGCACATTGACCTGACGCGAGTATTCCAACTCGGCGTCACCCTCGAGCAGCAGAGAGTCTGCCGACGCATCGAGGCGAAAAAACTGCGCGTAATAGCCGAAACTGGCAGCGATGAGAATGAGTACAGAGAGCGTCAACCAAGGCCGGTCGAAGACAAGACCGGAATAAAGCCGAGTGAGGTTTTTTTGTAGTGACATGCTTGCTCTCGCGCTAGAACTCAAAAGTTAATGCTCAAAACTGACTGGTCGCCAACCGCTGCAGCTGCTGGTTGGCGAGTGTCGACTGAGTCGATACGATGACCGAACTATACGCCGATTAGTCTGCTATTTCGATCTTGGTTCGATCTCGGCGAAACCTCAGCAAGAGAGGTATCCGTCGCCAAGGAGGCTTTCAAGGCGGCTTGAAAACCCTGCAACTTATTGTGACTAATCAATAAAAACACCTAGGCGCAAGTCCGACTAGTTGTTAACCTCGTTATTTGAAAGAGATAGCGTTTATAGACTCAACAGGAGTAGCCCTTACAATGCGTAGTTTGCGAATAGTTAGGCCCGCCTCGTTAACAGGTCGGCTCGGGCGCGGTTTGGCGCTCGCAGCAAGCCTGCTTGTCACGCAGGCCGCCCTTTTACCGCAGGCGCTAGCCGAAGACGACTGGCTCCGATCGATCCCAGAATTTGCCCTCAGCGACCAAGCTGGCGTAACCCATGCACTCGGCGAGTACGCCGATCGCGACCTGCTTGTGCTTTATGTGCAGGGCGTGGGATGCCCGATCGCACGTATCGCCGTGCCTAGCTACCGCGAAGTGCGAGCCGAATTCGAATCTAAGAATGTTGAATTCATGATGTTCAACTCTAATATCCAAGACAATATTCCGCGCATTGCCCGTGAGGTCGACGAATTTGGTATCGACTTTACGGTGCTAAAAGACGAAGGTCAGGGCCTTGCCAAAGCGCTTGGCGTTGAGCGCACGGCTGAGGTATTTGTCGTCGACCCCAAGACTCGCGAGGTGTTTTATCGTGGACCGATAAACGACAAACTGGGTTATGAGACGCAGAAAAATAACGCGAGCGCACACTATCTGAAAGATGCTCTCAACACTGTGCTAGCGGGTGGTAAAGTCGACATGGATGACGTGCCAGACTCGAAAGGCTGTCTTGTCGCCATTTTCTAATCCGTTCTCTAGCGCCTTTTTATTTATGCCCGTTATGCCCGCGGCTTACAGCGGTTTACAGCGGCCGCAAGACTCGACTAACGCCAACCTCGGCAACGAAGTTGGCGTTGTTACTTGTGTTATTCGATTTTACTGCTAGATTGCGCGCATGACAGAATCCACAAAGCCCTCGGCAGCCAAACGCCGCAGCAGTTCGCGCTTACTGGCGAGCACCTCGGTTTTCCTCAAACCTTACCTCACTCAGATCGTTATCGCCTCTGTGGCGTTAGTGTTCACCGCCGCACTCACCCTTGGCCTCGTGCAGTATGTGCGACTAATCGTCGATCGCGGCTTTGTCGAAGGTTCAACGGAGTCGCTCAATACCGCTATCATTGGCTTCTTAGTCGTTGCGGTTCTGCAAGCCATTGGCACCTTCGCGCGCTTCTATTGGGTCTCGTGGCTCGGCGAGCGGGTTACCGCCGACATTCGTAAAGCGGTCTATAAACACATTATCAATCTGCATCCTGGCTATTTCGAAGACAATCTCAGCGGCGAAATACAGTCCAGAATTACGACAGACACCACCTTAATCCAGTCTGTGATCGGCTCCTCGGCGTCGATCGCGCTACGTAACCTGTTAATGATGATTGGCGGGACTCTTTTCCTGTTTATCACCAACCCCAAGCTGACGAGTGTCGTGTTGCTCTGCATTCCCCTCGTCATCGGCCCCATTATGTTCTTTGGCCGCAAGGTGCGCAGGCTCTCGCGCGATAGCCAAGACGAGATAGCGAATGTGGGCGCCTATGTCGGCGAGAGTATTCAGCAAATCAAGACCGTGCAGGCGTATAACCAACAAACGCACAATGACGGCGTGTTCTCGCGCTATGTCGAAACCGCCTTCGACGTCGCTAAAGACCGTATCTTCATGCGCTCGGTGCTCATTACCATCGTGATGACTCTTGTTTTTGGCGCTCTGGCTGCAATGATCTGGGTCGGAGGCCAAGACGTGATCAGCGGCCGCATGAGCGCGGGAGAGCTTACCGCCTTTGTGGCGTATGCGGTCATCGTGGCGACTGCTGTAGGCGCAATAAGCCAAGTTATCAGTGAATTACAGCGCGCAGCCGGCGCAATGGAAAGGCTCGTCGAATTGCTCGAAGCCGAAAGCCATATCCAGGCCCCTGCTGTCCCTACTCAGTTGCAGGGCGCATTCAATGGTCAGCTTGAATTCGAATCGGTGAGCTTTGCCTACCCCTCTCGCCCCGACACCCTTGCCCTAAACGAGGTCTCGCTGACTGTTCGTCCAGGCGAAAGCCTTGCCCTTGTTGGCCCATCGGGCGCAGGCAAATCAACTCTCTTGGATCTCGTTCTACGATTTTATGACCCTCACGCAGGACGCCTTACCCTCGATGGTATTGATGTACGTGACCTTACACCGACGGAACTTAGAAGCCACATCGCTATCGTCTCTCAGCAGCCTGCTCTGTTTACCGGCAGTGTGATTGATAACATCCGCTTCGGCCGTCCCGATGCGACCCTAGAAGAGGTTCGTGCCGCCGCCGAGTCGGCCTTCGCAAGCGAATTTATTGAGTTATTGCCGCAAGGCTACGACAGCTTTCTCGGTGAAGCGGGCGTGCGCCTATCCGGTGGGCAGCGGCAGCGCCTCGCCATCGCGCGCGCTATACTCAACGATCCCGAAATTTTGCTTTTAGACGAGGCGACCAGCGCGCTAGACGCCGAAAGCGAGCGCAAAGTGCAACTCGCCCTCGAAAAGCTGATGAAGGGGCGCACCTCGCTGGTTATTGCTCACCGTCTGGCCACCGTGATGAATGTCGACCGTATCGCGGTGCTCGAAAACGGCAGGCTTATTGCAACTGGGACCCATGGCAGTTTGCTGGAGGACTGTGAGCTGTATGCTAATCTTGCGAAACTGCAATTCGGGCAAGACACCTAAATTCGGCCAGAATCGCCTCAATCGGAGTGAGTTCAAACGTGCGCGGTGAATCCAGTCTGCTACGCCGCGCGTAAAAACACTCCATACTCAGGGATAATGCAATCGCCCTTTACGCCCTTTTCATCTTTAACACCTATGTCATGCACAGCGACCATCCTGTGGCTCCCCTGGCATCGTTTATCCCGCAGAGAGGAACGCTCAGCAATGAACGCCCCCGAACGGCTCGACCCGCTAGTCACCAAAACCTGCTACCTCAATGGCAGCGATCCGGAGAAGAAGCGCGAGGAGATCCGCAGCTATTTCCATCAGACCTTCAGCCTTTACGAAAGCCTTTTCGACTGCCTCGCTAGCGACGACGCCTATTACACTAAGGCGACGCCACTTCGGCATCCGCTGATCTTCTACTATGGCCACACCTCAGTATTCTTCATTAACAAGCTGCATGTCGCCAAACTCATCCCTGAACGCCTCGACCCGCGCATCGAATCGATGCTTGCGATCGGCGTCGATGAGATGTCTTGGGACGACTTGAACGACGCTCACTACGACTGGCCCACGCCCGCAGAAGTATTGGACTACCGTAACAAGACGCGTGACATAGTCGACAACCTGATCTCGTCGGTACCTGTCGCCATGCCTATTGGTTGGGAAGACCCACTTTGGATTGTCATGATGGGCATCGAACACGAGCGTATACACCTTGAAACCTCGTCAGTGCTCATGCGGCAATTACCCCTCTCGCTTGTTAAACCCTCGCCTCTGTTTAAAGACTGTAGCGATTCTGGCGAAGCGCCGACCAACGCGCTGCTGCCGGTGTCCGGCCGTCGTGTCGAACAGGGCCGCAGCCGGCGCGACAACGTTTACCGCTGGGACAACGAATATGGCTATCTCGAGACACCGGTAGCCGACTTTAATGCGAGTAAGTATCTGGCGAGCAACGGCGAGTTTCTCGCATTTGTCGAAGACGGTGGGTATGCCACGCGCGATTACTGGGACGACGAAGGCTGGGGCTGGCTCCAGCACAGCGAAGCGCGGCATCCTAGCTTTTGGTCGAAGACAGAGACAGGGTATCGCTACCGGACTATTACCCGCGAGATCGACATGCCTTGGAACTGGCCGGTAGATGTTAACGCCCTCGAGGCCGCTGCATTCTGTCGTTGGACATCGGCGAAAACAGGGAAGAACGTTCGCCTTCCGACTGAGGCGGAATGGTTATGCCTGCGCGAAGAGATCGTAAGCGACCAACCAAACTGGAAGTCTGCGCCCGGAAATATTAACCTCGAACACGGCGCGTCTGCCTGCCCCGTCGATCTTTTCGGCACGGTGACGAAACGCGGCGAAGAATTTTTCGATATTGTCGGCAATGTCTGGCAATGGACTCAGACGCCAATCGATGGCCTGCCCGGTTTCGAGGTGCACGAGGTTTATGACGACTTCTCGACGCCGACTTTCGACGGTCAACACAATCTCATCAAGGGTGGCAGCTATTTCTCAACCGGAAATAGCGCCCTCAAAGATTCACGCTATGCCTTTAGGCGACACTTTTTCCAGCACGCCGGATTTCGTTATGTCGAAGGCGAGGAGCCAATTATCACCACAAGCAATCCCTACGAAACCGACGAGCAAGTCTCTCAATACATCGAATTTCATTTCGGTAGCGACTATCACGGCGTCCCTAATTTCGCCGGCGCCTGCGGCACACTCTGCCTAGAATATTTCGCCGCAACGACTGAGAGAAAACAGTCTCGCCGTGCACTCGACCTCGGCTGTGCGATTGGCCGAACGAGTTTCGAACTAGCGCGCGAATTCGACCATGTCGACGGTATCGATTTTTCAGCCCGCTTCGTCTCGGCAGCGACTCAGCTCAAAGAGAACGACAGCAAACGCTACACTATTCGTGACGAAGGCGACCTATTCAGCTTCAAAGAAACTTCTCTCGCTGAACATGGTCTTGCGGAAACCGCACACAAATGCGAATTTTGGCAGGGCGATGCCTGCAACCTTAGCGACAAATTCAGCAATTACGATCTCGTCTTCGCAGGCAATCTGATCGATAGACTCTACGAGCCGGAGAAATTCGTCAGCCGCATTCATGAACTTGTTAACGAAGACGGCTTGCTAGTCATTACCTCGCCTTACACATGGCTGAGTGAGTTTACCGATCAAGAGAACTGGATTGGGGGATATAAGCGCGACGGCGAAAACTTCACGACCCTCGACGGCTTAAAAGAGCTTCTCGCGCCGCATTTCGACTTAGTAGACGAGCCACGCGACGTGCCTTTCGTTATTCGAGAGACTGCGCGTAAATTCCAACACTCGGTTGCTCAGATGAGTGTTTGGCATAAACGCAAAAAGTAACAGCGCTTAGGCTTAGCGGCAGCACTGAGAGAGAGAAACCACAGAACGCACGACAAGAGATAACAACAATGCGGTTTCCAAACTATGAGCTGAGCGAATACCAAGCGCGGCACAATCCCAAGGCGAAAGCGCGCCTTGGCGCCGCCACGCTTGAGTTGATGAGCCTCGACCAAGTGTTGGCACTCGCGACTCCCGAGCAGCGCGGAGAATGGCAGCACCTGACTCTCAACTATGTTTCAGACCGCGGTAGTCCCGAACTGCGCGCTGCGATTGCAACAAATTACCAAGGCCTGACAGCAGACAATGTGGTTGTCTTCTCGAGTGCAACAGAGGCCCTCTTCTGCTGTATTCACGCCGCAGTCGATCATGCCGATCGCTGCACTGTCATCACGCCGTGCTATGAGCCCCTCGCTAAAATCCCCGAATCGATCGGCGCGTCAGTAAAGGCGATCCCTCTGCGGCGCCAAATAGAAGAAACCGCACAGGCGCGCTGGGCGCTCGACGGCGACGAGGCAGCCGAGGCGATTGCCACAAGCGAACACCTGTTCATTAATTTTCCGCACAATCCCACCGGTGCCTTGATTGATCATGCGCAGCTCGCCACTCTTGTTACACATTGCGAGGCAAGCGGGACACGGTTGATCGCCGATGAGGTGTTTCGGGGATTAGAGCACTCAGAGCACGCGACGCTCGCGCCAGTCGCAACACTCACGG
>LICD01000068.1 GCA_001438145.1 OM182 bacterium BACL3 MAG-120619-bin3 | reverse complement strand
CTTTGTCCAGAGGCGAAGGCTGGTTGCCAGTGACTGGCCTTGCGCTCGAGGAGACGTGGTCTGGTGACTTAGGCGCATTGAAAGTAGGCGACAGCGTTGTTCGCACTCTCATCCTCAGAGCGGAGGGTTTGGATGGCGCGGTGCTACCACCTTTCTCGCCGGAAAATGTCCAAGGTTTGAATCTCTATCCAGACCCCGCGGATATTTCACGCACCTTCGTCGATGGCAGCATCGTAGGTACACGCATCGAGACTAGTACCTATGTCGCGCTCGAGGCCGGAGTCATTGAAGTGCCTGCGCTGGATATCGCCTGGTGGGATGTTAATTCCGACTCCGCGCGCACAACATCGCTGCCCGCTACGCGTTTCGAAGTTGCTACAGTCGAAGGTGTCTTGCCTTCGGAACAAGCGATTGCTAGCACTCAAGAGATTCAGGCGCTCTTGGAGCCAGAGCCCCAAGTCGATCAAGCGATGATAGACGCGCAGGCCGAGGCTGAATTTATAGCGATCGACGGTGGCCTCGTTCGATGGACGCAGTGGCTGTTGATCGCATTCGTGCTACTGCTTATTGCAATAATGGGTAAGCGTCGGTTCGGTGCAGCAAGCCAGCAGCTTTTCGCCGACTGGCGGGCGGCGCAATCCCCTGCTGCCAACGAGAAAGCTGCTTTTGCCGCGTTGAATGCGGCCTGCGCCTCGTCCAGCAACAAAGCGATTCGCGATGCGCTCATTACCTGGGCTAATCATTATTGCGCTGCTGAGATTAGAAGCATGGAGGACTTAGTACGGATGAGTCCTTCGCAAGAACTCACAGAGCAAGCAAAATCTCTGCAGTCGACGCTTTTTAATCCCCTGTCTGGAACACCTTTTGACAGCGCTCAGTTGAGGGCGTTAACTAAGAAGCTACGGCAAGCGAAACGCGTAGCGAGTCGCCGGCGTGAACGCGAAGTGAAATATCAGCTTCCGTCTCTCTATAAAAGTTAACCAGACCAATGAGTTCCTCGCGCCTAGTCTATTCAACTGCCAGCGGCCCCGCAGGCCAGTCCTGCTCGAAATGCGGCAAGCAGTTGCGAAAATGTCAGTGCGTGAAACAGACACCCTCAGCGCCTAGCGATGGAATAATTAGAATCGGTCGTGAGACTAAAGGCAGAAAAGGCAAAGGGGTTTGCCTGATAAGCGGTGTGCCGCTTAAAGGCGAGGAGTTAGCGAGCCTTGCCAAGACCCTCAAGGCCCTGTGTGGCACCGGAGGCACCGTGAAAGACGGGGTTATTGAGATCCAAGGCGACCATAGGGAAGCCTTGAAAGCGGCGCTCGAGAAGCGCTTCGACAAGGTTAAATTAGCTGGCGGCTAAATATCATTATTGATATCGGCGATCTGCGCTTCAGAGTCATTCCCTTTGCCAGCCTTCTTTTCGGCCTTTGACAATTTAGCGTGATCATTGCGTTTGGTCTCAAGGCGCCGCAAGTAAATCTCATCGACATCGCCGGTCACGTACTCGCCATTGAAGACCGAGCATTCGAAGGCTGAGATCTCGGGGTTGCCTTCAGAAGCCGCGGAAATTAAGTCTTCTAGGTTTTGATAAATCAGCCAATCCGCACCAATCGCCTCTTGCACTTCAAGCTCGGTCTTACCCGATGCGATTAGCTCTGCTGCTGCGGGCATGTCGATACCATACACGTTCGGGAAGCGAATGGCGGGCGCTGCTGAGGCAAAATAAACTTTGTTGGCGCCTGCATCACGCGCCATCTGGATAATTTGCTTGCAGGTCGTTCCGCGTACAATCGAGTCATCAACGAGTAAGACGTTTTTACCCCTAAACTCTAGGTCTATCGCATTCAGCTTTTGTCGAACACTTTTATGGCGTTGACTCTGGCCCGGCATAATGAACGTGCGCCCGATGTAGCGATTCTTAACGAATCCCTCTCGATACTTAACACCCAGCCTATTAGCAAGTTCGAGTGCAGAGGTGCGACTCGTATCAGGAATCGGGATGATAACGTCGATATCATGATCGGGCCGCTCGGCGAGCAGTTTATCGGCAAGCTTCTCACCCATACGCAGCCGTGCTTTATAGACAGAAATACCGTCCATTAGAGAGTCTGGTCGTGCGAAATAAACGTGTTCGAATATGCATGGGGCATGCTCGCCGGGCTCTGTGCATACCTGAGTATGCAGCACGCCACTGGCGTCGACATAGACTGCCTCACCCGGCGCGACATCCCGCTCTATTGTAAAACCCTGAGAGTCTAACGCGACGCTTTCAGAGGCGATCATGTATTCACGGCCAGATCCGTCGGCTTTTTCGCGATAGCCATAAACCAATGGCCTAATGCCATTACGATCGCGAAAGCCCACAATGCCATAGCCGGTGATCATCACCAGTGCAGCAAAACCGCCACGACAGCGATTGTGAACGCCGGCTACCGCCGCAAAAATATCCTCGGGAAGAGGCTTCATTTTGTTTCGACGCTGCAATTCATGTGCAAAAATATTAAGCAGCACTTCGGAGTCAGAGTCAGTATTGATATGCCGAAGGTCTTCTTTGAAGAGATCTCGGCTGAGCTCTTTGGTATTCGTAAGATTACCATTGTGAGCCAAGGCTAAGCCGTAGGGACTGTTAACATAGAATGGCTGCGCGAGTGCTGGGCTAGAAGAGCCAGCGGTTGGATAGCGCACATGCCCTATTCCCATCTGGCCGGTAAGCCTGCGCATATGACGCGTACGGAAGACATCTTTTACAAGGCCGTTGTCTTTGCGTAAATTCAGTTTGCCGTTATCACAGGTCATAATACCTGCCGCGTCTTGGCCTCTGTGCTGGAGTACGGTCAATGTGTCGTAGAGACAGACACCGATATCATTGTCGGATACAACACCCACTAAGCCGCACATATTTCTCTCCAGAGACTTCGAACGAGATTTAAATTTTACACTACACGCTGCGAATCCGCGCGCGTTAAAAACATTAAAACGAGAGCCTAGATCACCTTGCCCCGCTCTTGCGAGGCAGCAACCGGCTGTAAATATTCAGCAGCAATAGCCATCGCTTCTTGAGCCCTGGCAATCGCAAGCGATTCAACCCAGAACTGCCTCGTGCCCACGAAGGGCTCAGCGAAATAAATAACCACCATAAGCACCAGCACACCTCGAGCGAGACCGAACACGCCACCGAGCAATCTGTCGATAAGCCTGAGTCCCGTAAACGTAAGAAGTTTCTGCAGAAGCGCGATTAACCCGCTCCCAAGAATCATCACAGAAATAAACAAAACCGCGGAGGCAATGGCAAGGCGAACAACACCATTGTCGATAATACTTTCGAGCTGTATCGCAGCAAGGCCACTGTAGAGACGCACAGCGACGATAGCCAAAATCAGGGAGGCGATAGAAAAAACTTCTTTAACGATTCCGCGCCAGAGACCGAACATTCCTGACAAGGCGATTAAAGCGATTATCGCTAAATCGATTTGACCAATAGACTCAGCGAGGGCGGAAGGCATATTACCTTAGCTCCTCACGCTCATAGCGCTTGACCAACGGTGTTAGGTTAAGCTTCGCGGCGAGTTCAGTCAGCAAGCGGTCGGCTTCCGCTCTATCGATGACCGGCCCAACGAGAATCGTAGACATTTCGCGCCCGTCACGCTGAGACTTTCTTTCGTAGGCCCTATAGTCGTCTGCTAATAGCTCCCGCAGCAGCGTACTCGCGTTGCCAAGGTCGCCGAATGTGCCTAGTTGAACTACCCATCCGTCGGGCAAGCCAGCCGCATTCAGGCTCGGGTTGGCGTCCGCTTCAGCATCCCGGGCTATCTCTGCTTCCGCGACTGTATTTGCCTGAGATTCGGCGGTAGATAGCTGATTAGATTGAGGAAATTCAATAATCCGCGGTTCGCGTTCGCTGGAGTTGCTAGCATTACTAGCACTAGCAGCGACAGTGGGGTTGTCAACAACGGCGCGGCTAGGCACATCGCCAACCATAACGGGACGACTTTGCTGCGGTTGCGGTAATAACGTGATAATCGGGCGTTCGGGGATACGGCTCTCAACCTGCGGTTGGTAACCGCCCTCTCCGTCAAAGAGTTGTGGGAGGATAATCAGCGCGAGAGCCAGCAGGACGATGGTACCAACGACCCGTCTTTTTCGTCCTTTGCTTACCTCTTGCGGATCCTGCTGCAATGCCTCTGCCTCGCTCGACTTAGAGTCTCTGTGTATTCGGCTTCCTAGCCTTGTATGCTACGCTTCAATTTATTCTACAGCTAGCTCATCGCGAGCTAGATCAGGCAATGCAGCAACCTCAGCTAGCGTATGAAAAGAACCGGTAACAACGACGACCGCGTCCTCATTAGGCCGCTCATTACACGCAGCTCTATACGCGGGCAGGACCGAATCGAATAACTTAATCTCAGCATTAGGCAGCGTGCTGCTAACCCGTTTGTTGATTTCTGTGGCAGCAAGAGCGCGAGCACCTTCGAAGGCGGCAATATACCAGATATCGACTAAGGGGTCTAAAGCCCGCACCATATCTTCGATATTCTTGTCTGCCATCGCAGCGAGCACTAAGCGAATTTTGAGTGGCTTACCCGGTGCAGGAAGCGACTCGGGGCTCTTCGCCGAGTAGCTCGCCCTTAAACGCTGCGCGAGCAATTCTGCAGCTGCAACATTATGCGCCGCATCCAAAATGACCAAGCGACCGCTACCTGGGTCACGCCTCTTTTCGAAGCGGCCACCCAAATGCAGCCCTCTCAACGCATTGCGCAGAATCTCTGCAGCGGGAAGCGCGTTCAGGCATGCCAATGCCTGCAGTGCGCCGACCACATTGTCGAGAAACAAATGGGGCAATGGCAATGCCTCGCGGCGCTGAATGCTACCGTTACAGCTCTGCCCCTCGAAACACCACTCATCTGGTGACGTTTGAGCGCTGAAGTGCGTGTCGATTATGAGCGGAGTAACCCCGAGAGACGCTGCGCGCGCCAAAACACTGGCGGGTGGATCGCGATCACAAAAGACGAAAGGCGTTGCAGCACGAAGAATACCCGCTTTCTCCGCGCCTATGTTCTCGCGCCCTTTGCCCAACCAATCTTCATGATCGAGTGCAATATTAGTAATGACACAGCAGTCCGGATCGATGAGATTAACCGCGTCTAGGCGGCCACCTAGGCCAACTTCGAGCAGCGCGAAGTCCACTTTTGCGTCGGCGAACAGCATCAGTGCGGCAAGTGTCGTAAATTCGAAATAGCTTAATGATTCGGGCTCTCGCTGCGCTTCTATGCGCGCAAAGCAGTTGACGATTGCCGCATCAGCCACCTCTTCACCCTGAAGGCGAATGCGCTCGCTGAATCGAAGGATATGCGGTGAGGTATAAGCGCCTGTCGAGTAACCCGATGCCCGCAGCACTGTCTCGAGGGTTTTTACCGTCGAACCTTTGCCGTTAGTGCCAGCGACCGTGATCACTTTCGGCGCTGGTTTAGAGAGCCCTAGGCGCGAAGCAACGCGGCTGACGCGTTCCAGACCGAGTTCGATTTCGCGCGGATGTATCTGAGAAATAAATGCGAGCCAATCATCTAGGCTCGCATCATCTCGTGGTGCTGCGTGTTTAATAGGCGTCACTGTCGCCCTCTAGTTTGCAGAGTCTTGCTGATTCTCAGAGGCCAGAGGAGACAGACTGTCATTCTCTCCGACCGCATTCGCGCCCTTCTCTTCCACGTCTACCAAGGGCTCTTTCGCTCGTCGTGAGTGCATAAGCTTGTCCAGAAGAGAAGCTACTTTAGAGGGGATATCTCCTCGGGGCACAATCATATCAATCGCCCCATGCTCGAGAAGAAACTCGCTGCGCTGGAACCCTTCGGGCAGCTTTACTCGAACAGTTTGGCGGATGACATCAGGACCGGTGAAACCAACGAGGGCATTGGGTTCAGCAATATTGATATCCCCAAGCATCGCGAGACTCGCCGACACACCGCCGTAGACAGGGTCTACAAGAATTGAAATATACGGAAGCCGCATTTGCTTGAGCCTCTCAAGCGCGGCAGAGGTTTTAGCCATTTGCATCAATGAAATGAGCGCTTCCTGCATGCGCGCACCACCACTGGTTGAAAAACACACGAGCGGCAAACCCTCTGCTATGCAGGTGTTGACGGCCTGTGTGAATTTCTCACCAACTACCGCCCCCATCGAGCCACCGATGAAATTAAATTCAAAGGCAACGGTCACTAAGGGGTGACCTCCTAGGGTTCCGCGCATAGCGATTAATGCATCTTTCTCACCGGTCGCTTTTTGTGCTGCAGTGAGTCTATCTTTATAGCGTTTAAGGTCTTTAAACTTCAATAAATCGACAGGAGCAAGGTCGGCAAACAGCTCAGTTTGGCTGCCTTCGTCGAGAAAAAGATCTAGGCGACGGCGGGCAGTTATACGCAGATGATGATCGCATTTAGGGCAAACGTCTGAGTTTTCGCTCAACGATTTTTCGTAAAGCATGGCGTCACAACGAGGGCATTTCTTCCAAACGCCCTCGGGCACTGCTGATTTCTTACCATCGCGAGAGCCGCTCGCAATCGAAGGTAATATCTTATCAATCCAACTCATCGACTCGTCCCTTGTAGAAGTCTTTAGTAGATCTTTTTTCTGCCGCTTATCTTGCGTCTTTTCTCTGCACGCCAGTTCTCTGGACGTTAGATCTCGTCTAACGCCCCGCGCGCGCTCTTAATTACCTCGGTCACGTGGGCCAATTGCTGCTCCGTCGCAGAATCATTCGAAGGCAATTTCTCGATGCGTTCGACAAGCGCGCTGCCTATGATAACACCCTCTGACAGTGCGCCCATCGCGCGTGCACTATCAGCATCTTTTATCCCAAAGCCTATAACGATTGGCAGCGCTGTCAGCTTTCTTAATTTTTCAATACTCAATCGTACTGATTCAGTATCGAGTAGCGCGGCGCCGGTGACTCCCTTGAGAGAAACATAATACAAATAGCCGGTGCAACATGCCGCGATCTGCTCGCAGCGGGCATCGGTCGTAGTCGGCGCAACTAAGAAGATAGTGTCAATTTGCCTATCATGTAATACACCTCGCAGCGCATTCGATTCGCTAGGCGGCATATCTACCACCAGAACACCATCGACACCCACATGGCTCGCGCGATCGGCGAAAACCTCATAGCCCATAATCTCGACCGGATTGAGGTAGCCCATCAGCACTATCGGGGTGATTTTATCAACAGCTCGGAAGTCGGCGACAAGATCGAGCACTTTTGCGAGATTAGTGCCTCCTGCGATCGAGCGCTCCACACCTCGCTGGATAACCGGCCCATCTGAGCTCGGGTCACTAAACGGGACGCCGAGTTCGATTATATCAGCGCCTTCGGCTACAAGCTTATGGAGCAGCCTGAGGGTCGTCGGAAGATCTGGATCGCCAGCGACGACATAGGGTATTAATAACTTTCGGCCTTGCTGCGCGGCTGCTGCGCTTACTTCGCTAATGCGACTCATAGTATTCCTAACCTGTTCGTCTCTGCCTGGCAGTATCAAATTGCCCTGCGAGAAATATCCCTATTCTAAAGCGTAAGGCCTTCTAATTTCGCGACCGTCTGAATATCTTTATCGCCGCGGCCCGATAAATTAATGACGATTGATTGCTCCGGCGCCATAGTCGCCGCTAACCGCATTGCGTAGGCCACAGCATGCGCAGACTCAAGCGCCGGTATTATACCCTCAAGACGAGTCAATTGATGAAAAGCCTTCATGGCTTCCGCATCGGTCGCATTCACGTAATTCACTCGCTTGAGGTCTTTCAGCCAAGCGTGCTCGGGCCCGACGCCCGGGTAATCAAGCCCCGCAGAAACAGAATGGGTTTCCATTATTTGGCCACCCGAATCAGTCATCAGATAAGTCCGGTTTCCGTGCAATACGCCCGGAACACCAGCACTAAGCGGTGCAGCATGGCGCCCTGTTTCAACACCGTCGCCTCCCGCCTCGACGCCGTACATCGCCACAGACGAGTCGCTGAGGAATGGATGGAACATGCCAATTGCGTTGGAGCCACCGCCTACGCAGGCAACCAGAGCATCAGGCAGTTGTCCAATCTGTTCGAGTGACTGCTCGCGCGTCTCGCGTCCTATGATGCACTGAAAATCTCTGACTATCTGCGGATAAGGATGCGGTCCGGCTACAGTGCCTATAATGTAATAAGTAGAATCTACGTTTGTCGCCCAGTCGCGCAGCGCCTCATTCATCGCATCTTTAAGCGTGCGCGATCCAGATTCCACAGAGACGACTGTCGCGCCAAGCAGCTTCATGCGGTAGACATTCGGCGCCTGTCGCTGAATATCTTCAGCGCCCATGTAGACGAAGCATTCAAGACCGAGGCGCGCCGCGACTGTAGCGCTAGCAACACCGTGCTGGCCGGCGCCAGTCTCGGCAATTATGCGCGTCTTGCCCATTCGCTTCGCGAGGAGTGCCTGACCGATAGTGTTATTCACCTTATGTGCGCCGGTGTGGTTGAGATCTTCACGCTTGAGGTAAATGCGTGCGCCACCTGCCGCAGCTGTGAGCCGCTCGGCTAAGTAAAGAGGCGAGGGTCGGCCGACATAGTATTTAAGGTCATAATCGTATTCCGCCCAAAACTCTGGGTCCTTCGACACTTCCTCATAAACTCGAGAGAGTTCCTCGACTGCGGCAATAAGCGTCTCTCCGACGAAAGTGCCGCCGTAAGGACCGAAATGGCCAAGGCTATCTGGACCTGCGAAACCAATTGAGTCTTGTTGTGTATCAGGCACGTCTTACTCCTTCAAAAAACTGCTTCATCTTGTTAATGTCTTTACGACCTTTCGTCGCCTCTATTCCAGAACTCACGTCGACCCCGAAAGGCGCTACGCGAGTAATCGCAGCCCCCACGTTTTCAGGATCCAGCCCTCCGGCCAATATCATTTTCTGTTTGCTCTTCGCACTCAACGCAGCGGCCTGCGACCAGTCGAAACTATGCCCTGTTCCGCCGTGATCCTGCGCATCGAATGTATCGAGCAACACATACTGAGCGCTTTCGTAGACACTAAAAAAAGCCTCGATTGACGCTATGTCGGCAGCCTCTGTTACACCCACAGCTTTGAGATAAGGCTTGCCAAAACTTGCGCAAAAAGAAGGCTCCTCGCGCCCATGAAACTGCAGTAGGTCGATGCGGCCAGACGCAAGGACTGCCTCTACTTCTTCTTTTTTAGGGTCGACAAACAGGGCGACCACTTTTGTGTCTTGCAGCTCGTTTGGCAAGACCTGCTCAATGTCGACTGCATCGATCGATCTTGAACTGGGCGCGTAGAAAACCAAGCCAATGGCATCGACTCCCAGCTCTACCGCGGCATTCACTTCTTGAATCTGTTTGAGTCCGCACATCTTAATCCAAGTCTTTGCCAAGCGACTTCACTCCTTTTGTGTCGTGCGGGCTAGTGTTGATAGCGCGTCTATATCCACAAAGGGTGGTGCTAGGACACCGACCGGGAGACCCGATGACGGCGGATACTTAACTTGCACCAGATAGAGCCCATGTGGGGCAGCAGTCATAGCTGCCTCGCATCGGTTGCGTAGTGCGAGCAGCTCTGCAATCCAGGTCACCGGCTTTTGCCCCCTGCCAATAACCAGCAGACTCCCTGCGATGTTTCTCACCATATGTTGGAGAAACGCATTCGCCTCTATATCAATGAGCACGAAGTCGTTGTGCGAACTTACCGTCACCTTATGTACGTTACGATTGGGCGTACTGGATTGGCAGCCTGCGGCCCTAAAACTGGTGAAGTCTTGTTCGCCGAGCAAGGCCTGCGCAGCAGAATCCATCGCCTCAACGTCGAGCTTGAAAGGGATGTGAGTGACGCGTCCCTCGAGGATCGCGCTCGCCTGCTTGCGCGTATAAATAACGTAGTGATAGCGCCGAGCCTCGGCTGAAAAACGTGCATTGAAACCGTTATCTACCTCGCGCGCCCAAAGCACTCGAATAGAGCGCGGTAACAGGCTATTAACCCCGCGAGTCCAGGCTTTCTCGCCTCTGTCCTGCGCGCATTCGAAATGAACCACTTGGCTCGTTGCATGGACTCCCGCATCTGTCCGCCCTGCACACGTAACACTCACAGTCTGCGCTGCCACGGTAGACAGGGCTTTTTCTACCTCTTGCTGCACGGTGACAACCGAGGTGTTCCCCTTGCTGCCCGCCGCGGATTGCCTCTGCCACCCGTTATAGCGGGAGCCATCGTATTCGATAGCGAGCGCTATTCGGCATTTTTCTATGGCGGG
>LICD01000067.1 GCA_001438145.1 OM182 bacterium BACL3 MAG-120619-bin3 | reverse complement strand
CCACGCAGTGCTAACTATCGCGCAGTGCTAACCAACGCGAACTTAAAATCAGGACCTGATCGATGACGGATTCGACTACCGATAGGGGCGCGCAAGCAACACCTAAGCGCCGCGCACTAATCACCTGCGCCGACCGCTACATGGGACGCGCAATCGCAGAGAAGTTCAGAAAAATAGGCATCGAGGTTGTCGAGAGCGTCTCGCCGCTCACGAGCGCCGCCGACGTTGAGCGCGTGATCTTCGATGCGGGACGCATAGATATTTTGGTCGCCAACCTCGCTGAGCCGCCGATGACCGGCCCGGTGGACGCCATAGACGACGCCGATTGGCACAGATTGTTCGCGCGCTTGGTTGATCCGCTTATGCATCTTGTGCGAGCCGTGACCCCACAAATGCTCGCGCGCAAAAGCGGTAAAATAATCGCGGTGACAAGCGCAGCGCCTCTCAAAGGCATTGCCAATAACGCCGCCTATTGTGCTGCGCGTGGGGCGCAAAACGGGTTTATAAAAGCGGTCGGGCTGGAGCTTGCGCGTAGCGGCATTCAGGTTAATGCGATCGCGCAGAACTATGTCAATAATGACACCTACTATCCCGACGACATTCTCGACCAGCCTAAATTCATTGAGCACGTAAAACGCAATGTGCCGACCAACAGAGTCGGTGCGCCCGCCGAGACTGCAGAGCTTGCCGCCTACCTTGCCAGTGAAAATTGCACGCACATGGTTGGGCAGCTAATCCCTCTTGCGGGAGGCTGGGCGACTTAACTGGCTTTTTCCTTCATGCCCTCCATAGTCCTTCATGCTGCTGCCTGAAGACTAAACGAGTGCGCTCGACCTGCCTTCCCAAAAAGGCTTGCGAAGCTCGGTCTTGAGGATCTTATTAATCGGTGAGAGAGGCATGGGTTCGCTGCGAAAACTCACGCTTACCGGGCATTTGTAGGTGGCGATTCTTTCTCGGCAATACGTAATCAACTCGCGCTCAGTCGGCGCCTCGCTGACTGCGTCGTCGAGTAAAATAACGGCGTGTACCGCCTCACCCCAAGTTTCATGTGGCACGCCGATCACCGCGCACTGATGAACCGCAGGATGACTCGACAGCACGTTTTCGATCTCTATTGGGTAAATATTCTCGCCGCCGCTTACGATCATGTCTTTCACACGACCTTCTAAAAACAAAAACCCATCGGCGTCGATATAGCCGGCATCGCCGGTGTGATACCAGCCGTCTTTTAAGGCGACCGCGGTTTGCTCGGGAAGATTCCAATATCCGGTCATAATGTTGTCACCGCGCGCGAGCACCTCACCCGTTTCGCCCGGAGGGAGATCGGCGCCCTGCTCGTCAATAATGCGAAGCTGCACATGCGGAGCTGGCCTACCTACCGAGCCGAGTTTCTCAGAACCCGGGCCGCTGACGACGTGATACTGCGAATCGAGACTTGTGACGATGGGCGCCGCCTCGGTCATGCCATAGGTTTGATAAAGATTGATGCCCGCAAACGCCTCTATTACCCGATGCTGTAAGGCCATAGGCATCGGTGCGGCGCCCGAGGCAACCATCTGCATCGAAGACAAATCAGCGGTGGCAAAGAGTGGGTTATCGATCAGCATCTGAAACATCGTCGGCACGAGGGTTGCCGAATTAATACGGTAGTTAGCGATGCTTTCTAACACCTCTGGCACATCGAACTTCGGCAAGATTATTGCGTGACCGCCAAGCACCGCGCAGCTAAAAATGCGCGCACCTGCCGCGATATGAAACAGCGGGCCGACGATAAGAAAACACCAGCAGTCTTGCATTTTATAAAGCGGAACCGAACCTGAGGTATTGCACAGGAAGTTCTTGTTACTGAGCATCACTCCTTTCGAGCGTCCGGTGGTACCACCTGTGTAAAAGAGAATTAAGGTCTCTTCGAACGAGCTTGGTTGCATATCGGCAAAACTTGCGCCTGCAATTATCTCGGCAATACTTGCCTCGAGAGAACGCATCTCATCGGGCAGGCTTTGGGTAACCCCGTTTATCTCAACGCCGTGTCGCTTCGCGTTGTCGAAGTCGAGCGCGCTACCGGTCACAAACACACAGCTCACGCTAGCACAGGCTTCGAGCAAGGCGAGTGCTTGACTGTAAAAAGCCGGCTCGCAGATCAACAGTCGTGGGGTGCAATCATCAAGACATTCGATGAGCTCGCCAATAGCGAGACGGAAATTAAGCGGAACAAAAACCGCGCCAATCGCAGGCGGTGCGAAATAGCCCTCGAAGCAAACATTCGAATTAAACCCAAGATAGGCGACTCGATCACCACGCTCGATACCTGCTTGCGCAAACACACTCGCTTGGGCACGGCAGCGTAGCAGCGTTTCATGCCATGTCTGGGTGACACCCTGATAGGTGACCGCGGGACGCTCTGGCCAGCGCGCCGCCGCCTCGGTGAGCAGAGTAAATACCTGACCGCTTTTATTGCCTGCTGCTAATACGTGCTCATTTACTTCGTTTGTCGACATTTCTCTCACTCTTTTCTCGTCTTATCTAGTCGTCTATTGCCACTATTCTAGCATCGTGCAATGCGGCGATCTCCCCCGAACTCATGCCCAGTAACTCACTCAGTATTTCGTCGGTATGCTCGCCTAAGCGCGGTGCCGGTTTCGGTTCCGCGGCGTCTATTGCGCCGAAATTTAAGGGCTGTGACGGCGTCAACACACTGCCTATTCCAGGCTGGTCTATCGACGAGAAAAGTGGATTCTCGACTGAACATTCGACATCGCGCGCAACCAACTGTGTGAGGGTTTGATAGGGACCCCAGCAGACGCCCGCAGCGTCGAGAGCTTTATGAACCTGCGCGCTGCTGCGTGCGGCGAACCATGGCTTAAACAACGCTTGCAATCTTTCTCGTGCAGCGAAGCGGTCGCCTTCTTTGTCGAGATTTAGGCAAAGCTCGGAGGCAAGTGCCGCGACGCTGTCCGCGCAATCGGTCACTGTGACGATTGCTTGCCACTGGTTTGGACTAACGCCAACAATCATTACGCGTTCGCCATCGGCGCACACGAAGTCGTGCCCAAAAGTGCCAAAAATATGATTGCCCATAGGCGGCCTTTGCTGCTCATTAATCTGCGCCTCGGCCAAATAGCCGAGATGACCCATCGTGGCGAGCGCGACATCGGCCAGCGCTAGTTTAATGAACTGCCCCTCGCCGGTGCGGCTTCGGTGGCGCTCTGCAGCCAAAAGCCCAAGTGCGATCTGTTGCCCTGCAATCACATCCCATGCCGGCAGTGCGCTATTGAGTGGCGTAACGCCATCGCCATTAAGGTAAGGCACGCCAACTCGCGCATTGACTGTATAGTCGAGCGCGCTGCCTCCGTGTCGATCACCGGTTAGATTGAGGTAGATGAGGTCTTCGCGCTGCTGTTTTAGGGCGTCGTAACTCAACCAGCCACGTGCGGGAAAGTTCGTGAGAAAAAGGCCTGCGTCGTCGCCGGGGGCGCAGATAAGTCGCGATAAGAGTTCACGGCCTTCGGGCTTGCGAAAATCCACAGCGATAGACCGTTTACCTTTGTTTAAACTATGCCAGTAAAGACTTTTGCCTTGACCTGTAATCGGCCAGCGCCGGTAGTCGATGCCGCCACCTATTTGATCAAAGCGAATAACATCCGCGCCCAACTGAGCAAGCGTCATGCCGCCAGACGGCGCGGCAATAAATGCACTTCCTTCGACGATGCGAAGTCCTTTGAGTAGATTTTGCATTAAAATGGGTTCCGAACTAATGGCGCAGAAACTGCCCGACAGGCGACGCTATTTTCACACAACGCTTGCCTTCTCAATTAACTCGCGCGCGATCACTTTTAGCGCGAGCACCTCTTCGGCACCCTCAAAAATTGATAGCACGCGCGCGTCGACAAAGTAGCGACTAACCGCCATTTCTTCCGCATAGCCCATGCCACCATGTATCTGCATGGCTTCGCGCGTTACGGTTTCGGCAGCGCGGCAGCTAAACAGCTTGACCAAACTCGCCTCCATCTGACCTGCGCCCTCGTCCATGAGCTCGGCGACCTCATAAGAGAACTGCCGCGACGCTGAAATTGTCGCAAACATTTTTGCGATCTTGATTTGCGTTAGCTGGTAACTTGCAAGCGGTGTCCCAAAGGTGCTGCGCTCACGCGCGTAACTCATGGCTTTTTCGAGCGCCGCCTGCATCACGCCGGTCGCGCGTGCGGCCGTTTGAATACGACCGCCGGCGAAGCCCGCCATCGTATAGTAAAAGCCGCGACCTAGACCTGCGTCTCCGCCTATAAGCGCTGATTCAGGGACAACAAACTCATCGAACGAAAGCTCAAACGAGTGCATGCCGCGGTAGCCTAACGTTGCGATGGCACGGCCACTTAGCGCGCCGCCCGTCTCCTGCGCCACCGTAAATTCGTGCCCTGCGCACGCTGGCTTTTCGACGAGCAAAAGACTGAGGCCGCGGTAGCCTAAAGTTTTATCAGCCTCTGTGCGCGCCAAAACCACGAGCAGTTCGGAACGTCCTGCGAAGGTACACCAGGTTTTTGCGCCATTGAGCTTCCAACCGCCGTCGGTGCGGGTCGCCCGCAGCGCCACCGACGCGACATCGGAACCCGTGTTCGGCTCAGTGATCGAAATCGCGCAAAGTGTTTCTCCAGCGGCGAGCCTAGGTAACCATTTTTCCTGCTGCGCCGAAGTGCCGCCAGCAAGCAGCGCCCGCGCTGCTATTTCCGGACGGGTAATAAGACTGCCCGCGGCACCGAGAGAGCCTCGCGACAGCTCTTCGGTCACGACTATCATGCTAAGACTGTCGGGCTTATCATCGGGCTGAAGCCCTCCGAAACGTTCGGGAATGCAGGTACCGAAGCAGCCAAGCTCTGCTGCGGGTATCAATATTTCATCTGGAATGTCGAGGTCTTGCCGATGTATCGCCTCCGCTCTTGGGGCGACGATTTCGTCGGCGAAACGCTCGAAGGTTGCGCGCATCATTTCCTTGTCGCTGTCGAGCACAGAAGGCAATCTTCTCAGCTCTTGCGCACAAAGTTTTTCACCAAGTGCTGCCAGTGCCTTACTCGAACCGAATTCGGAGAGCAGAGCAAGAAGCACGGGCTGAGCAAAAGTGCGACTCAATTCAACACGCCCTAGCCCACATTCGTCAGCCATGGGCAGCAACCTAGTCTGCGCCGCATTAAGCGTAGTCGCCCACTGTGCGAGCGCTACGTGCGCCTCGAGTTCATCGCCTTTTTCTGCTTGGGCAAGCAATGCACTCGTCGCCGCTAGCTCAGCCACAACAAAGGCTAATTCGTAGCTCACCTGCTGAAATTCATCAAGTTTGATCGCGTCGAGGCGGCCGCTCTCACTGTCGAGACTCGCTTGCCGAATAGTCGAAAAAGCGATATCTAGGCGACTGCGCAGCGTTCTGATTGATAATTGCGCAGACTCAAGCGCCATGCTCAGTTCGGGTTTTTGCATAATAGAGTTAGCCTTAGCTTTCACGTTTTGTAAATATTCTCAGCATTGCAGCCATGCGAAAAGCGCGCACAAGACTAACGTCTTTCAATAATCGCCGCATCGACAAGGTGACTAAAGTTCTCTCGGAATCCTCCGCCATTCGAGGGCGAGACCTGCGCCATGATAACAATGACAGTGCCTTCGATAGGATCGATAAAAAAGCGAGTGCCCGCCGAACCATCCCACCAGATCGTGCTTTTTGATACTGGATACGCATACGTCGATGGATCGAGCACAACGTTAAAGCCACCGAGACTCCAACCCGAACCAAGCCAATAGCGACTGTCACCAATGGGCATAGCGGCTTCGGGAACGGCATTCTCATACATCAATGCCGCTGTTGCCTCGCTAAGTATTCTCTCTTCGGTGCCAGGGATCTTTCCCCTGTCTAATACCATTTGAGAAAAACGGACGTAGTCGGGCACCGATGAGAGCAGACCGACACCGCCTTCAACTAAGACAGGCCGCTGCGTCCAAGGCACGGTTTCGATAGCGTAGGGACTCAGGTCACCCGCCTCTGGTCTGTATAGCTGAGCCAAACGATCAGCATCATTGCCCTCTGCCCAAAACAACGTGCTGGTCATCCCTAACGGCGCAAGTAAATTCTGCTGTAAATATTCTTCAAAAGGCTGCCCCGACCAAACCTCAATTAACTTGCCAATAATAGTGGCGTGTATGCCATAGCGAAATTCTGTGCCTGGATCCTGAAACAAAGGAACCCGCGCCGCTTTCGATACCATCGCGTCAAGACTTTGTGCGCGGTCACGCACATTATTCTCGCGATAGAGCGCCGAACTTCGGCTGCCTAAACCCGAAGTGTGTGTTAACAAGTGAGCGATGGTCATTTCTCCCACCCGCGGACGTGTTGCTTCAAGGTCAGTCGACTCAGAATTTAGAAGGACGCGCTGATCGGAAAACTCTGGAAGATATTTGGAAACCGGATCGTCGAAGTTAAACGCGCCTTCTTCGAACAGACGCAGCGCTGCGACGCTCGTAATCTCACGCGACATCGAATAGATTCGGAACAGCGCATCTTCCCGCATGTCTGCGTCGCGCTCTCTGTCGAGCTTTCCGAGCGCTACCTGATAGACTAGCTTTCCATCGCGAGCGACAGCAGCAACAACGCCAGCAATCTCGCCGTCGTCGATGTGCTTTTGCAGTCTCGCAGTTGCACTATTCAAAGCTGCGCTCGACATACCCACGCTTTCCGGACTTGCGATCTCGGCCGCGAAGACACTTGAGTAAGTCAGCAACACTGCTGCTAGCATCGCTCCGTTAAGTGCGCGATTAAGCGTTAAAAAATGGTTTTCCCGCATAACAAGTTATCTCGAAATAAAAATGATCGACCTTTAGAGCGAATCGCTTATCCAGCGATCTACTCGCGCCTCAAGTAAGGGCAAAGGCAACGCGCCGGCGCCTAAGACAATGTCATGAAACTCGCGAATATCGAACGCCTCGCCTAACGCCTGCTCCGCGGATCGGCGCACCTCTTGAATTTTTAACATGCCGATCTTGTAAGCCGTCGCCTGACCTGGTGTTGCAATATAGCGCTTAATCTCGGAACGCACGGCGCCTTCTGATTGCGGCGAATTATCGAGAAAATATTGCACCGCTTCCTCTTCGCTCCATCGCTTCGCATGAATGCCCGTGTCGACAACGAGGCGGATCGCACGCCAAATTTCGCCCCCTAGACGACCAAAGTCTGAATAAGGATCTTCAAATCCACCCATCTCTTTTGCAAGCCATTCAGAATACAGACCCCATCCTTCTGTGTAAGCTGTGGTGCGGTATTGAGTCCTAAAACGTGGCACGTCTTCGAGTTCTTGCTGAATAGAAATTTGCATGTGATGCCCCGGGCTTCCTTCGTGATAGGCAACATCTTCGAGTTGGAAAATAGGGAGTGTCGACATGTCACTCATGTGTGAATAAAACACGCCCGGTCGCGACCCGTCTGGCGTACCTGCGCTGTAATGCTGTGCGGCGCCCGCCTGCTCTCTGAACGCCTCTACGCGCCGAACTTCGAGCGCCGCCTTAGGTAAGCGACCGAAATATTCAGGCAATTTAAGTGCGATTGCGTCTAAATATTTGTTATTGAGGTCGAGATAATCCTGTCGTCCTTCCTCGGTATTTGGGAAATAAAATTGCTCGTCTTCTCGCATAAATGTGAAAAATTCTTGCAGAGTGCCATCGAAGCCGACCTGCTGCTTAATAATGTCCATTTCACCTTGGAGGCGAGCCACCTCGTTTAGGCCAATCTGGTGAATCTCATCTGCCGTAAGCTCAACCGTCGTCATCTGAGCAAGCCGATAATTGTAAAAAGCTTCGCCTTCCGGCAATGCCCAAACTCCCTGAGCGTCCTCGCTTGCAAACTCTCTGTCTTCGCGAAGCCACGCAGCGACCTCGTTATAGGCAGTCAGTACATCGTCGGCGAGCAACACTTGGATCTGCTGTGTAAGTGACTGTGCGTCTTCTGCGCTAAGGAGCCCATCGTCTACCAAGGCATTGGTTTTGGCTTGCAGGTCTGACCACAGTGGAGAATTAGGCGAGCTGTCGCTATTGCTAAATGGCGCGCCGGCGGTAACTCGCTCAATTTCCGCAAGCGCGAAGTCGTAACCGAATCGGGGCTGCCTGATACCCGCAGCTGATGCGGCGCGCGAACGCTCGAGTAATTGCGCAAACACGCGATCTAATTCTCGTAACCGAGAAACATACGCCTCAAGGTCTGCCACTGTGTCAACGCGGTGAAAGTTAATTAAAAAATTGGGGAGATATGCATGGGGACCACCGCGCCCAAAAATGTAGCCGTGCTGTCGATACGGAACACCCGCCTCTGCACGCTCTAACGAAAATCGCCACATGTCGAAAGAGAGCCTGCCATCGTCATTCAAATCTGCATAGGTAAACTCGCTCTCCATTTCGGCGACGCTCGCGCGCAACCACTCGAGGTCGCGCTCTTCTGCGGCAAGAGAAAAATCGTCGAGCTCGTCATAATCCGATTTATCACCCAGACGCGTCTTAGTCATTGGGCTTGTCTCAAGCTGCTCGGCATATTGCTCATCAAGCCACGCGTTTAATCTCTGAGTTTCAGACTGAGTCGCGACAACAACCACTGCCTCAGATTGCTGATTAGTCGGCTCAGAACACGCAGCCAGAACACCCAAAAGCACGACCGCTACGCCGCGAGCGAATCTGTTAATCAGTGTGGTTGATGACATCGATTTACCCCTTAATACTATGATTTGTTTTCGCTAATGATTTGCTCTTAGTTTTTTTTTACTTTGTTGGCGCACGGCACCTAACGCAGCAGAGGCTGCCAAGCATAAGCGCGATCACCCAAAGCAATAAACTCAGGATTGAGAAGACTGTCTTTCTGATTGTAACGCAGCGGGCAAAAGTCTAGATCGACTATTTCACCGCCGGCTGCCCTAAGAATTGCATGTGCTGCAGCGGTGTCCCATTCGCTTGTCGGCGCTAAACGAGGATAAATGTCGGCGGCACCTTCGGCCACCAGACACATTTTTAGCGAGCTGCCTATACTCACCACTTCGTCGATGCCTAAAACGTGGTCAATGTTGGCAAGCATTTGTTCGAGTCGCTCACCACGGTGACGACGACTCGCCACAACTCTTATTTTCTGCCCTGCCATGGCCGCCACCGTGATCGCAACCGAGCCGCTGCCCTCTGTTTTCCATGCGCCGGTTGCCTTATCTCCGTTAATCCCGCTGTAAGTGATGCCGGTGACTGGAACATGTACCACGCCGAGCCTTGCGATCCCGTTGTCGATCAGTGCGATATTGACTGTGAACTCACCATTGCGCCCGATAAATTCCTTAGTCCCGTCTAAAGGATCCACGAGCCAATAGCGCGCCCAACGCTGACGCTCCGCAAACGGCAGCTGCAGCGATTCTTCCGACAGCACAGGTATCTCGGGCGCCAAAGCAAGCAGCTCTCTTTCGATTAAGTCATGTGCTCGCCGGTCAGCGAGAGTCAGAGGCGAGTCATCTGCTTTTTGCTCGACCTCAATGTCTGCGGCGCCATTGTAAACCGCGAGAATTTCTTCACCCGCAGCCTCTGCGATACGGCACATCTCGCTGAGGGTATGTTTACTCCTGTCTAACTGACTCACATTTGGGGTCCTTATTCTTGCCCACATTTATGGCGCACCTTATGGCAAACCTTATGGCAAATCATGCACTGTGCACCGACTCACTCGTATAAACCTGCCGTAGAATAACAGGGGAATTAGCGCTAAGCTCGTAGCGAATTTCATCTGATCAAGCGCGGACACTCCGGCACCTCGATCCCCCTCTGGAGACACAATGCCACCCTGGAACGACATAGATACCGTAATGTTCGACATGGACGGCACGCTGTTAGACCTGCATTTCGACAATTACTTCTGGCAGCACCTCTTGCCGTTGACCTACGCTGAGCAGAATCGCATCGCGCATGACGAGGCGATTGCCTTTGTCACGGCTAAATCCGAGCGCGTTTACGGCACGCTCGATTGGTATTGCCTTGATTACTGGCGCGACGAATTAGGCGTCGATATTACCGGCTTGAAGCAGACGATTATCGACAAGATTCGCGTTCGACCCAATGTCGAAACGCTACTGGCACGACTCAATGCCGCCGGCAAACGGGTATTGCTCGTGACCAATGCCCATCCACACAGCTTGGCGCTTAAAATGCAGCATACCGCCATTGCCGGCTTTTTCCATCAGCGCATCAGCTCCCATCAATTGGCGTTGGCTAAAGAGAACGACGGTTTTTGGGGCAAACTCCAGATGATCGAGGCTTATGACCCTGGCCGCACCCTACTTTTCGACGATTCGTTACCGGTGTTGCGGCAAGCACAGCGCGAAGGCATAAGTCACCTCATGGCCATACGTCAGCCCGACAGCGAACGGCCCGCGGTAGCGCTTGAGGAGTTCTCACAAG
>LICD01000066.1 GCA_001438145.1 OM182 bacterium BACL3 MAG-120619-bin3 | reverse complement strand
GCAGTCGATGAGCATTCCCCGCCACCTGAGGTAGACACATGGCTTGAGAAAAAATACTTCAGCTCAAAAATGCCGCGAGGTGTGTGCATGTATTTTTGAGTAGTGACCCGCGAAATTGTGGATTCATGCATTTCGACGGCTTCGGCGATATCATGAAGCACCAGCGGTTTCATCGCTTCCTCTCCATGCTCCAAAAAACCAACCTGATGCTCGACGATGCGAGTTGCCACTTTCATGAGCGTATCGTTGCGGCTTTGAAGACTCTTAAGAAACCATCGCGCCTCTTGAAGATTGTCTTTGAGGTAGGTGTTGTCTGCGCTCGAATTACCCCGTTGAACCAGTGCTGCATAGTCTGCATTGATGCGCAGTTTGGGTGCGACATCGGGGTTGAGTTCTACGCGCCAAGACTGTGTGTCCAGGTCTTTGCTTACCAAAACATCCGGCACTACATAGGTCGCTGTCGAGGGCGCTATATCGGCGCCAGGCTGCGGATTGAGGCTCTCGATAAGGCTTATGGCCGCGCTCAGCTCGGCCTCTTTCAGACGGGCCTTACGCATAAGCTGCGCGTAGTCTCTTACGCCGAGCAGATCGATATGCTCCCGAATAATGAGCTTCGCCGAGGCTAGCGCCGGGACGGTGATGTCGATCAAATTGAGTTGGATGAGAAGGCATTCTGAGAGCGATCTATAGCCAACGCCTACCGGGTCGAAATGCTGAATTCGATGAAGGACGGCGATGACCTCGTCTTCTTCTACTTCATCTTCGGGGTCAAAGCCCTGAACGAGATCATCGATGTCGGAGCTAAGCCGGCCATCGGGCGCGATAGAATCGATTATCGCCTCGGCGATAATGCGATCTCGCTCAGACAGATGACTGAGGTTTAATTGCCAGAGGAGGTGGTCTTGCAGTGTCTCTTCAGCCGAACTTCGTGCCTCAATGCTTTCGCCTTCGCCGTCAAAGCTGCCACTGCCACTGCCCTGATAGGTGTCTTCCCATTGCGAATCTGTGCTGAGTTCGGTGGGGATGTTTTCCCCCCACTCGCCCTCTGTCTGATTGTCATCGGTTGCTGTGGTATCGGCCTGAGTTTGACGGTCGTTCTCGTAGTTCTCTTGAGAGGAGTCGCTTTCGTTATTCGTTCGCTCTTTGTCCTCGCTTGTCTCGGCGTCGCTGTCAAAGCCATCGCTATCATCATGCTCGATTAATTCCAGCATAGGATTCGATTCGAGTGCTTGAGATATCTCTTGTTGAAGGTCGAGAGTCGATAATTGCAGAAGCTTGATCGCCTGCTGTAACTGCGGCGTCATGCTAAGGTGTTGGCCAAGCTTAAGCTGGAGCGATATTTTCATACTACTGCAATCGATGTGGCGTAGAGTTGAATTACGATCGGCCTGGTGTGTTTAGTGAGAACTAGGCCCGCTTTTTGGCGAGTGCATAAGCAAGTCGCGATTTAAGAGCGGACGAGTATAGCAAGAACTGTGCCTCTTTCGCATAGTTTCATCTCGCATCGCAAGGTGAATTTTTCTCGACAGTCTAAGGAGTGCAAACGCGGGTTAAAGTCGGAAATTGTCGCCGAGATAGACTTCGCGAACGGTGCTGTTAGAGAGGATCGCGTCAGAGTTTCCTTCGGCGATAATGCGTCCTTCGCTCACAATATACGCTTTAGCACAGATATCTAGCGTCTCTCTGACATTGTGATCGGTGAGCAGAATGCCGATCCCGCGTGCACGCAGATGTTCGATGATCTGTTTGATGTCATTAACTGAAATCGGATCGACACCGGCGAACGGCTCGTCAAGGAGGATGTAGCTTGGATCTGTTGCAAGGGTCCGTGCTATCTCGGTGCGTCTGCGTTCCCCGCCCGAGAGGCTTCGACCAAGGCTTTTTCGGATGTGCTGTATGTTGAATTCCTCGAGCAGCGCATCGAGTTTTTCAGCACGCCCCTGAGCATCCAAATCGCTGCGGGTCTGCAGAATCGCGAGTATATTGTCTTCGACGCTCAAGGTCTGAAAAATGGATGAATCCTGCGGCAAATAGGCGAGGCCGTGGTGTGCGCGGCGGTGGATAGGTAGGCTGGTGACATCGGTATTATCAATAGTGACGTCGCCTGCGTCGGCCGAAACGAGACCTACGAGCATATAAAAGCACGTCGTTTTGCCAGCGCCGTTGGGCCCGAGCAGGCCGACGATTTCCCCTTTTTGAATCTCAAGAGACACGTCTTTTACCACTTGGCGCTGTTTATAAGACTTAGCGAGGTGATTGGCGCGGAGCATTGTTGTCTCTCTTTTAAGTGTGTTGTCGTCGAATGGATTGCTGCACGCTGAAGCCTGAGGCAGACATGTCGAGAAATGTCCGCGCCTAATTTCCTTGTGGCGAGGTGCTGCTTAGGCTGCCATTACACGGGCCTTTGGCTTCACGGATCAGGTCTAGATCGACGAGGTAGGTAATAGCTGCACAGTTCATCGTCGAGTCTGGCGAGCTAATTGCAGCATCGCCAATGAGCTCTACAATGCTGTCCGATGTGTTTTCATCAGAGTAGAGGCGCAGTTCTTTGCTCGTTCCAGCCACATTCTCTCCATCGGTCGAGAGCTGCTGACTGTAGCCTACGGGCGAGCCGTAGACGGTAATTCGATTGAGTTCGTTACTCTCGACTGCGTATTCGAAAATGGCCCGATCGCCGGTGATTCTGAGGCTGCCTTGGGTCACGATAACAGAGTCTTCCAGTGTCAATGTGCGCAGACCGTTCTCGACTGTCATGTTTGAATTGCCGGCAGCTTCCCAGGTGACCTTCTCCTGTTTGTCTGACGCGAGCGAAAGTGCGTTTGAGCTCAGCGTCAGTGCAGCGAAGCCTAGCAACAAAGCGTGCAATTTTTGCCCTGCTAGCGTGTTTAGTGCGTTAGCGAGGTGGCTCATAGGATCCTCTTATCTCTTTCTCAAAATACAGGCTATCTTCAGTTAAATTGGCTTCGAAACCTACGGCGGTTTGATTGATTCCTTGGTCGATGACGCGGACAGGTTTGTCGCTGCGAATCTTTTCCACGCTAGGAATTAAGCTAAATTCAGACGACTGTAACGCGAGGGTCGACGAGTTGGCGAGCGCTGCTTTGAGGCTCGCGTTGCCGATAAACCTCACCAGATCTTCGTCTGCGCTGTTCTCTCTCGAGGGGTCGTCGGCCGCGCTCGGGTGACGTTCGATTCTGCCGTAATCAGCAGTGATGTTCCAGTTCGGCTTGCCCGCGTCGAAAAGGGTGATACGCGGCTGTGTTAGGAGGCTAGTTTGATCTTCGAACTGTGTCTGGCTGTCGGCACGAAGCGTGTACTGCAGCGCGCCATCCACATCAAATATCGTTGTCTGGAGCTCTTGTGAATAGGCTTGTATTGGCCCTTTTGCACGCGACTCGAGTGTCTGTTCTGCTTGCAAAGTGTCGGCCATTCCCGCGCGCTCAGAGGTCGCGATGGCGCGGTCGTCGGCCCAATCGAGCGTCAAATAGAGGCCAACAGCGGTGAGCGTGGGGATAAGTAATGCGAGGATGCGAGGTCTATTCATCAGTAAGTGAGTTTGCCTTGGCTCGCTAGAATAAAATCGATGATTTCGCGAACGGCGCCGCTGCCTCCTTGCGCAGCGGTAATCATGTGAGCCGCTTCAAGCGCACAGCGATGCCCTGCGGGGACGCTCGCGGCTAGCCCAACGCGCTCGAGTACGGGTACATCGGGTGCGTCATCGCCTGCATAGGCGATCGCCTCGGTTGATAAATTGTGTTCGGCGCAAATTTGGTCGAGCACGCGCGACTTATCGCTTACGCCTTGATAGATAATGTTGATGCCTAAGTCTTTGCAGCGTTGGGTCACGAGAGTCGATTCTCTTCCGGTGATTATTCCCACGCCTATGCCTGCATCCAAGGCGAAACGAATACCCTGACCATCCAGTGTGTGAAAGGTTTTCATTTCCTCGCCGGAGTTCGAAAAATACAGTCGGCCATCGGTCAGTATGCCATCGACATCTAAAAGGAGCAGCGCAATGGCGCTCGCGCGTTCGTGCAGCTCGGAGATACCTGTGGTCAGTCTCTGATTATTTGCTTGCATTAGCTTTCTCTCCAGTGGCTCATGGTGTTTGCCGTTCTAGTCTTTGTGCTCTGGCTAGACGACATTAGAGCGCATCAGGTCGTGCATTTTTATCAGCCCGCTAAGCTCACCGGGGCTGTCAGAAACGATGAGCACATAGACGCTCGTCTCTTGCATTTTCCTTGCAGCTTCGGCCGCCAACGAGGTGGAATTTATAAAATGGTAGCTTTCAGACATTACCTGGTCGACAAGGGTGTTGTGAATATCAACGCCTGCATCGAGCGCGCGCCGCAAATCGCCATCGCTAAAGACGCCGACGAGCGCGCCTTCGCTGTTGGTCACGGTAGTGAGTCCAAAGCCTTTGCCGCTCATTTCTATCAGCGCGGCGGTCAGCGCGGTGCCTTGTTTCACCTGCGGGAGTTCGTCTCCCTGATGCATAACATCGCGCACACGCACGAGCAATCGGCGACCCAGATTGCCGCCGGGGTGCGAGAAAGCAAAGTCTTCGCGAGTAAAACCACGTGCCTCGAGTAAAGCCATCGCAAGGGCATCGCCTAAGACTAACGCAGCCGTCGTGCTCGATGTCGGTGCGAGCCCGAGGGGGCAGGCCTCTTCGTACACTTCGCCATCGAGATTCGCATCCGCAGCAAGGGCAAGCTCTGACCGGGGGTTGCCGGTGAGGCTGATCAACGGCACCGCTTTACGTTTGAGTATTGGCAGCAAGCCGAGGATCTCCTCGGTCGAACCAGAATTAGAGAGTGCTAGAACCACATCGTTAGCGGCGATCATTCCTATGTCGCCATGACTCGCTTCCGCAGGGTGGACAAACATCGCCGTTGTTCCCGTGCTTGCAAGAGTAGCAGCAATTTTTCGGCCGACGTGACCAGACTTTCCCATACCGATGACGACGACTCGGCCAGTCGACTTGAGGATAATCTCGCAGGCGCGGGCAAAGGATTCATCAATGCGATCCGACAGGGCGGCGACTGCCTCCAGTTCGATCTTTACTGTCTTTCTCGCTGATGCGATAAGCACAGAATGAGGAGGGATCTTAGGGGCGTCCATGGCGATTAACCTATGCTTGATGCTCGCAGTCTTCTGTGAGCGCTGTTTTCAAGTCTGTTGGATGAAAAGTGGTTTGTGCTTAGGCTGTTAGCGATTAAGCGTTAACTAGCATTACCGTAAACCAGCCGCAATAAATAGACAAGAAAATGACTCCGCTGACGCGTCCAAGCTGCTTGCCACGTGTCACCGCATAGTAACAGAAGGCCGCCAGCAGCAGCGTGAGCAGTGTTACGGCGGCAAAGTCTCTAAACAGAAGAGGGGCTTGAATCAGGCCGGGGCTCA
Source organism: OM182 bacterium BACL3 MAG-120619-bin3 (assembly GCA_001438145.1). Taxonomy (GTDB): domain Bacteria; phylum Pseudomonadota; class Gammaproteobacteria; order Pseudomonadales; family Pseudohongiellaceae; genus UBA9145. The sequence goes on along the minus strand of LICD01000066.1, from coordinate 5,112 downwards.
ATAGGCCAGGGAAAGGGAGCACAGCGAGCAGGTTCAATATGTTGGAACCGACGATATTACCTATGGCGAGGTCGTAGTGGCCTTTTAGTACGCAGGTAATTGACGCTGCGAGTTCGGGTAGACTTGTACCGAGCGCGACGATGGTCAATCCAATCACGGCTTCTGAAACGCCCAGTGTCTCTGCAATCGCGCTAGCCGACGCTACCAGTGCCTCGGCGCTGACAATAAGCAGGATCAAACCAAGCAACATATAGGCCACGGCCTGCCATGTGCGAGTGTCCGGTTCCTCGTCGCTTGCACTCGTTTCCTCGCTGAGCGCGTCGGTCTCTATAGCGTCGCAGGCTTTTTTCTTGCGCAGGAGTTTGTAGCCTAGGAAGAGGCTCAGCGCGATAAGAACTAGCGCGTCGAAAGGGCCGATAAACAAGTCGAACAGGAGTACGCCTGTCACAAGCGTAACAAGGATGAGCGCAGGCAATTCCTTTTTGATTAACGATTTTGGCGGAGTCAGGGGGCGGAGTATTGCAGCGACGCCGAGTGCGACACCAATATTGAATAGATTCGACCCAAAGGCATTGCCAATCGCGAGTTCAGGCTTGTCTTCGAGTGCCGAGACTGCGGATGAGAATATTTCTGGGGCCGAGGTGCCGAACGCGACAATAGTGAGACCGATCAAGAGCGGCGAGACGCCTGCATTACGCGCAAGTGCAGACGCGCCGAAAACGAACTTATCGGCTCCCCAGATAAGGCCTATAAAGCCGAGGGCGATAACGACTGAGCTTACGAGCATAGAGCGGGATTCTTGTGCGAAGGGTTAGCAGGTAATTAGAAGGGGGAACGAGAGCCTTTGCAAGTAATAATTTAATGCCACCGGCATATGAGGTAAACTGCGTCGAGTTTAATAACCCGCAAAGCCCAATTAGAGTCCTCTTTAAGGAGCAAGACATGCAGCACTGCAGCGAGCGCATCAATGCCTATCAATCACGCTCTTCCTCTGTCCGTCAGAATCGGTTTCTAGTCGGTGGTTTCCTCGTTGCTGCACTTTGTCTGCAGCTTCTCAGCGGGCGCGCGAGCGCGCAGGGACTGTCTGCTGTCGAGACGGCTGAATTAGGCGTTAATACGCTTTTGGCTACGGCGCTTGAATCTAAATCACTATTCCTGAGTGATCGTGAGGGCTATTTTGCTGCAATTGAGACCGATCTAGAAAGCTTCGTCGATTTCACTGCCGTGGCGAATGTCGTGATGGCGAAATACGCAGCTGATGCTTCGCCGGCGCAAACGCAGCGATTCGCTGACATTTTGAAATCTACGCTCACCCGTTTCTACGGCGCTTCGTTGGTATCCTACAGCGGCGAGGAACTGGTTTTTCTTCCGAATCCCAATCCGTCAGATGACCCGCGCGCCGACACGGTAGTGAGCATGGAACTTCGCGGCGATATCAACCTGCAGCTTCGCTACCAAATGTTCATAACCGAAGACGATACCTGGAAACTCAAAAACTTGAGCCTCGCGGGAATTAACCTCGGTAGGCAGTACTACTCGCAGTTCTCGGCACTGATGACAGAGCATGACAACGACATTGATGCCGTACTCAATAATTGGCGCTAGCAGCAGGCCTTACAAGATCACGCACCAAACGGAGAAGAAATAAGTGGAAGCGAGCACAATTCAAGATTTATTGGTCGCGGCGCTGCCAGCGACTGAAATCGATGTTCAGGGTGAAGGCGGCAAATACCTCGTCACAGCTACGGGCAGCATCTTCGAAGGTCTTAATGCGGTAAAGCGGCAGCAGACTATCTATAAAGTGCTTAATGAGCATATCAGCAGTGGCGCGATTCATGCGGTAACTATGCGACTTTCGGCGCCCGGTGAAGCCTAGTCGCTTGGTCTTCACACCAGTAAATGCTGAATCAGACAGCAGCCATTCACTGTCGATGGTGCAATTCCTCGATCAATTTTCAGCCCGCGAATTGCGCGCACAGCAGAGCTAACCCTATGGATAAGTTAATAATCGAAGGCGGCGTTCGCCTCGAAGGCGAGATTAGAATCGCCGGAGCGAAAAATTCGGCTTTGCCGATTCTCGCCGCGACATTGCTCACCTCCGACAAGGTCACTATTTGCAACCTGCCGCATCTGTTCGACATCACGACAATGCTAGAGCTGCTAGGGTGTATGGGCGTGCAGCCCGTTATCGATGAGAAGCTCAATGTCGAAGTCGACAGCAGCACGATCACCGATCTGAGCGCGCCTTACGAATTGGTAAAGACGATGCGCGCCTCCATTCTTGTCTTGGGGCCTTTGCTTGCCAAACACAAGCGCGCCGAGGTTGCCTTGCCCGGTGGTTGTGCGATCGGCAGCCGTCCCGTGAATCTTCACATTACGGCGCTCGAAGCGATGGGTGCGGATATTGTTGTCGAAGACGGGTATATCAAGGCCTCTGTCAAAGACCGGTTAAAGGGTGCGCATATCTTTATGGATATGGTCACAGTAACGGGCACAGAAAATGTCATGATGGCCGCGTGTCTCGCAGACGGTCAGACAATCATAGAAAATGCCGCGCGCGAGCCTGAAGTGGTCGACCTCGCTCTCTGCCTCATTGCCATGGGTGCAGACATCAGCGGTCATGGCACGGATACGATCGTGATTAACGGCGTGTCTGACCTGCACGGCTGCACGTATTCGGTGATGCCAGACCGAATCGAAACCGGCACTTATTTGATCGCTGCCGCAGCGACCCGCGGCAAGATTAAGGTTAAAGATACGCGTCCAGATATTCTCGAGGCCGTGTTGTTAAAACTCGAACAAGCTGGAGCAGACGTACAGGTGGGAGAGGATTGGATTTCTCTCGACATGCATGGCAAACAGCCGAAGGCAGTGTCTGTTCGAACCGCACCTTACCCCGCGTTTCCGACTGATATGCAAGCGCAGTTCACCGCGCTTAATTCTGTCGCGTCAGGGTCAGGCTCAATCACAGAAACCGTGTTCGAAAATCGATTCATGCACGTGCATGAAATGAACCGCATGGGCGCAATTATTAGGGTTGAAGGTAACACCGTGATCGTCGAGGGTTCCGAGACCTTAAAAGGCGCGCCGGTCATGGCCACTGACCTTAGAGCCTCGGCCAGCCTGATTATTGCCGGTCTGGTAGCGTCAGGTGAGACGGTTGTCGATCGCATCTACCATATCGATCGCGGCTACGAATGCATCGAGGAGAAGCTGCAATTGCTCGGCGCAAAAATTCGTAGAATACCTTCGTAAAAAGTCTGAGTTAGAAAACTTTGCAGAAACGCGTTAAAGATCCCCTTCGTGGAAAACAGAGACTCGATTTATGACCATGCCTAATCTCGTCATTGCGCTCACCAAAGGGCGCATACTCGATGAAGTGCTGCCATTGCTCGCGCAGGCAGATATCGTTCCTGCGGAGGATATTTCGCTGAGCCGCAAGCTTATTTTTGATACCAATCTCGCTCACGTCAAGCTGATGGTGATTCGGGGATCCGATGTGCCAACGTATGTTGAATTTGGCAGCGCCGATATTGGGGTAGTAGGAAAAGATTTGTTACTCGAATACGGCGACGAGGCCTTCTACGAGCCGCTTGATCTAGACATCGCCCGCTGCCGTTTAATGACAGCAGAACCGATAGGTCGGGCAGCGCCGGTCGGCCGTCTAAGAGTGGCGACCAAATTCGTCAATATCGCTAAACGCTATTTCGCCGAGCAAGGCGTGCAAATCGAGCTGATTAAGCTCAACGGCGCACTCGAGTTGGCGCCCTCTATGGGGTTGGCCGACGCGATTGTCGACATAGTCGACACCGGCAAGACACTGACGGCTAACGGGCTCGAGGCGAAAGATTTTATCGCGCACGTGAGCTCGCGGATTATTGTTAATAAAGCCTCAATGAAAATTAAGAATGCGGCGATTCGCGAAATACTCGATAAATTATCGACCGCCGTTGCCAATCGTGCGGCATAGGCGCAACGATTAACGCAGCGAGCAAAAGGAATTATCTATGACCACTCCTTCTCTTCCCATCAAACAGCTTAATAGTGCGAGTGCAGATTTCGACGCCGCGCTGAAAGCGCATCTGAAGCGAGAGATGATTGTGGCAGACGACGTGACGGCAACCGTCAGCGATATTCTCGCCCAGGTGCGGGCAAAGGGGGACGCCGCAGTTCTCGACTATACGAATCAGTTTGACGGTTTCGGGGCTCAATCTATGGCCTCATTGACAGTGACGCGCGAACAGATGCAGGCGTCGCTCGAGAGTCTCGATGCGGCGCAGCGCGAGGCATTAGAAATTGCAGCCGGCAGGATTCGTAGTTATCACGAAAAGCAGAAGCAGGAGTCGTGGCAATACCGCGAAGAGGACGGTTCGGTTCTTGGGCAGAAGGTAAGCCCTTTACAGCGTGTGGGCGTCTATGCGCCGGGCGGCAAGGCGAATTACCCTTCGTCGATTCTTATGCTCGCCATTCCTGCGCAGGTAGCGGGTGTCGAACAAATTATAGCCACCGTTCCCACCGCCTATGGTGAGGCAGGAAAGCTTGTGTTCGCCGCCGCTGCGCTAGCAGGCGTCACCGAACTCTATACCATTGGCGGTGCACAAGCTGTTGCTGCGATGGCTTATGGCACCGAAAGCATCCCTAAGGTTGATAAAATTACCGGACCGGGCAACATCTATGTCACCGTGGCGAAGCGATTGGTGTTCGGTGAGGTCGGTATCGATATGATAGCCGGACCATCGGAATTAACCATTATCTGCGATGGCGAAACTGACCCCGATTGGATCGCTATGGATCTGTTTTCTCAGGCCGAGCACGACGAACAGGCGCAATCAATTCTAATTGCCACCGACGCGAACTACCTTGATCAAGTTAGGGCCAGTATCGAGCGGTTATTACCTACGATGGAGCGCCGCGACATCATCGAAAAATCGATGACCAATCGTGGACTCTTTATTCTAGTTGAAGACCTAAACGAAGCTGCACGGGTAAGTGATGCCATAGCGCCTGAGCATCTCGAACTTTCGATCGCTGATCCAGAATCGCTTCTGGAAAAGATAAGCCATGCGGGCGCTATTTTTATGGGGCGCTATAGCGCCGAGGCGCTCGGCGACT
>LICD01000065.1 GCA_001438145.1 OM182 bacterium BACL3 MAG-120619-bin3 | reverse complement strand
TTTCCCGCCTCTTTAATTTTATTAAAGAGCGTAAACAGTGCCGCTTCCCACTCGGCTAGCCCCGCGACAGCGTCGAGATCATCAAGGCAAATTACCTCTAGGCTCTCAAGCCCTTCGATGACATCAGGTGTTAATTGATCAACCTCTTGCAAAGACAAATAGAATGAGCCCAAGCCCAATGCTGTGGACTGATGACACGTTGCTTGAAGCAAGTGAGTGAGCCCTGGCGACCCCTCTCCCCAAAGGAAAATAAAATCAGCGCCTTTGCCATCAAGCCCAACGCTCGTCAGCTTAGCAAGCGCTAGCGCGTTACCATCGCAAGGAAAATAATTAGCAAACACTGCCGAGTCGTCCAACGCCAATCCGAGTGTCAACTGGTCAGTTGGCTCGCCAGTCTGGTGCGGCATATCTTGACCGTTAGTCATACCTAACGTGTCCATCTGTAGTGAAGTAGCTCGCGCTCACTGCGTGTTGAGTCTATTGGCAGCAGGTCGCGATCGAGTGCGATCAGTTCGCGAAGGCGAATCGCATCGCCTAAGACTGCGAGATTCAACTCTAACCGCTCGGCATCGAGCGATGCGAGCGACGACTCTGACACTATGCCTAGCTGCCCAACATACGCGAATAGAGCCACATAATCGGCGAGCGATCGAATTCCATCGACGCGCAGTGTGATCTTCTGCTCAAAACCCATGGCCGATGGCAGCGCAAAATAGTCGGCTAATTGCTCTGTCACCCTGTCCAGAGGGGCTTCGAGATAAGTCTGCAAATTTGAATCCAACCCATCAAACACCTGTGCCTCACCCTGAAATTGAAACTGCCACAGACCGACAAGTTCGCCTGTTGGGGTGAAGTGGATACGGCCAGCCAAAATGCTGTCGGCTCCATAGCGAGCGCTTGCAAGGTTAATAGCATCAGTCCGAAGGTCCCAAAGATTATCGACCGAGAGACTTCTCCGATCCTCGAAATCAAGCACAGGGAATATTAGTGGGAGCCCGCGCGAATCGGCGAAATCGATTAGCGCAGTGACCATCGACTCATCCGTTTCGGGATTCATCAACCGGCGTTCGCCTTCGGATGATTGGACGGCAACCCAAACCAAAATGCTTGGCCGGTTTATATTCCAGATTGGAACACCAAGATCGCCTAATAACGAATCAACCAAAGCCTGCGAAAGATCTACGGTTATTGTGCGCTGCGACTGGCCAGACCCCGCCTCGCCGATGCTTGAATAACTGACGCCTTCGACAAAGTCACGCGCCCGAGCCAGCGCGCGGTCAACGCCGGGCACTGATAACGCCTCTTCGCCCCCTGTAAGCTTCACAATAACCGCCGCAAGCGCAGCGGCAAACGCCTGCGCGCGCTCTGATTCATCATCGCCAATCAATGCCGATTGATGGCTATACAAGCCTTCAATCTGAACCGCTTGCACGGGTGCGCAAAACGAAAAAGCGACGACGAAAATGGCTAATAGGCTGCGCGGTAACAGCATTCTTACAGGCGCCCTAAAAAGGTGGATATTCATGCGTGGAGATCATACTGCAATCCTAAGCCCGAACCTAGTTTCGGACGCCTCGTCTGTCCCCAGATACGCGCAGATGAAGCATATTTAAGACTGACTGTGTCGCCACTTCTTGCTAAAATTCGAGTCTTGCGAGCAACACCGCCCAGCAAAATCTAATAATGTCTAATACTGCCTAGCAAAGTTTAAATAGACCCCAGAGCGCCGCCACTAACCGAGGAAAACCGCATGACAACCGCCAACGACGGTAGCAACAGCACTACAGCGACTAACAAGTCAGAACGTACCGCGCTAAGCTACCGTGATGCCGGAGTCGATATCGATGCAGGTAACGCGCTCGTCGAGAACATCAAAGCGGTCACCAAACGCACTCATCGCCCCGAGGTCATGTCGCAGATTGGCGGTTTCGGTGCCTTATGTGAAATTCCCGCAGGCTATACCCAGCCAGTCCTTGTGTCTGCTACCGACGGCGTTGGCACGAAACTGCGCTTGGCAATGCAGCTAGGCAAACACGACACCATAGGCATCGATCTTGTCGCGATGTGTGTAAATGACCTCATCGTGTGCGGTGCAGAGCCGCTTTTCTTCCTTGATTACTACGCGACCGGTGGCCTCAATATCGCAACCGCAACAGATGTAGTAACCGGCATTGGCGCAGGCTGTGAGCTCGCGGGCTGCGCACTAATCGGTGGCGAAACTGCCGAAATGCCTGGCATGTATGAGGGCGAAGACTATGACCTCGCGGGCTTTTCCGTCGGGGTGGTTGAGAAAGCGAAGATTATCGATCCATCGAAAGTCAAAGTAGGCAACACACTTATCGGCCTTGCTTCCTCAGGCCCACATTCCAATGGTTACTCGCTAATCCGCAAAGTCATCGAGCGCAGTGAGGCTGACCTTAACACGGCCTTCGGTGACTCGACCCTCGGTGAAACCTTACTCGAGCCAACAACCATTTACGTGAAGACCATTGCGGCACTCGCACCCCGTATCGAATTGAATGCCCTCGCTCATATTACCGGCGGCGGCTTCACAGAGAACATCCCTCGCGTACTTCCCGCCGACGCGCAGGCAGTAATCGACCTTGGCGCATGGCAGCGACCCGCGATTTTTGACTGGCTGCAAACGGAGGGCAACATTAGCGACAGCGAGATGCTGCGCACCTTTAACTGCGGCATCGGTATGATTCTCTGCGTGGACGAAACGCAGGCTGATGAGGCACTCGCACTGCTCAGCGAAGGTCCCATTGCTGCTTATAAAATTGGTTCGATTCGACAAAAACCAGAGGCATCAGCCGACTCAGTCATTTACGCGTAACTGTGAACGCCCCCTCCGACCACCACACTCCTAGCCCCTGTTCTGTCGTCGTCCTTATTTCGGGCAGCGGCAGTAATCTGCAGGCACTTATCGAATCGGCGAGCGAAGGCGGTTATCGAATTGCCGCGGTAGTCTCTAATAAAGCCGACGCTTTTGGCCTAACTCGCGCTAAAGAAGCGGGGATACCGACTGCCGTACTGTCGCATTTGGCCTACGCTAATCGTGAAGATTTTGACTCGGCGCTTACCCGCATAATCGACAATTTTCAGCCTCGCCTCGTTGTGCTTGCCGGATTCATGCGCATATTGTCTAGTGCTTTTGTGAGTCATTATGCGGGCCGATTAATCAATATTCACCCGTCTCTTCTGCCCGACTTCCCTGGCATAAACACCCATCAACGCGCGCTAGACGCGAATGTAACCAGACACGGCGCGAGTGTGCATTTCGTTACCGAAGAACTCGACGGCGGGCCTGTAATCGCGCGCCACAGCATCCCTGTTGTTCCAGCCGATACGCCAGAATCGCTGGCCGCGCGCGTGCTCGAACAAGAACACAGACTCTATCCGAAGGTTGTTGCTTGGTTTGCATCTGGCGACTTAAAAATGACGGAGCGAGGGGCGCGTCATGCCAACATTACTCTGCCGCACACGCACGAAATAGAGTGACGTCGTATGCCTAAGATTCTGAAAGGTACAAGGTTCGGGTGAGCTATTGCAGCCTATGAGGAGAATCAGGCGCGCTCTCTGAGCCATCATCTGCCTCGTTTTCAAGCGCACCATCCTGCAATCTCGACAGCTTATATTTACGCATCTTCTCGACAAGTGTTGTCCTGCCAATGCTTAGCCTGTCGGCGGCGCGAGTGACTACCCCACTGCTGTCATCGAGCGCCTTCTCGATTAAGTCGCGCTCGAGGCGCGCTAGATACTCTTTAAGATCTAGACCGGCTAATGGCAGCCCCTGGGGTGCAGCCTGCGCTGGGTTCACTTCCGTCTCACCCGAACTATTAAGTCCGGCAAATCCAGCGGAAGTAACTCCTTCCCGCAGCGCGTCCTCGCTTCCCGCAGAGGCAACCAATTTTTCAGGCAAGTCGCTGACGCCAACAATGCCATGCGGATGCAGTATCGCCATGCGCTCAACCAAGTTCGCAAGTTCACGCACATTGCCGGGCCAGCGGTGTTTCGCTAGAACGGCCATCGCATGAGAATTGAATCGCACAGATCCCCGCCCCTCTCGTTCGAGAGTCGCGATAAGCTCGTTCAGCAGCACTGGGATATCTTCGGGGCGCTCTCTCAGCGCAGGCATCTCAATGGGAAAGACATTTAGGCGATAGTAGAGATCTTGCCTAAATTCACCCGCAGCAATCATCTCTTCGAGGTCGCGATGGGTGGCGGCGACAATCCTGACATCGGCCTGCAGTGTTTCTGCACCACCAACGCGCTCGAAGCTTCGCTCTTGCAATACCCTGAGAAGCTTAACCTGCATAGAAAGAGGCATGTCGCCTATTTCATCGAGAAAGAGCGTGCCGCCATCTGCCAGTTCGAAGCGACCGCTTCTGGTCGCGATTGCGCCTGTGAAGGCCCCTTTCTCGTGGCCAAACAATTCACTTTCGAGCAACTCTCGAGGAATAGCGCCGCAGTTAATGGGGATAAACGCCTTCGCGGAGCGTGCAGAGTTATTGTGTAGATTGCGGGCAACAACTTCTTTTCCAGTACCCGATTCACCGGTAATGAGCACGCTAACCTCGGTGTTGGCGACCTGACCCATCATTTTGCGTACGCGTTCGATTTCAACACTTTCGCCGACTAAACTGCGAAACATATTGTAGTCGCGCACTTGATCGGAACCGAGGAGGCGGGTGGAATGCCGATTAAAGAGCTTCGATTTATGCAGTGCATCGAGCAGCGGTTGAAATCCACAGTTACTCGGCAGTCGCGCGATAATTCGCAGACGGACCGCCGAGTCGATTTCATCGAGTTCAACCTCACCTTCATCTGCAATCACAATGTAAGGCAGCGCCGAATCGATTGCTGCGAGGTCAATTAGCACCTGTTGAGGCAATCGGTCGCGACACTCCCCCAAAACGACCAAAGACACACGCCGATGCGCCTGCCCCTGCGCGCCGAGCACCGCGCGGTATTCAGCAGTCGTCGATGCGACGACTGTCTCGCCCAAAAAACCAAGAATCGTCGAGAGGTCCCGACGTGCCTCGCCGCCGTCTTCAATCAGCAAAATCACCGCCTCAGCGCTTGCATCATGCGTCGACTGTGAGGAGTTATCTGTTGGAGTTGCTGAGGACATGTACCGCGCATTCGAAGTCGATGAAAGAAATAACCAGCGCACAGGCGACGGAGTTACCATCGCGCGCTAGGCAGCGGAGAGTTGATGACGAGATTAGACATTGCCCCACTCAGCGAGTCAATGATTTGGAGGCCAAATGGAGACCCGATTCTATTTCTTAAAGATATCCGACGATAAGACGCTATAAACTAGGCTCGTAGCGTCATCATGAGGTGCGCAGCAGAGGTGGTTTCGCAGAGTGACGTCCTGCGGTACCCCTAAGACGACCCAATGCGAGTGAGACGAGCTCAAGTGAAGAAATCTGAAGACACAATTAGCGCACCGAGCGACGAACTGCTAAGCGTCCTTGCAAAGGTGCGCGATGCACGCGCTAGTCGCGAACACTCTGCTCGCACCGCAGAGGACCTCGCAACGGGCTTACAGAAACTTGCGCGCCTGACCGCAGAACTGCGCACCGCAATCGAAGGACTTCCCAGCATGGACATGGCTAAAGTAGTAGACCTGCATAATCGACTCGAAAACGGCAAGTTCGAAATCGACAGCAGCAAGCTAGCCGGTAAAATGCTCGATTTCGATCGTCGTGACGAACCAAAAAAATAGGCTTACCACTCGAGCGGTTGCTCCAACCACGCTAACTTGAGTAAATCTTCTTCGGTATCAACATCCCAAAGTGGTGACAGGCATCGTGTGCTGACACCCATCTTCGAAAGTTTATTGAGACTTACCTGAAGAACCTCCGAGGTTCCCCAGACAATGTCTTGGAACATCGCAGCAAAGACTCGGCTCATCCCCACCAGAACATAACCGCCATCGTCGGCTGGCACGAACACTACCTCGATGCCCGAAGCTAAACTCTCAAGTGTCTCTTGGACGTGATTAGGCGCCAGTGAGGGGCAGTCGGCACCCACGATGACAACATACTCAACAGTTGCCTCACTCGGTTTTTGTTTCGCCTCGAACGCGCGAGTAGCGGCGTTGAGCATCCTCTCACCGAGGTCCTCCCCGATTTGGGTAGTCGGCGGCAGGCTGCCGTCGCGCTCAGCAAACAGTGGATCGTTAACGTCACCCGACACGGCGAATCTGAAGGGGGCAAGCGCTGCAGCACTCAACATCGCCGCGACGCGCCTTGTCATAGCACAGTGCAAGTCGGTTGCTGAGGTAACGCCAATTGCAGGAATGAGACGCGTCTTTACCTCGCCCGGTATCGGCTGTTTGGCGAATATTAGTATCTGGGCATTGGGATATTTCATTACTCGACTGCCCGCCGCTCAGGGTAATACCGTTTATGCAGCGCTTGCGGTGACTCACCCAGAAAATAACGCATGCGCAATTCCCACATGAGTAGCACCGTTCGGACGACGCCCTGCCTCTGCCACCTGCGGCTTGAGGTGGTCACTCTCTTTACGATAGGCCTTGCTCGCGCGGCCCTGCGCAGAGTTTTACTCAGCGCCACATCCTCCATTAACGGCAACTCAGGAAATCGGCCAACCGCCTCAAATAAATCGCGCCGGACGAACAGCGCTTGATCCCCGGTGCAGACGCGAGTCAATCTCGCTCTGACGGTCATAAACCATTCGATTACGCGGAAAGCGAACCCGTCACCGTCGAGCCTGACGTCAAACCAGCCCCAGTCGGCTTCCTTAGACCCTTTAGAATCGCCTAATTCTCTGTGCATAGCTTCCTCGATCAATTGCGCAGCGGCGGCAGGCAACGTCGTATCAGCATGCAGAAATAAAAGAATTTCGCCCGTCGCGTAATTCGCACCTGCATTCATTTGCGACGCGCGCCCCTTTGCCGCGCTGATCACAGTGCACGGATAGTCTCCGGCGATGTCTAGCGTCCTGTCGGTGCTGCCGCCATCGATCACGATAATCTCGCTCGTGGTTCGCTCCCAGCTTTCAAATGCGGACAGGATTCGCGCCAGTGAGCGCTCTTCATTCAACACGGGAATGATGATGGAAAGACGCTGACCATCACTCTTTTCTCTCCCCACACCGACTCTCCAAAGACGAAAGATATGTCAATTAATGCCGCTGATTACAGCGCAGACTAAAATTGATTCAAATACCCATAAAATGACTAGCGTACAGCTTTTAAGGCGCGTTAGAATCCGCCCCAGAAATGCTATTGCTAAGGTCTCAAGTGCCGATAGTCACTTAACATAGCAAGCGTTTATCGAGAATTGAGCAGTTAAATTAGCCTGTGCAGAACGTAGAGAACGAAGAAAACATAGAGAGTAGAGAGTGAACGCGAAAAATTTCTATATCGTCGCCTCGGCACCGCAAGATGAAACGCTGCAGGTGCGTATATCAGGCCCCTATCTCACTCGGCAGGCTGCCCAAGCAGATCTCCGCGCCGCCATCGATGAAGCGCTCGATATAGACCCCACCGCCTCCCGCTACGAATACAAAATCTCCAAGGTAGAAAGTCGAAAGCCTGGCGTTATCCAACACATGGCTGCACACGCCTAAGCCCCTCCTCCCATGCACAGCTTGAGTTACGCAATCACGCTACTGGGTAATCGCTTCGCCGCTTACCGCTAAACCCCAAAAATTCCCCGTTTCAAGCAGCTGACTGTAAACCAACTTAGACTCGAAATTCATACGATCGATACCGTAGACCTCGTAAAGCGCCTCAATATTCCCTAACGCCTCGTCAGAGCCATCGCCATCGCCAAGCGATAACAGTAATTCATCGAGCGCCGCTGTTTCGGACAGCGCCTGTGCCGTATGCATCAACCCAGCATCGCGCATTCCTGAGACGAGAATGACTTGTGTATCGCGACTCGCGGCAAAACTCGAAAAGAAGCCGTAATCGCGAAATTGCTGCCCTTCTTCCGGCAGTCCAGCATCGCTAGTAAAATAGGTCACGTTGTCTATGTCTATCAGTTCATCGAAACTACGCCCGACCGCTAACCCCGATCCTGCGAAAGTCATCGACGCGAGGCGGTCGAGTGCGCTGATATAGCCAATGTAGATGATATGATTTGCGCGAATGTCAGCCGACGTGAGATCGGACATCATAGTCATGTTCACCGACTTGCCGCTCTGCGCGAGCAGAGGTGAGATCCGCGCAAGCGCAAAGGCGCTCCCTTCGGGCATGTAGCTCAAGTCCAGATCGAGATAATTTTCGGATTGCTCGATATCTCCGAAACGAAATTCTTCTAGATCGCTGCTCGAATTGACAGTAAATTCACGAACCATTCTCGCAACATTGCCGTTCGCATTCAGCTCGCCAAAAATATAGTAGTCGCCCATTACGATAAGCAACGGTTTGTCGTCGCTTAGCACGCTTGCCCAGAGCGGGTGGCTCGACGCAGGCATTGCTGTCACCTTACCCGAGGCATTATTCGAATCGGATAGCAGCGCGAGATTGGCGGTAAGCGCTATTAACACAAGCAGCAATAGCGCAGGCGTCAATCTTTGGCGAATCAGTCCAGCGGTTTTGGTCAACAAACTCTCTTCAGGAGGCGCGAGCAGAGCGGCCTTTTTGGGTTCAGGGGCTCGTGCATTGTGTTCAATAAAAAGAGAATGCCGACCCTTGGGCAAGACGAGCCGAACTGTCGCCTCTGGTTCGAAATCGGCATAGTAGCTCGCTAGCTTTTTACGCAGCTGGTGCACGGCGACACGCACGGCAGAATCCGAAGAGACGTCGAAATTCTCATCTCTGCCGAGTGCGCCGATCGCAATATCTAGCTCACGCGGAACATGACCCGCGAGCGCTGCGTCGACAAGAAAGCGCAGCAGTTTAGGGTAAGTTTGCGACCGTCCGAGCGCGCCGCTGTCGATAATACAATTGCCGAGGGCCGACAGCTCAGCGGCTTTCATTGCCTCAAGCACCGGTCGCGGCGCGGCGCGAGACTCGGCCTCTCGAGCACTGATCTCGGGTGCGCTCGCGTCTTGCGTTACCGGTGTTTTATCACTCATAAAAACATCTGAATATGTCATTAATAGAAGGCTGGCAGTATAGCACTCACGCGGACATCACTCAGCGATTAACTCTCTATGAAGGCATCAGCTGCCATACTCTGCGCCATACGCCTAATATCGCGCGCCCACGTGGCACTCGCCGCTTCGAAACCCTCTCGGTTACTCGCATACAATGCTCTAGTCGCCTCTTCGAATCCTTCGCGATCTCCAGCCATAGCGGACATAAAGCGATTCGCCCGATCCTGACTCGCTCGCCGGCTATCCGAATCTACGCTGGCCTTGCGTTCTGCATCGACTAACCGTCGCAGGGTTGCAGACGCACCACCACGCTGCGTGTCAAGCCATGCCCAGTGCCTCGGCAGCAGAGTGACCTCACGCCCGATTACACCTAACTTGGGTCGGCCTCGAGGTTTTTTTCCTGTACTTGCGTCCTCTGCGCTACCCACTATAGGCGCAGCAGATTCTAACTGCGGGGGCACGCCATAGCGGCGCTCGATATCTAGCTCATTGCCTGATAGATGCAAATCGATCTGGCGGCCATCGGCGCCCGCGAAGAGCAAAATCTCACCGCGCCGCAGCGCCGGCTCTGCTCCCTCGGCTTTTAGTTTAAGCGCGACCTCAAGCTGCTTTCCGTCCGCTATCAACTTGTCGCCCTTGAAGGCTAAGAATCTGTTTTGCCAATCTATTTTTTCCATTATTTCACTCTCCATCGCTGTGTGAAAGACTGGTGGACGCCTTTCAATCTCATAATTAAACCATGGTATTAATATTATTACCATGGCTTTAATAATTATCGCCTCGGCGATGCTTTGCGCAGCACAATCGCCTGCGCTCTAGACAAAGAGCCGCTCCAGAGCCTATTCTGGCTCTAGAATTCACCCATCGGCTTACCCAACAATTAGAGAGAGCTACCCTCCTTATGAAGAAGAACAATCCTATTTATTTGGCGTCTCGCAATACAGTGGCGCTCCTGCTCAGCCTTGTGATGCTTGCCGCATGCGCAACTCAACCCACGAGTGCGAACCGCTCGATGGGCAGCGGACTTACGTTCGCCACTCCCGAATCGGTTGGCGTAGACTCAGACCGACTAGACCGACTAACGCAGGCGATGCAGGGATTCGTCGATGACGGACGTCTAGCGGGCGTGGTCACTGCCGCTGCTCGTGATGGAAAAATCATCCATTTCGAATCAGTAGGTCAGCGCGACATCGCCGCCGAATCACCGATGACCGATGACGCCCTGTTCCGCATCTATTCGATGACTAAGCCAATCACGGGTGTTGCGATGATGATGCTTTATGAGCGCGGCCTCTTTAAGCTCTCGGATCCCGTATCGATGTATATCCCCGAGTTCGCCGATCTGCAGGTCTATGCAGGCATGGATGACGACGGCAATATGCTTACCGAGGCGCCCGCTCATCCTATGACTGTCCGCGAACTAATGAATCATACGGGCGGTCTTACCTACGGTCTGTTCTCTCAATCGCCCGTAGACGATCTCTATAA
>LICD01000064.1 GCA_001438145.1 OM182 bacterium BACL3 MAG-120619-bin3 | reverse complement strand
ATTTCTTCAGCATCGAGCAACGATCCTAATCGCACCGAGATTATCCGCATCGCGACGCGCAAGAGCCCGCTAGCCCTCTGGCAGGCCTATTTTGTGCGCGATGCGCTAGAAAGCGCACATCCAGATTTACGCGTTGAGCTGCTCGCGATGAGCACGCGCGGCGATATAATCCTCGACACGCCGCTGGCCAAAATAGGGGGCAAGGGTTTGTTCGTGAAAGAGCTCGAGCGCGCGCTGCTCGATGGCGACGCCGACATTGCGGTGCATTCGATGAAAGATGTACCAATGGCCTTCCCCGACGGTCTTGGTCTTGCGGTGATTTGCGAGCGCGAGGACCCGACCGACGCGTTCGTGTCTAACCATTTCTCGTCACTCTCAAAGCTTCCTCAGGGTGCCCGAGTAGGGACATCGAGCTTGCGTCGCCAGTGTCAACTCCGTGCGCTGCGGCCAGACCTTAAAATACTCGATTTGCGCGGTAATGTAGGCACCCGCCTTGGCAAGCTCGACGCAGACGAATACGACGCAATAATCCTCGCCAGCGCGGGGCTTATTCGCCTAGAGCTCGAAGACCGCATCGCCGAAAGGCTTAGTACAGAGGTGTCTTTGCCTGCGGGTGGGCAGGGCGCGGTTGGTATCGAATGTCGCCTAAATGACGACAAGACTTTGACGCGGCTCGGCTGCCTTCATCACACAGATACCGCGGCTCGCGTAGTCGCTGAACGCGCGATGAACGCAAAGCTTAACGGCGGTTGTCAGGTTCCTATTGCGTGCTTTGCCGAGCTCAATACGAGCGAGGCTGCGGTGGGAGAATTGAGCCTGCGCGGCCTGGTTGGCAGCGCCGATGGCAAGCGCATGCTACGCGCCGAAGCACGCGGCAGCAGTGCGGCGGCCGAGGCATTAGGAATCGAAGTTGCCGAGGCGCTGCTCGCGCAAGGCGCCGCCGAGCTCCTAGCGGAGCTGGACGAACGCTAACAGCACACGAAAAAACGCTGCTCCTAAGCTAAAGGGTTGGTGATGACCAGAGTAGAAAACTCAGCACACGAACACGATTCACGCGCGCCTCGCAGCGACTCATTAGCCAATCACTGCGTTCTCGTGACTCGGCCGCAACATCAACAGGCCGAGCTGATTTCGGCATTCGAGTCGCATGGCGCGCAGACTATTGCACTGCCACTGCTGCAAATCGCGCCGCCATCAGCAGGCGAACACGCGGCAACGCTGCGCCGCAGTCTGCTCGAACTCGACCTTTTCGATACGCTAATTTTTATTAGTACAAACGCTGTTCGCGCAGGGGTTGCGGCGATCGAAGATTATTGGCCTCAGTTCCCTGTGGGTATTCAGGTTGTGGCAATCGGCCCATCGACCGCGGCGCTCGCGCAAAAATTGCTATGCTGCGAGGTGGCGGTCGCGGCGGGGGGAGTGACAAGCGAAGACCTGCTTTCATCGGGCCTTTTCGATAATCTAAAGGGCAAGCGCGTAGGTATTTTTCGCGGCGAGGGCGGACGCGATACACTTGCCGAAGGAATACGCGATCGCGGTGGGCGCGTCGACTATTTTGAGGTGTACAGACGCCTTACCTGCGACTACACGCAGGGCGAATTGGAAGCTGTGATGAGCGGCAAAATTCCCACAGCGCTTACCGCGACGAGCGGTGAGTCACTCGCTGCACTTCTGGCGCTGCCCTTATTGGAGATGCCCTTATTGGAGATGCCCTTAATAGTGCCTTCGGATCGCGTCAAAGAATTGGCCTTAGCATTAGGCTTTGTTCAACCCGTCGACGCGGGCGGGGCAGATGCTAGTGCTTTTGTCCGCGCTTTGGTCAGGGTAGCCGGCAAAGAAAGTCGCACCGGGCTAGACTGATGTTAGAAACCATTCTCGCATAGCGAGTATTCCCGGCGTCCGAAGGGCGCAGAATTGAGAACGAGAACATGGCAGACACAAGCGATACGCCGAGCGAGAATCCCGAAGCTGCGGCGACGACGCAGCCCGAAGGCACTGCGCAAGCGCAGCCAGCGAAGAAAGCTACGGCCAAGCAAGACACAGCTAGGGTCTTAGACGACATCGCAAAAGTTCGCCCACCGATGAAAACGCGTGCGCAGCGCAAAGCGCGTAGCAGGGTTATCGCGCTGATCGTATTGACGCTCCCCCTTCTTGCAGGAATCGTGTGGCTAGCTTGGCAGCAATGGCAACTTGGGTCGAATTTGCCGCAGCTCGAAGCGCGGCTTGCGCTCGTTGAAAGCGGCGAACCGGGCGGAGTGCAGCGCCCGGCACAGCTATCGCCTGAGCAAGAGGTTCAAGTAGCCGCCTTAGTCGAATCAGCCCGCCAGAAAATCACCGCCGACACGCAGTCATTGATCGACTCAGTCGCAAGCGAATCCCTCGGTCGAGGCGACTCACAGGTTACTGACGATGCGCGGGACCGCCGCTTGATTGAGTTGGCGGCGCAGGCTGCGCAAGACGCGCTCACACAGCTCGATGGACGACTCACTCAGCAGCAGGTTGCGAGTGCGGCGGAGCTTACCCGCTTGAGAAATCAACTCGCCGAACTCAGTGCGCGCATGCGTGCGGCAGACTCTGATCCCAACCGAGGCTGGAAATTACTCGAAGCCGAATACTTGCTGTCGATGGCGAGCCGCAAGCTTCGGTTCGAGCGCGATGTTGTCTCGGCGATAGCACTCTATGAACTGGCCGATGCTGCCCTCGCGAACTCGGCCAGCGACGAGTCGTATCCGCTGCGGCAAACGCTTTCGGGTGAACTTGCGAGTCTTCGCGCAGTCGAATTACCCGATACCGACAGCCTGTTTCTGCGCCTTGATATACTCCTTGCGCAGGCCGACTCGCTAGTGCTTGCAGGCAATAGCATCGACAGTATGCGCGCCAACTTTCAGGCCGAAGACATTTTCACCGCGGCGCCCGAGATGACTCGCGAGACCGACGTTGAGAACTCACTCCCTTGGCAGTTACTGGACGACACTGTTGAGTTTCTTCGGTCGGTGTTTATTTGGCGAAAGCTAGATGAGCCAGCACAGGCATTGGTTGCAGCAAGGCTCGGTGGTGCGCGCGAATTCAAGCTCATTTTAGAACAGGCAAAACTTGCACTTCTCGCAGGCGACGACATTCTGTTTGGCCGACAATTGCAAAGCGCGCGCCTCTGGCTCGAACGAAACGGCGAACTTGGCTCTGCACCGGTAAATGCAGCGCTTGCCGAACTTGAGCAGTTAGAAGGTGTTGTGTTGCAGCCGCGCCTGCCCCTGATTGGGGGCGCACTGCGGGGTATTTCGGAGCTAAATGCGAGTGCGCTGCAATGATCAGACTATTCGCATGGAGTCTGTTGGTTATTGTGGTGGCGCTGACACTGAGCCTCACACTTGGCTTCCCGCAGGATCCAGGGTATCTGCTTATTGCGTTTGGCAATAGCGCGTTTGAGACGAGTATTTTTGCACTGCTTGTTGCGGTTTGCGTGGTTTTCGCTGCACTGCGTTTGCTCTGGACAATTGTGAGCGGACTCAACCCCTGGCGTTTGGTTTCGGCAGGCCGAAGAATGCGCGCTCGGCGTAAAGCGAATGCGAAGCGCTCGACGATTCAAGGTTTGTTGAGTCTCGTGCGCGGCGATAATAACGCCAGTGCAAAGCTCCTCGAAAAAGGAGTCTCTGAACCCGATGCCAGTTCGATTAACTACATGGCTCTCGCCTATATTGCTAATCAAAAGGGGGAGGTAGACGCCGCGCTTGAGTGGTTAAGCAAAGGCGAGTCGGCTTACCCTGATGCTAAGTCGACGATTGAGTCTGTGCGGGCAGAGATACTTTTGCAGGCAAATAGATTTGAGGAATGTGTAGCGGTACTCCAGAACCTGCGCAGCAATTCGCCGGCCGACACTAATCTTCTGCGGCTCTTACATCGAGTTTACGCGCAACTCGAAGATTGGGACGCACTCGAACGCTTGCTTCCTGCGTTGACGAAGCAAAAAGTCATGACTGTCGATGCGCTGTCGTCGCTTGCCGATGCGGTGCTGTTAGGGCAACTGCGCAATGCCGCAACGAATGTCAGTGAGCTACAGCAGCTATGGAAGAAGGCGAAGGCGAGTCAATGCGAAACCCCTGCGTTAGTAACCGAATATTCCAAACTGTTGCTGCATGCGGGAGAGGCCGAGGGTGCGCGGCGTGCTCTAGAGAAAGCGCTAAAGAAGCGCTGGGACAGCGAGACCGTACTTTGCTACGGAAAACTAGATTCAGGACTCGCGTTAAAACAGTTATTAGCTGCAGAGCACTGGCAGCGCTCTCGGCCTAGCGATGCTGCGCTTCTGCTGACGCTGGCGCGGCTGTCGCTTCGGTGTGAGCTGTGGGGTAAGGCGCGAGAATACTATGAGGCGAGGCTTGCGATGCAAGCCGACGCCGAAGCGTTTGTCGAATACGCTGGTCTTATGCGGGGGTTGGGTTTTGAGGCCGAGGCAGACGCCGCCACGCGTAGCGCGCTCGAGGCTGCAGGACTCAACAGCTCACTGCCAATGCCGCGGTCTGTTTAGGTGCGGCTTGAGTGACGCAGCTTGTGTGCAAGTCCTTCAGTAAATAATCTACTCGCGAAATTTAGCGCTTGTCGATACCGAGTTCGTCCCACATCGCATCGACTCGTGCCTTAACCTCGTCGCTCATCGTAATCGGCGTGCCCCATTCGCGTTGAGTCTCGCCTTCCATCTTATTCGTTGCATCCATTCCCATTTTCGAGCCGAGGCCCGACACAGGTGAGGCAAAGTCGAGATAGTCGATTGGCGTGTTCTCGATGAGTACGGTATCGCGCGCAGGATCCATGCGGGTGGTAATTGCCCAGATAACATCGTCCCACTCGCGTATGTTGACGTCGTCGTCGACGACGATAACAAATTTGGTGTACATGAACTGCCGCAAGAAAGACCACACACCCATCATCACGCGCTTAGCATGGCCTGGGTATTGTTTTTTCATGCTGACAATCGCGAGACGATAGGAGCAGCCTTCGGGCGGCAAATAGAAGTCGACGATTTCGGGAAACTGTTTTTGCAGCAGCGGTACGAATACTTCGTTCAGTGCAACGCCGAGCATAGCTGGCTCATCGGGCGGTCGGCCGGTATAGGTCGAATGATAAATCGGATCGCGCCGGTGCGTCATGCAGGTTACGGTGAAGACGGGAAAATCATCCACTTCGTTGTAGTAGCCTGTGTGATCGCCAAAAGGACCTTCGGGTGCCATCTCGCCGGGTTCGATATAACCCTCGAGTACAAACTCGGCACTTGCCGGAACCTGCAGATCGTTGGTACGTGATTTCACCACCTCGGTTTTGCTGCCGCGTAAAAGACCCGCGAAGGCGTATTCGGACAGCGTATCTGGTACAGGAGTCACGGTGGCAAGGATTGTCGCAGGATCTGCGCCTAAGGCGATAGACACGGGGAAGCGCTCGCCGGGATGTTGCTGCTGCCACTCGCGGAAATCGAGCGCGCCGCCGCGGTGTGAAAGCCAGCGCATGATGAGCTTATTAGGGCCAATCATTTGCATGCGATAAATGCCGAGGTTCTGGCGTGTTTTATCTGGCCCGCGGGTAATCACTAGAGGCCAGGTGACCAGAGGCGCGGCATCGCCGGGCCAACAGGTTTGAACTGGCAGCATGCCCAGATCTATCTCATCGCCTTCTAAGACGATCTCTTGGCACGGCGCTTTGCGTAAAACGCTTGCAGGAATATTGAGCACACTTTTATAGCTTGGCAGACTTTGCCAGAGATCTTTCCACCCCGTTGGCGGCGTCGGTTCTTTTAAGAATGCGAGCAGCTTGCCGACGTCTCGCAGACCAGAGATGTCTTCCTGACCCATGGCGAGGGCGATGCGGCGGGTATTGCCGAAAAGATTCGCAAGCAGCGGAATCTTCGATCCTTTCGGGTTTTCGAAGAGAAGGGCAGGGCCACCGGCGCGTAGCGTGCGATCGCTAATCTCGGTAATCTCGAGAACGGGATCGACTTCCATGCTAATGCGTTTGAGCTCACCTTTGGATTCGAGGAGGTCGATGAAGTCTCTGAGGTCTTTAAAAGCCATAAATAAATTACTACTTGCGCTTCATCGAGTTAAAGAACTCTTCGTTAGTCTTCGTATCTTTTAATTTGTCGAGAATGAATTCAGTCGCCTGCACATCTTCCATCGAGGTGAGCAGCTTGCGGAGAATCCACATACGCTGAAGTTCTTCTTCGGTTGTGATGAGCTCTTCGCGGCGTGTGCCAGAGCGGCGGACGTTGATGGCAGGGTAAACGCGCTTCTCGGCGATCTTGCGGTCGAGTTGCAGTTCCATATTGCCCGTGCCTTTAAATTCTTCGTAAATCACTTCATCCATTTTCGAGCCGGTATCGACGAGTGCGGTCGCGATAATCGTTAGGCTGCCGCCTTCTTCGAGATTTCGCGCGGCACCGAAGAATCGTTTAGGACGCTCGAGTGCATGGGCATCGACACCACCTGTTAGCACTTTGCCGGAACTCGGGATGATGGTGTTGTAGGCGCGGGCAAGACGGGTGATGGAGTCGAGGAGAATAACCACGTCTTCTTTGTGTTCAACAAGGCGCTTCGCCTTTTCGATAACCATCTCGGCTACCTGCACATGGCGTGCGGGTGGCTCGTCGAAGGTACTCGCGACGACTTCGCCGCGCACAGAACGCTGCATTTCGGTTACTTCTTCTGGACGCTCATCGATCAACAGTACGATGAGGCGGCATTCAGGATTATTGCGCGTAATTGACTGCGCGATGTTCTGAAGAATAAGCGTCTTACCCGCTTTCGGCGGCGACACGATAAGTCCGCGCTGGCCTTTGCCGATTGGTGCGACGAGGTCGATGATTCGCGCGCTGAGGTCTTCGGTGCTGCCGTTACCCACTTGCAGAGTGAGGCGGTCTTGGGGGAATAGGGGCGTTAGGTTCTCGAAGAGGATTTTGTTTTTAGAATTCTCTGAACTCGAGAAATTGATTTCGTGAACCTTGAGCAGAGCGAAATAGCGCTCGCCGTCTTTGGGGGGACGAATCTTGCCGGCAACCGTATCGCCGGTACGAAGATTGAAGCGTCGAATCTGGCTAGGGGAGACGTAAATGTCGTCTGGGCCCGCGAGATAAGAGGAATCTGCCGAACGCAAAAACCCGAAGCCGTCTTGGAGTATCTCGAGCACGCCGTCACCAGAGATATCTTCTCCGTTTTTCGCGTGCTTCTTCAAGATCGCGAAGATGATGTCTTGCTTGCGCGTACGGGAGACGTTTTCGAGTCCCATATCGTGGGCGGTCTGAACGAGGTCTGCGACGGGCTGTTGCTTGAGTTCGGTTAAGTTCATTGTTGATGGTCTTCTTTGTTGGTTGGGGGTTCGCCTATTCTGCGTCTCATTTTTCGAGAAAGAGTAGGCGAATAAATAATTAGGTTGTTAGGGACGCGTCTTCAGCCGGATGACAGAGGGCTGGATATGAGGTTGTTTTACATTGGGTCGTGAGCCGTTCGCTAAACTGTCGCTAAATTATAAGCGCCGAGAGAGAGCGAGGAACTGATAATTCAGGGGGCTTTCGACCGGATTGGCCTGCCGCAAGTTTTGGCCCTTTTCATGCTCGGCCTGTCTCTATGCGGAATACGTTGGTGCTGTTGATACGAAATTACGTACCAGTTTTAGTCGCACTGTTTCTACTAACACAGCATACATCGGTCTAGCGAAACGGAACTTTAGTACGCCACGGGCGGCTAGGTTCGAAGAGTAAGGCTAGGGAGTGAAGGCTGCGGCTAAGAGAGACTTTCGTCTGTCTTGAGCCGCATTAAACGCAATTTAGATAACGCTGTCAATAAACGCGGCAAGCTGCGATTTTGAGAGCGCGCCTACCTTCGTGCCTACTACTTCGCCGCCATTGAAGATTAGCAGCGACGGAATGCCTCGTACGCCATACTTAGGCGCGGTAGCAGTGTTGGCATCGACATCCATCTTGGCGACGGTAATTTTACCTGCATAGTCGCCGCTGATCTCTTCGAGAACAGGCGCGATCATCTTGCAAGGTCCGCACCATTCGGCCCAAAAGTCTACGAGCACTGGGCCTTCGGCTTGAAGAACGTCTTGCTCGAAAGAGCTGTCTGATACGTGAACGATAGAGCCGCTCATACACTAATCCTCTGGTTATAATAATAAGTTCTGGGTCTAATAATAAGGCCGAAACTCAAGTATTCAAGTACTACCGAACAATAGTTAAGGCGTGCGGCGCAAGTTAGGGCGAGCGGCGCAACGCTGGCTGCTCGTTCTCCTGTCTTAAGCCTTCAGGTTAATAGCTTAGGGATTGGCCTTTAGCAGGCGCGCCGCCTTCTTGGCGAAGTAAGTCAGGATCGCATCGGCTCCGGCGCGCTTTATGCAGAGCAATGATTCCATCGCTACGGCGTCCTCGTCGAGCCATCCATTTTGTGCGGCCGCCATATGCATGGCGTATTCGCCGCTTACTTGATACACCATGGTGGGCACTTTGAATTCGGTTTTTACGCGGCTCACAATATCCAAATACGGCATGCCGGGCTTAACCATTACCATGTCAGCGCCCTCGGCAAGATCTTGCGCAATTTCTTGTAGTGCTTCGTCGCTATTCGCCACGTCCATCTGATAGCTGTATTTATTGCCGCCGCCTAAATTACCGCTAGACCCGACCGCATCGCGGAAAGGGCCGTAGTAGGCAGAGGCGTATTTGGCAGAATAGGCGAGTATGCGCGTGTAAATTTGGCCATTAGCCTCGAGCATGGCGCGAATTGCGGCAACTCGGCCGTCCATCATGTCCGACGGCGCAACGATGTCGGCACCTGCAATGGCATGCGAGAGCGCCTGCTTAGCGAGCACCTCAACAGTCTCATCGTTGAGCACATAGCCCGATTCATCAATGATGCCGTCTTGTCCATGCGTAGTGTAGGGATCCAAAGCCACGTCGGTAATAACGCCAAGCGCTGGGAAATCAGCCTTGAGCGCGCGAATCGCCCGTTGGACGAGGCCATCGGGATTGTAAGCCTCTGCACCATTAAGCGATTTAGTCTCGGGATTGGGCGCAGGAAACAGAGCGATAGCGGGGATGTCTAGTTCGACAAGTTCGGCAGCCTCTTTTAAGAGCTCATCGATACTCAGGCGCTCAATGCCGGGCATAGAGTCGATTGGCTGACGCTGGCTGCTGCCCTCAACAATAAAAAGCGGATAGATCAGGTCGTCTGCAGTCAGGCGTGTCTCACGCATGAGGCGACGGCTGAACTCGTCACGACGCATGCGGCGTGGCCTAGAAGAAGGGAATCGGCGATTGGCTTCGATAATCGACACGGCGTGAGCCTCTTGAGGTTGCGTGGTGGCTGCAGTGAGCAGCGCAGCGTTGAGTAAAGCCCTAAGCTTAGCAGTCGCATCGTTGAAATTGAATCGACGATTAGCCGCGCGCGTACAAGAGCGGCGGGAATAACCGTCGTTTATCGTCTCACTCGTGTCGCTCTATGGGGTAACATCCCCTTCGAGCTCACAGTTACCAAGGAATTTAAGTGAATAGAATCAAGTTCGCTATCGCCACGCTAGTTATCGTCGCTTTCGGCGCCTATTTTGTCTTAGACCTTGGTCAGTATCTGACCCTGGAGTTTGTGCAGTCGCGCTTGGCTAGTCTGCAGGCGTTTCGCGACGAAAATTTTGCATTAACCGTGGCCATTTACTTCGTGTTCTATGTTGTGGCGACCGGCATCTCCATTCCTGGCGCTATTTTGCTTACCCTGCTTGGCGGTGCCATCTTCGGGCTTTGGTGGGGCACGCTTCTAGTCTCTTTCGCGAGCAGCATCGGCGCTACCGGCGCGTTCCTCGCGTCGCGCCTTCTCCTTCGTGATTGGGTGCAGCGCCGCTTCGGCGCCTATCTTGCGCCTATAAATAAAGGCTTCGAAAAAGACGGTGCCTTCTATCTTTTCAGCCTGCGCATGGTACCTCTGGTGCCTTTCTTCATCGTTAACCTGCTCATGGGCCTGACCAGCATCAGCGTGCCTGCTTACTATCTGGCTAGCCAGATCGGGATGTTTGTCTCTACTGTGGTTTACGTTAACGCCGGCGCTGAGCTCGCGCAGATAACGTCGCTAAGCGGCTTGGTCTCGCCTTCGGTAATCGTCTCCTTCACTCTTTTGGGTGTAGTTCCGCTTGTTGCCAAAGTCTTGATCGGCGTCATTCAGCGCCGCAAGCGCCTGGCCGCCTTTAAGAAGCCGAAGCGATTCGACGCCAATGTAGTCGTGGTCGGCGGCGGTTCGGCTGGGCTCGTTACTTCTCTGATCGTTGCCGGGGCAAAGGCCAGAGTAGTGCTCGTCGAAAAGCACAGGATGGGAGGCGACTGCCTTTACACCGGCTGTGTGCCGAGCAAGTCGATTATCCGTAGCGGACGCATCATGTCGTATATTCGCCGCGCAGCCGATTACGGCATTGTGGACGCAGCGGGTAAAGTGGATTTCGCCGCGGTTATGCAGCGCGTACAAGGCGTGATCGAGACAATCGAACCACACGATTCGCCTGAGCGGTTTACCTCGCTCGGAGTCACGTGTGTGAGCGGCTCCGCACGCCTCATTTCGCCCTAC
>LICD01000063.1 GCA_001438145.1 OM182 bacterium BACL3 MAG-120619-bin3 | reverse complement strand
TGTTTTTCGAGTCTCTCAGCCAAGAGTACAAGCATGCAATTGAATAAATCGTCACTATGCATGAATATTTCTCAAGACTTGACTCGCCATCGGTTATGAAATAAAAGCATAGGAGCAATTCATGCAATAGATTTTCTAATAAGGCATTTGATTCAAGGAGGGTGTTTGACCGGATTTCAGCAGCGCAGAAAATTGCCTCCGCTTAATGCGCTTCGCGCATTTGAGGCGGCGGCGCGCCACCTCAGCTTTAAAGATGCGGCACACGAGTTGAGCGTGTCGCAATCGGCTATTAGTCATCAGGTTAAGTCCCTAGAGCAGTCACTTAATACGCATCTATTTACACGAAAAACCCGCGCCGTAGAGCTTACTCGTAAGGGTAAGCTGCTCTATCCGATCGTGCGTAATTCGTTCGATAGCATCGCAGAGGGCGCGCAGCTTATTCTCGAAGAGGCGTCGGTTTCGGTGCTTACACTGCACGTTTACTCGACTTTCACGATGCGATGGCTACTTCCGCGGTTACCACGGCTGCAAGAGTTCGATTCGAGTATTCAGGTGCGCCTTCACACGTCGCAGTCGGATGTCAATTTCGCACAAGAAGATATCGATGCGGGAATCATGGTCGGGCAACCCGTAGACAGCAATCTACACTACGACCATTTGTTCGACTGTGAATTGTTTCCGGTCTGCAGCCCAGCTTTTCTAGAGCGTCATGGGCCCTTCGAAACCCCAGAGCAGCTTGCCGGCCACCCAATTTTGCAAGTCTACCCCTCGGCCGGTGACTGGCATGTGTGGCTCGAAGGAAACAACGTGCGTGGCGTTTCTCCCGACAGCGGTTTGCAACTCGAAAGCTATGATGTCGCCCTGTCGAGCGCCACGCAAGGAATAGGCATAGCCCTTGGACAGCAGCCGTATATTTCAGATGAGATAGAAACGGGAGCGCTTATCGAGATATTTCCTAAGCTAAGGCTTAAGAATCCTAATCGCTGGTATTTAGTCTGCCGAAACGAAAAGCGAGACTCACCCAAGCTGGCCGCGTTTAGGCGGTGGTTGTTTTCACAAATTGAAGTGGACGATCAGCTATCAACTCGCTCGATTGGATAACGTTCAAGCACCGGCCCTAACGCTTCTTTCAGTGGATCGAGCCACTTTTCAAACGCCTGCCATTGCCCCATTCCACTTGCATAGATGGGTTGCCTAACCTGCTCCGAACTCGCAGTTCTAACAGCGCGTTTATTGTTATAGAACTCCAAACACGATTCCTCGAAAGGCAGTCCGCAGTAATCCAAAATCTTGCGCACCTGTGTTTCGGTGTCGTTAACCATGTCTTCGTACTGAACACGTAAAACGCGGCCAGGTAATACCGCGTCCCAATGATCCATAAGAGAAACATAGTCGCGGTAGTAGTTACCTATTCGTCTTTGACCGTAAGTAAAGCCTTGGCCTGAAGCAAACAGCTGCTTAAATCCACTAAAGCAGCAATCGAGCGGATGGCGCCTTGCATCAATGATTCGGGCGTTCGGAAGAATAAGATGAATAAGTCCAATATGACTGAAGTTGTTGGGCATCTTATCGATAAAATAGGGCTTCTGGGTTACGCGTTGAATCGCTGTGCTGTCGATATAGCCTTGTCCGTAACCTTCGATCTCCTCACTGCTTGAACGAGCAAGCCCGCCCGGATAGCGTGACGGGTCACCTCTTTTCGCTTTGCCTGAGAGTTTACGCGCAAGGGCAATGATGTCGGCGAGTTCGGCTGTGCCTTCGACCAGAGAGTGGCTTGCGAGTATTTGCTCGATAAGTGTGGAGCCCGAGCGAGGGAGGCCGACGATGAAAATGGGGTCTTTTCTGTCGCACCCTTTACCTTGATATTTTGCAAAAAAAGAGTCAGAGAAAAAGGCTTTGAGTTCTTCGGTATCGCTGTGAAACTTTTGACTGTCCCACGGAACATTTCTTCCTCTTACCTGATTACCCTTAACATACGCGGCCATTGCCGCTTGATGATTGCCGCGGTCTTCCTGAGCCTTGCCGAGTGAGAAGAGGAGATGGTAGTAGTCTCTAAACTCGCAGGCGCTGTCATTAAGCAGCTCTTCAATATGAGCGATCTGTTCATCGCTGAACCGATACGTTTTAAGATTAGCTAAGCTGTAGTATGCCTCGCCGACGCCAGTCGCGACCTCGACGCACTTTTCATAAGCCACGATGCAATCCTCGGTACGTCCAACCGCGCGCAGCGCGTGTCCATAGCTGAGGTAAGCTTGCCTATGATCTGGCCTAAGTTTGAGCACTGATTCGAAAAGCTCAATGGCCTCTTCGTATTCGTTCACCTCGACAAGCGTCGCTGCTTTTAGCATGCGCCAGTCAAGCCGACTCGAATCAAGCGCGAGTAGGTGGTCGAGTTGTTCCCGCGCCTCCTCATATCGATGCCGCTTGTAGAGGGCATTGGCCCACCCGTAGCGCGCCTCGGTGTATTTAGGTGCTAGCTCGACGGCTCTTGCTAGGAGTTTTTCGCCATCGCTTAGCGCGCCAAGGGCGATGCCGACTTCGCCTAAGAGGCGAATGCCATTAACGTCTGCTGGATTATCCTTAACATAGGGGCGAAGAATAGCCTCCGCTTTTCCAAACTGATTGGCCGCTATATGCTCGGCAGCTTTGATAAGATCTGCAGAGTAGGGCTTTTGGCTTCGTGTCATGTATGCGCTCGGCTCCGCGGGCTTTTTGCTGAGTGTAATAGATCACACCAAAAAAATCGCCGCAGTCAATTAAGACCTGCGGCGCAGAGGAGAGTCGTCCTATTTACACGGGACGCACTACTTGAAACGCATACCAACACTCACACCAAGGGTTCGAGGTCGATTAACTGTGACGAGGCGTTGAATATCCGCGCTGTTGATAAATAACTGCGCAACCTCATTGGTAAGATTGTCGCCGAAGACTGTGAAATACCAGTTGTCCGCGTCGAATCGCCAAGTGGCATTGAGCAGACCGTATCCGTCCATCTGTTCACGATTAGATAGAAACAAGTCGTTCCACATGCTGTCGGTATAGGCGTAGTTCAATTGGAGAGTCGAAGGCATATCGAACATATTGACCGAGTAGCGAGCCGATAAAGTGAATTTATTATCGGGTGTAAAAGGCAGATCCTGCCCGCTTCGCGCGTCTGGTTCGGTCGCTGTGTTGTTAGCAAAATAGTTCTCGGTGAGCTCAGCTTGATTGTAGGCGTAGGAAAGCGAGAGCTCTAAGTTTTCTGTTGCGAGGTAAGTCGTATCAAATTCGATACCCTTACTTTCTGCTGTGCCAACATTGTCCACAAGGCCCAGAAGAGAGATTTCTCTATTAAAGAAACCGAGCTGTATATCGTCCCAGTCCATTAAGTAAGCCGCAGCGTTTAGGCGCAGGCGCCCATCCATTAACGTGCTCTTAAAGCCAACTTCATAGCTTTCTAGGTAATCGGGATCGAATGTGTCGCCGACGCCAGGTGCTCGATTGGCGCCGCCTGGTCGGTATCCCTCTGCGTAGTTGCCGTAGACCATCACCGATTCGTTCAGGTTATAGCTAAGATTAAGTTTGAGTATGCCATCATCGTATTCGGCTTTGCTTGCAACATTATCTGGTGGTCTGTTGTCGTCGAATGCGTAACAGCAGTTGGGCCAGAATACGGTGCCGACAAAGCCATCAAGGGTCGTTTCACCGTCGAACTGTCTATAGCCAAGAGTTGCGGTGAGGTCTTCGGTGAGGCGGTAGTTGATCTCGCCAAACAGAGCGATTTCAGAATCATTACGCACCTGATCGGTTTGGAAATAGAGATCGTTGAGTACCGCAGCCCCTCGATTAATCGGTGGCACAGACCACTGGCTATCGAAGGTTGTTTCTTGCTCAGAGAAAAACGCACCTACGATCCAGTCTAATCTCTCGCCTTGCGAAGCAAGCCTGAGTTCGTGTGTCTGAAATTGCAGTTCCGAGAAGTTTGAATACTGGATGCTGGGGTCTACACACGGGCCGAAATAGGAAACGTAGCAGGTGTAGTAAGGCTCGACTGCGCCATCAATTGAGTAATGCGAATAATCGCTGTAGGTATCGAAATCGCGATCGAGGTAAGAGCCAGCATAGGTTAGATCAGCGAACCCTAAGTCTCCTTCGAGCGTAAGAGCGAATTGCGACCACTCATCGGTCTGTTTGTCTTCAAAGAAACGCGCGACTTCGAAGTCATCGAGATTGACCGGGTCATGGTCCCACACACCGTCTGATTCGAGTTCTTGAAACATTGCCGAGGCTGTCGCAGTCCAGCTATCTGTTAAGTCAACTTTAAGTGCGGCTCTCAAGCCTTGCTTATTCGCTTCATTGAAGTCGTCTTCGACGAAGCCTTCATTAGTCCGTGTTATTCCGCTAGTTGGAAAAGTGATGCTGCCAGGGACTGCATCGATATAGCCGCCATCTTCATCCCACCAAGCGGTAAGGCGAAGTGCTGCGCGATCGCTGATCGGAATGTTCACGAAACCCTCGGCCATGTAACCATTGCCGCCTTGCGAAATAGTTTCTGTACTGAGATCGAAGCCCGCATCGAAGCTTTCGGTATCGGGCTGGTTAGTAATAATCCGAAGATTGCCAGCCTGCGATGAGGCGCCATAGAGCGTGCCCTGAGGACCCATTAAAACCTCAATGCGCTCGACATCGTATACATGCATATCTAGGTTGAATCCGATCGCTGTCACCGGTTGCTCGTTTAGGTAAACCGCAACCGAAGGGCCTTGCAGCGATTGATTAGAGTTGCCGCCTTCGGAGATGCCGCGCATAAATAGGTTGGCCTGTCCTGGGCGCCGCTGCGTGTAAGACACCGAGGGCAACTGCTTTACATAGTCTTGAAAATTATTAATGTTTAGATCGTCGAGGGTGCTTTGATTGAGCGCAGTAATTGAAGACGGGACCTTCTGCAGGTCTGTCGCGCGCTTCGTTGCCGTAACGATAATTTCTTCGAGACGAATAGGCTCTTGAGCGAGAGACAGCGAAGGAACCGCCAGCGCCGCAACAAGTGTTGTGCGAGAAGCTTGTTTAATATGCCAAGCAAGTTTTTTCGGTGAAGAAGGAACGTGGTGCTCTATCCGATTGGGTAGCCTTTTAACCATGGCGAACTCTCCTGTCGCAATTTGACTGATTTTCTATTTTTAACTTTTCAGTAAAACTTATCTCCCGACCGTACTGTGCGATTCGGGGGTGCGGCAAACGAAGATTATTTCAGTATGAGTGAACTAATTTCACCTATAACATTCGAGAGGTGGAAGAGAGGAGCGTCCAAGAAATCGGTTAGAGACAAGACCGAGTAATACTCGTCATCGAAGACTGCCAATATGCTGTCAACATCGCGTTAAATGACTAAATCTGGCGCTTCTTCGGCACCACTTAAAGATGCCGAGCGGCGACCTATCATGTAGAATACCTGCGCTAAATCAAGCCCATTTGACGCCTTTGTCCGGAGTAGAAGATGTTTAAGACCGATGTCAGCCTCGCCGAGTTCGATCCTGAAATAGCTGTAGCCATGGAGGCCGAGCGTGTTCGGCAAGAAGAGCACATTGAACTGATCGCTTCAGAGAATCATGCGAGCCCCTTTATCATGGAAGCTCAGGGCTCTGTCTTGACGAATAAATACGCCGAAGGCTACCCCGGTAAGCGTTACTACGGTGGCTGCGAACACGTTGACGTGATTGAGCAGCTCGCGATCGATCGCGCTAAACAACTCTACAACGCCGACTATGCAAACGTGCAGCCTCACTCCGGTTCGCAGGCAAACGCAGCTGTTTACATGGCGCTGATGCAGCCGGGCGATACTGTGTTGGGCATGAGCCTCGCCGACGGTGGTCACCTTACCCACGGTGCAAGCGTGAGCTTCTCCGGGCGTATCTACAATGCCGTGCAATACGGGCTCAATGCCGAAACGGGCGAGATCGATTACGATCAAGTTGAACGCCTCGCACACGAGCACAAGCCGAAGATGATAATGGCCGGTTTCTCTGCCTATTCTAAAATCGTCGACTGGCAGCGATTTCGCGATATCGCCGATGCTGTCGGTGCGTGGTTTGTCGTCGACATGGCACACGTCTCGGGTCTAATCGCGGGCGGCGCTTACCCAAGTCCCGTTAACATTGCCGACGTCACAACATCGACTACACACAAGACACTGCGTGGCCCGCGTGGCGGCATCATTCTCGCTCGCGCTAACCCCGAGCTAGAGAAGAAGCTAAATTTTGCCGTATTCCCCGAAAGCCAAGGCGGCCCCTTGATGCATGTGATCGCTGCCAAGGCGATCTGCTTCAAAGAAGCGATGAGCGATGAGTTTAAAGCGTATCAGGCGCAGGTTGTTGCAAATGCGCGTGAGATGGCGAAAGGATTCATGGCGCGCGGCTATGAGGTTGTCTCGGGCGGTACCGATGATCATTTGTTCTTGCTGAGCCTGATCAAGCAAGACATCACAGGTAAAGATGCCGACGCAGCCCTGGGGCGTGCGAACATCACCGTGAACAAGAATGCTGTACCGAACGATCCGAAATCGCCTTTCGTCACAAGCGGCCTGCGCATCGGGTCGCCGGCAGTCACGACGCGCGGATTCAAAGAAGCCGAGGTCGCTGAGATGACCTCGTGGATGTGTGATGTATTAGATAACATCGAAGATGAAACAGTCATTGCCGAGGTAAAACAGAAAGTTCTCGAGCTCTGCTCGCGCTTCCCTGTTTACGGCTAGGCCATCATTCGATTACCGAGGCTCGCCTGCCGGTGCTGGCAGCGAGCAAATTCGCTTAAACGGAACCTGAGCTATGCATTGTCCTTTTTGTAGTGCGGTCGACACCAAAGTAATCGATTCGCGGCTCGTCGCCGAGGGCAATAATGTGCGCCGTCGCCGCGAATGTATTACCTGCGCCGAGCGCTTTACGACCTACGAAGCGGCCGAGCTGGTGATGCCGCGAATTATTAAAGCGGGGGGCATACGCGAGCCTTTTAACGAAGACAAAATGACAGCAGGCTTGATGAAAGCTTTAGAGAAGCGCCCCGTCAGCATCGAGCGTGTCGAAGAGGCTGTGACCAAAATCAAGGCAAGCTTGCGTGCAACGGGCGAACGTGAAATTGATTCGCGTGCGGTGGGCGAACTCGTGATGAGTCAGCTGCGCGACCTAGACGAAGTCGCGTTTGTGCGTTTCGCGTCGGTGTATCGCAGCTTCAAAGACCTTGACGAATTTCGTCAGGAGATTGATCGCTTATCAAACGAGGAAAAACCCGAGGCGTAGAACAGGCTGTGATGTTAAAAACACACTGCACAGAAAACGCCTCGCTTTCTCCATTCTTTTAGCGCCTAAGGCATCCCCTTATGCAAACCCTACGTAATACCGAGCTCGACGCGCTACAGGCAGCGTGGCCGCAGCATATGCAGCGCGCGATTCAACTCGCAGCGTCGGTATTTAGTGCTGCTCCTAATCCCCGCGTAGGCTGTGTCATCGTTGGTGGTAATGCGGAGGCAGGAGACAGCGTATTAGGCGAAGGCTGGCATCAGGGCGCAGGGTTGCCTCACGCAGAGCCCGTAGCGATTGCTAATGCGATTCGTCTTGCGGCAGGCTCGACGGCTTTCGTGACGCTCGAGCCCTGTTGCCATACAGGCCGCACAGGGCCTTGTAGCTCGGCGCTTATCGAGGCTGGCGTAAGCCGCGTTGTCATAGCGAGTAAAGATCCGAATCCGAAGGTGAGCGGTGGTGGGATTGCTGCGTTAGAGGCGGCGGGAGTAGAGGTCTTTTTTTTACAGGACTTCGAGGACGGCGCGCGGCGGTTGAATCGTGGTTTTTTCAGTAGGCTAGAGCGGCGCAGGCCTTTCGTTCGATGCAAGCTTGCGATGAGTTTAGATGGTCGCACAGCGCTGGCGAATGGCGAGAGCAAATGGATAACTGGCGCAGAGGCGCGCAGCGACGTGCAACGACTTCGCGCTGAGTGCGACGCCATCGTGACCGGAATCGAGACGGTTTTAGCCGACGATCCAGCGATGACCCTGAGACAGGCAGAGCTCGGACTGAACGCACAGCAATTGGTCTGGAATGAACTGCGGTTGTCTAACCCCCCGCTGCGCGTTGTTCTCGATAGCCGTGGGCGCTTGAGTGAGACAGCTAAGATAGTCACAGAGCCCGGGCGCTGCATTGCGTATAGGCTCGATGGCGCGAATAGCTCTGTAGAGGCGTCATCGCCTATCGCGGTGCGCTTAGCGCCGAATAGCGGCGAGTCGGTGTCGAGAGTGAGCCTGCTGTCTGTGCTAGAATCGCTCGCTGAGCTAGATGAATGCAATGAGGTTTTGGTCGAGGCTGGCGCGACGTTGAGTGGCAGTTTTATCGAGGCCGGGCTTGTCGACGAATTGATCGTTTACATTGCACCTAAATTGCTAGGCAGCGACGGCAGGCCTTTGTTAGGAATGAGCGGCCTAAACGAATTGAGTGATGCGATTGAGTTTAAAGTCGAATCACTCGAGCAGGTCGGCGCCGACATCAAGGTCACGCTCAGGCCTCGCTAATTTTACGTGGTGCGAAGATACGCGGCGTAAAAAGAGTAAACCTTGTTAGTTTGTTAGGTTGTTAGTTAGTTCGTCAGAAGGTGAATCATGTTTACAGGAATTATCGAAGCCACCGGCTCAGTCGCTAACCTTACGCGTGTCCGCGAGGAGTGGCGACTTTTGGTCTCAGCCGGCGGCCTGTCGCTCGCCGATGTAAAGCTAGGCGATAGCATTGCCGTTAACGGTTGCTGCCTCACGGTTGTCGAGTTTGATGAGCATCAGTTTGCCGCCGACGTGTCTAACGAGACGATGAATTGCACAAGCCTCGGCCAGCTCAAAACAGGATCGCGCGTTAATCTTGAGAAGGCGATGCAGGCGACAAGCCGATTCGGCGGGCACATAGTAAGCGGTCACGTTGATGGCGTGGGTTCGCTTGTCAGTTCCGCGCCAGACGGGCAGAGCATCCGTCTCATCTACGAAGCGCCTAAAGAACTCGCGCGCTATATTGCCGGTAAGGGTTCGATCTGCATCGACGGGACTAGCCTCACGGTTAATGCGGTAAACGGTGCGCAGTTTACTGTAAACGTGATTCCGCACACGCAGGTCGAAACCATCATCGGCGAGTATGTGGTTGGCCAGAAAGTGAATCTCGAGGTAGACCTCGTCGCTCGCTATCTAGAGCGATTGATGCTTGGCGACAAGGCAGCAAATGAGCATGGCTGGAAAGAACAGGCTGGCGGGATCGATGCCGAATTTCTCGCCGAACACGGCTATAAGTAGCGCTATCGGCAGCGCTTATCGAACGCGGCACTGACTTACGACTCGCGCCAAAAATCACTAATGAGAGTTAACGATTAGCTCCAAGGAAATTATTCCAACGTCATGAAATTGAATACAGTCGAAGAAATCATCGAAGACATTCGCCAAGGCAAAATGGTCATCCTTATGGACGACGAAGATCGCGAGAACGAAGGCGACCTGATTATCGCGGCCGAATGCATCACTACGCCCGATGTCAATTTTATGGCGACCAATGCGCGCGGCCTCATTTGTCTGACGCTCACGCGCGAGCGCTGCGAATTTCTTAAGTTGCCTCTCATGGTTGATGAGAACAACACGCCTTACAGCACAAACTTTACCGTTTCGATAGAAGCGGCGTCGGGCGTAACAACCGGAATCTCCGCGGCCGATAGGGCGCGTACTATTCAAGTGGCAGTCGATCGTGCCAGCGAGCCGAGCGATATCGTTCAGCCGGGACACATTTTTCCGATCATGGCGCAACCTGGTGGCGTTCTGCGCCGCGCGGGGCACACCGAGGCTGGCTGCGATCTAGCCCGACTAGCGGGTCTTAGCCCTGCGGCTGCGATTGTCGAAATAATGAATGAAGACGGGACGATGGCGCGCCGCCCCGATCTCGAAATTTTCGCCGAAAAACACGGGTTAAAAATCGGTACGATCGTTGACCTTATCCATTACCGCATCGCTAACGAGCAGACTGTCTCGCTTGTCGGCACCGAGAAAGTGCAGACACAGTTCGGTGAATTTGACTGCCATACCTACCGCGACTCCATTAGTGGCAGTATGCACCTTGCGTTTACCAAGGGTGAGATCAAGGCGGACGAACCCGCGCTCGTGCGCGTGCACATTCCTAATACGGTTCGCGATATCTGCGAGGTGTATAATGCCGAACGCACCAGCTGGTCGTTCTCGAGCGCACTTAAGCGCATCAACGAAGAAGGAAGCGGTGTCGCCGTGTTATTATCCGGCGACGACTATGGCCAGCCGCTGGAACAAGACATTGCCTCTGCACTCGCGCGCGACAAAGAGTCTAGCGCGGTGAGTCGCAGCGGTAGCGACGTAACCATTGGCACAGGCTCGCAGATTCTGCGTGACCTAGGTGTCGGCAAGATGCGACTGCTGAGCTATCCGGCGCGTTTTAACGCGATTTCGGGCTTCGACCTCGATATCGTCGAATTTGTCGAATTTGAAAAATAAAATTTAATACCCTCACCCGCGCAGCGAGATGAGTGAACAGAGAGAGTAAAGAGATGAGCACAATCAAGACAATCGAAGGCACATTCGTTAACGCATCGGCGCGCTATATTATTGCAG
>LICD01000062.1 GCA_001438145.1 OM182 bacterium BACL3 MAG-120619-bin3 | reverse complement strand
AGCCATCGTATTCGATAGCGAGCGCTATTCGGCATTTTTCTATGGCGGGTCCAGATCCGGCGAGCTCCTCTTCAAGGTCAATGCTCAAAAGCCACTGTCTCCTTTACTCCGCTCGGCTATCGCATTGACTAACGCTAACAGTTTCTGTGCCTCGACTTTGTGCGTTTCTCCGCCCTCGTCTAGCACTTCGAGTAGAATTTCGGCAGCCCCCGCATTGTCACCCATCTTATGATACGCATAGGCAAGCTCTAGTTTAGTGGCCGCCTCGTCTTCATCGATCACGTTCGGGGCAGCTGCTTTACCAGCTTCGAGAACCTCATCTTGGGCGCGAAAAGTGAGCTCTTCTGGATCGAAGGCCGGCGGCATAGGCTGATTGCTCGCCTGAGGCTTAACACTGCCTGCTCCGTTCTCCTCTTCTGCAAGGATAGCCAGTAGCTCTTTGTCCAATTCGTCTTGCATTCTCTTGCTCGCTGCATCTGCTCCATCAGCTGAACCAAAAGTGGGCTCGGCTTTGGGCGCCTGGTTACCGCCGACCCCCTCCGCAGATTCTGTCTGCGGCGCAGCCGAGTCGCCTGATTCATTGCGCTGCGCATCAAACTTGATCACATCAACCTCGCCATCGGCCTCATGGTTATCACGACTCCTTCGGAGGAGAAGCAATACGAGCAGGAGAATGGCGATACCTGCCGCCGCCGCTGCCACGAGAGGTTGGCCCAAAAACGCCGACGCATCGCGCACAGAGGACGTTATGGGAGGAGTGGCGGCAACCTCGTTATCTCGCGCTACCGCAGCGGCGGCGAGCGACTGCGCTAATTGAGCAAGCTGTTCGTCTTGCAGTCTGATAATCTCCTGCGCCGCAGTAATCTGACGTTCAATCGCCTCTAACCTCGAAATGAAATCAGCTCTTTCTCGCGCCGCACGCGCAACCTCTTCCTGGCTCAGAGCAAGCTGATCCTCCAGCTCTTGGATACGCGCATCGAGCGCTGAGTTTTCGCGTTCAAGGTCTGAAGTATTGGTGACAACGACACTGAGTTGACCGCCAGAGGGAACTGCTGGCTCAGCGCTTAAATTCACGCTAGCAGGCGCCTCTTCGACGACGTTACCTGCCGCCTCTTGGTTTTGACGCCTAACCGCCTCGAGCGCCTCAGCCGCACTCAGAGCCGAAATCTGCTCTGCGGTAGGCAGGCGCAAGATCTCGCCGGCATAGAGCCGATTAATATTTCCGCCCCCAAAAGATCGCGGATTGAGGCGCTGGATAGCCAGCATTGTCTGTTGCACCGTAACGCCTTGATTCGGCCTCGCTGTCATTGCAATGCTGTAAAGCGTGCTTGATCGGTCAGTGCTGACGGTAACCGGTGTCACGGCTGACGCGGTACTGTCTTCTGCAGGCTCAGGATTGGGGGTGACGTCAGGTGTTGCCGCTTGCTCATTTTCGGCGAACACTGGGGGGTCGAGTAAAATAGTGTGCTGAGTCAGCACGCGCCCACTCGGCCAGCGTGTATCGAGCACTATCTCAAGATAGGCCGCACGAACTGGGGATGAAGAGGTAAGTCGAGCATAGGGGCCGTCGGCGTCAACCCCCGTAACAATGTCGATTTGCGGGAAATTAGGCGCAAAATCGACACCAAGACGTTCGAAATTCTCCCCCGCGGCGACCGCTATTTCTACTTCTTCGAGCGGCGTCGAGCCGAGGTCTATCAGCTGAATACGAACGCTTAGAGGCTGGTTGATCGCGGAGTCAGCACGCAGCTGCCCCAAGCCGACTGCCCCCGCGTTGCCCGCAAGCAGGAGGCAGCCAAGGGCGGCAATGACCGCTGAGATGTTTCGCTTCATAGCGCTATTTCTCTGAGTCTGGAAATGATTGAACGTTGATATCGCAGACCCGGCTGGGACATTAACCCCAGCCGAGGCCTCTAGTCGTTTAAAGATATGATTTGACTAGCACTTCGGCAATTTGCACTGAGTTAAGTGCTGCGCCCTTTCTCACGTTGTCCGAGACTATCCAAAGATTCAGTCCGTTAGCCATCGAAATATCTTTGCGTATGCGGCCCACAAAAACAGGATCTTCACCAGAGGCGTGTTTGACAGCTGTTGGGTAGCCGCCATCGACACGCTCATCGATAACTTTTACGCCCTTCGTTTTTGACAGCAGTTCGCGCACCCTATCTTCTGCAATTTCGGCATGAGTCTCCACCTGTACCGCTTCCGAATGCCCGTAGAAAACAGGTACTCTGACACAGGTCGCACTCACCGCAATCGATTTATCACCGAATATTTTCTGCGTCTCCCACACCATTTTCATTTCTTCTTTGGTGTAACCGTTGTCGAGGAAAACGTCTATTTGCGGCAACACGTTGAATGCGATTTGCTGAGGATAAACCTCAGCCTTAGCTTCGCGCCCGTTGAGCAGTTCAGCTGTTTGCTTAGCAAGCTCTTCGATGGCGGGCTTGCCAGTGCCAGACACAGCTTGGTAAGTCGCCACGCTAATTCGCTTAATACCGACGGCATCGTGAATTGGCTTTAGCGCGACCAGCATCTGAATAGTCGAGCAATTCGGATTCGCAATAATGTTTCGTGTTGTATAGCCCGCAATCGCTTCAGGGTTAACCTCGGGAACGACGAGGGGAATGTCGTCGTCGTAGCGGAAATGTGATGTGTTGTCGATAACCACGCAGCCCGCTGCAGCCGCTTTAGGCGCGTAAACCTCGGAGATACTCCCGCCCGCAGAAAATAAGCCGATTTGTGCCTTCGAAAAATCGAATTCAGCAAGGTCGGTCACCATGATTGGTTTATTTCTAAACATCAACGTCGTGCCTGCAGAGCGTTCACTCGCTAGGAGATAAAGCTGCCCGACAGGAAAATCGCGCTGTTCCAAAATCTCAATCAATGCTTCACCAACAGCACCAGTCGCACCGACAATCGCTACGTTTACTTTCTCACTCATTGCAATTACTCACTAAAATCGAACCACGTGTAGGTATCTAATGATTAGAGAGGCTCGCGATAAATCGCGCGCTCAAAATCAATTTGACAGCGTAAAGTACCAAGGAGACTTCGCACGCCACGTCGTTTCGAAGGCAGCAATAGCCGCCGAATCCTCGAGTGTCAGGCCGATATCATCGAGCCCGTTAAGCAGACAATGTTTACGGAACTGATCGACTTCGAAAGGGAGTTCTTCGCCATTGGGCTTGCGCACGACTTGCGCGTCGAGGTCTACCTCGAGCTGATAGCCTTCCGTTGCCTCAACCTCGGCAAACAAACCGTCAATGACCGCTTTGTCGAGGACAATGGGTAGCAACCCATTTTTGAAGCAGTTGTTGAAAAAGATGTCAGCGAAACTCGGGGCGAGTATCGCCCTAAATCCGTAATCGTCTAGCGCCCAAGGCGCGTGTTCGCGGCTAGATCCACAGCCAAAGTTTTCTCGAGCTAGCAACACATTAGCGCCCGCGTATCGAGGTTGATTCATCACAAAATCTTTATTCAGAGGCCGCGCACTGTTGTCCGCATCAGGTTCGCCTTTATCGAGATAACGATGCTCATCGAAAAGATTGGGGCCAAAACCCGTACGCTTAATTGATTTAAGAAACTGCTTTGGAATAATAAAATCAGTATCAACGTTGGCGCGATTTAAGGGGAGAACGACGCCCTTCTCACTGCTAAATTTTTGCATGGTTAAGCTCCTTAAATTCTAAATATCGCGTACGTCGACGAAATGTCCGTGGATAGCAGCGGCGGCTGCCATGGCTGGGCTTACCAAATGCGTACGGCCACCGAACCCTTGACGACCCTCGAAATTACGATTGGAGGTTGAGGCACAGTGTTTTCCATCACCCAGTTGATCCGCGTTCATCGCCAAACACATCGAACAGCCTGGCTCGCGCCATTCGAGTCCCGCCTCTATAAATATTTTGTCGAGCCCTTCATCTTCAGCCTGCTTCTTAACCAGACCCGAACCTGGCACGACCATCGCTAGTTCGATAGTCGAGGCGACTTTTTTACCTTCGACTACTTTCGCAGCAGCACGTAAATCTTCGATACGCGAGTTGGTGCAGGAACCGATAAATATTGTATCCAGCTTAATATCTTTTATTGCGCTACCGCCTTGTAGCCCCATGTATTTAAGCGATTGCATAATACTCTCGCGGCGCGAGGCATCCTGCTCGAGTGCTGGATCGGGAATCGTGCCGTTTACCGAGACCACCATCTCGGGCGAGGTTCCCCAAGTAACTTGTGGCTCAATCTCTGCCGCGCGAAGCTCAACGACTTTGTCGAATGTGGCATCGTCATCGCTGCGCAGCGTAAGCCAAGCCTCAACCGCACCATCCCAAATCTCCCCTTTCGGAGCAAATGGACGCCCTTCAATGTAGTCGATAGTCGACTGATCTACAGCAATAAGGCCAGCGCGAGCGCCCGCCTCGATGGCCATATTACACACAGTCATCCGGCCTTCGATGCTGAGCGCCATAATGGCATCGCCACCAAATTCGATCGTATAGCCGGTTCCACCCGCCGTACCTATTTTGCCGATGATAGCCAAAACGATGTCTTTCGCTGTCACGCCTGTTTGCAGCTCGCCGTCTACCCGTACGAGCATATTTTTGGCTTTCTTCGCCATCAGGCACTGTGTCGCCAAGACATGTTCGACCTCCGAGGTGCCAATGCCATGCGCAAGCGCGCCGAGTGCGCCATGTGTCGAGGTATGCGAATCACCACAGACAATTGTCATGCCCGGAAGCGTTGCGCCCTGTTCAGGACCAACAACGTGAACAATACCCTGACGAATGTCGTCCATGTTCATCTCGAGAATGCCGAACTCGTTGCAATTGTCGTCGAGCGTCGTCACTTGAATCTTAGAGATGGGGTCTAGAATGCCATCGATGCCCGCGCGTCGTTCTGCTGAGGTCGTTGGGATATTGTGGTCGGGGGTGGCGAAATTCGCGTCTGCACGCCAAGGCTTGCGCCCCGCTATTCGTAAACCTTCAAAAGCTTGAGGAGACGTGACTTCGTGGATTAGATGACGATCGATGTAGATCAAAGCGGTGCCATCTTCGCGCTGTGTCACCAAATGCGCATCCCAAATTTTGTCGTATAACGTCTTGCCGCTCATAGTCTCATCCTGCCGATTACTTAATCTAAATTATAATGCTTTCTACATAACCAATTGATTAATCGATTAAATTATTTTTTTTGATTCGCTTTTCGCCCATCTGACCCCGGTCTCGCAAGAGATGATCGATTAACACAAGAGCCATCATCGCCTCGGCGATTGGCGTCGCCCTGATTCCTACGCAGGGGTCATGGCGTCCGGTAGTAATCACCTCAGCTGGGTTGCCATTGATGTCAATAGACCGCCCCGGCAACCGGATGCTCGACGTTGGCTTAAGCGCAATACTCGCCACGATGTCCTGTCCGCTCGAAATGCCACCCAGCACACCGCCTGCGTTATTACTTAAAAAGCCTGTTGGAGTCATCTCATCGCGGTGTTCGCTGCCTTTCTGCGCAATAGAGGCGAAGCCTGCGCCCATTTCGACGCCTTTCACTGCGTTAATGCCCATGAGCGCGTGGGCCAAATCTGCATCCAGACGATCAAAAATTGGCTCACCGAGACCGGCGGGGACATTTGTCGCGCAGACGTCAATCCGAGCGCCTATCGAATTACCCTCTTTGCTCAATGCAGCCATATAGGCTTCCATCTCAGCAACTTTGCTCGCATCGGGACAAAAAAACGGGTTACGTGCAATCTCAGCGCGTTCCACAGACTCGATTTTAATCGGCCCAAGCTCACTCAGATAACCATAAATCTCAATACCACATGCCTGTGCGAGGTACTTTTTAGCCACCGCTCCTGCTGCCACGCGCATCGCAGTCTCGCGCGCCGAAGATCGGCCGCCGCCGCGGTAATCGCGTGTGCCGTATTTCACTTGATAAGTGTAATCGGCGTGCGCAGGTCTGAACTGGTCTTTAATTTTGCCGTAATCTTTGGAGCGTTGATCAGTATTATGTATCAGTAAACCAATTGGGGTGCCTGTAGTTTTTCCTTCAAACACACCAGACAATATTTGCACCTCATCGTCTTCGCGGCGCTGAGTTGTAAAGCGTGACTGTCCCGGCTTGCGTCGATCAAGATCGTGCTGCAGATCGGCGCTGCTCAGTTCAAGCCCAGGAGGGCAGCCATCTATAACGCAGCCGAGCGCAGGCCCATGGCTTTCGCCAAAGCTGGTGACCGTGAAGAGCTTACCAAAGGTGTTTCCGGACATCGTTTCGCGCATCTCTCTTGGTGGACGAATTTAAATGGCAGCTTTAGGGGCTGACTCAAGGGGCTGACTCAAGGGGCCAACTCACTAATACTTATCGATAAAAGCGAAAGCCGAGGGCGTCAAGCCGTGAAATAAAAGCCGTGTAACAAAAGCCCTGCAGTATACACTAGTTAAATTGGTCCCTGTAGCGGAGCAGTTCGTCACGCGTTATCGCAAGAACACCCTCTCCCCCATGGGCAAACTCGAGCCAGAGAAGAGGCACCTGCGCCAGACGGGCGCTGAGCTGCTCAACGCTGTAGCCGACCTCCATCACGAGCACTCCGCCATCAGACAGATAGTCTGGTGCTTCGCGCAGTATCTGAAGGGGAATAGCAAGACCGTCATCCTCACTAATCAAGCCCAGCGACGGTTCGTGCGAGTATTCCGGCGGAAGTTCGAGCACCTCATCTAGCGGCACGTAAGGCGGATTGCTCAACATGAGGTCGTAGCGCCCCTCAAGTGCTTCGAATAAGTTCGATTGCCGCAGACTCACTCTGTCGGCAAGCGTGTGCAAACTGACATTCTCGCGCGCGAGCGATAGGGCGTCTGCGGAGAGGTCGGCCAGATCGACTCGCGCGAGGAGGAATTGATGTGCAGCGAGTATGCCAATACACCCGCCTCCGCAGCAGAGATCGAGAATACGCTCAGGTGGATGACTGACAAACGGCGCACATCCCTCGGCTATTAATTCAGCGAGTGGCGAGCGCGGAATTAACGCGCGCGCATCCGCAATAAAGCGCATGCCGCCAAACCACGCCTGACCAACCAGATAAGCAACCGGTGTGTGCTTTTCGACTCGGTCTGCCACTCGTGAATCCAGCAGGTCACATTCGTCGCGTGCAATGACTCGAGAAT
The DNA here is from genome assembly GCA_001438145.1 of OM182 bacterium BACL3 MAG-120619-bin3. Lineage (GTDB taxonomy): Bacteria > Pseudomonadota > Gammaproteobacteria > Pseudomonadales > Pseudohongiellaceae > UBA9145. The sequence continues at coordinate 3,533 of LICD01000062.1, read as the reverse complement.
AAGCTTCTGGGTCATCAAATGCGATATCCAGTGTCGCAAAGACAAGGTAGACAGCTTCATCGAACGCGTTGTCGGTTCCATGCCCGTAGAACAGCTCTGCCCCATCAAAAACTGCACTTGCCCTTTCGACGTATTCGCCTACTGTGACCATTTTAGATTCCTGCTCGAACGCGCATCAGCCTGCGGCGATAAACGCGTCATTATGCTGAATTACTGCCCGAATGTCGCCAGGCACTGACGGTAAGTTAGCCTGAAGCACTTTACCCTTCACGGCTCATGGCGTAGGGTAGCGGCCTGAAATTCAAAGGCAGGTTTTACGCGAAAAACCGGGTAAACTTAGCACTTAAGAACCAAACGACTTCAGAACGAGAAAGGGAGCCTCACAGTGAGCGCGCATAACAACGACCAGACTAACCATTCCGCCGAAGCGATAGCTTCTATGCAGGATGCCTACTTAACGCTTCTGAACGAGGTGGGCGAGACGCCCGAGCGTGACGGTCTTAAAGACACGCCACTCCGTGCGGCTAAGGCGCTACATTTTCTTACCCAGGGATACCGCATGGATATCGATGAGGTGATCAATGGCGCACTGTTCGAATCTGAGAACGACGAAATGGTGATCGTTAAAGACATCGAGCTCTATTCGATGTGCGAACACCACATGCTGCCATTTATTGGAAAATGCCACGTCGCCTATTTGCCAAAGGGCAAGGTCATTGGCTTATCTAAAATTGCGCGCGTTGTGGATGTGTTCGCGCGACGACTTCAGATTCAAGAAAATCTCACCAATGAAATTGCTACCTGCATTGTTGAAAAAACTGGCGCAGCGGGAGCAGCAGTCATCATCGAAGCCAAACACATGTGTATGATGATGCGCGGCGTGGAAAAACAAAATTCAACAATGACTACTTCTTGCATGCTCGGCGCATTTAGAAACAGTCAAACGACGCGCGCTGAATTTCTCTCGCTCATTAGCCGCTAGCCGCACGCAACCATCTCGCATTGGCACCTATTCACTCTGAATAAGCACCAGTTCGATGCGGTCGCTACAATCGCTCAACGCGCAAGAGGGGGCCAGCGGACCTACGCCTGCCGCCTCGATTCTTCCGCTTTCTATACCCTTCTCAAGCAAGACAGCTTTAATTAGCTGCGCTCTCTTTTCAGATTGCTCAAGCAGGCTTTCCAAGGAGCGCTCGGGTCCACTCAGGTGGCTCACTAGATAAACGCGGATTTCCGGGTCTGTCCGCAGCAGCCTCACCAAATAATCGAGCGCGGAGGGATCATCAAGCTCTTCTTCGCCTCCATCGGCAGTATTAAACTGAACCCAGGGAAGCACAACGCTGCCCTTCTCCCTAAGCGTTGCCGCCAGCAAGCCTTCGTTGACTAATGCCTGTGGCACAACGGCAATCTCACTTTCAATAATTTCAACGTAGGCATAAAGCCGCTTGTTGGCGCGAGTGATAAGATAGAGCGCAAGGAAAGGATCATTTTCGAGCGCTGTATTGCTTCGCGCGGCCAGGTAATACTGATTGCGCTCGGGGCCATAAAGAATACGGCGTTTGAAAATATCGTTAGCCCAATAGTTACTGCTGCCGCATGCGCGTCCTTCGCAAGAAAACAAAATGCTGTCACCGCGTTCGCGCAACTGTTGAGCGAAAAATTCCCTTACGTCGCTGACTTGGTAGTCCGATGGAATAGCGTAAACAATGCGTGTAACGCGCCCTTTTAACCGCTCCGCAGACTCAGGCACCACCTCACCACGAGTCCGTTGCAACGTGCCAAGCACTAACTGGTGGTTTAGCTCGTTGGTCCTGTCATATTCCACGATCTCTGAATCAGGAAACCGCATAAGCAAGGGATGGTCGGCTCCCGCAGTCTGCTCGCCTGCCGATTGAGCGTGTGCAGGAGTCGACAGGAGTGCGAGTAACAATAAGCCCAATGACGCGGAGAATTTAGCGAATGACGAGGTGAATTGCGGCGAGTCGGATGTAACGCAATGTTGAGGGAAAAACGATGACTGCATTAGGTACTCCTGAGGACTCAAATCGAAAAGTCTAAGCGCGAAAGCCTACAGTAGCACACCCGAGCCCGACCCATTCGACCTCTAGCTCAACTATTTCGGCAGTCGCGAGAGGCGACTGAGACTGGCATTCACCGTCTACGAGCAGGCTAAGCAGTGTCGATAAGAGTGGATTATGCGCAACTAGCCAAAGCTCAGTAACGCCTTGTGTGTGAGCTTTTTCAATTAGCGCAACGACGTCTTTGGGGTCTGCTTCGGGTTCGAGGAAACTACTGGTAGCCGCAGGCGACTGCAAACCGTCCGCCTCCATGCCCTTGATGATCAGCTCAGCGGTTTGTTGAGCGCGAAGAAAAGGACTCGCTATTAAACGAAAGCTAGCACTTCTGCCAAGACCCCCCTTCGCATCATTGCTGCCAAGGATACCGCGATGCCGAAAATCTCGATAAGTCAGAAAGGCATTTTGCACTGCTTCTTTGCCCCGCGAGGTCAGTTCACGCGTGGCGTCTGGAACGCCAAATGCGGCGTCACCATGGCGCACTAAGACCACAAGCACCGTGGGCTATCCTTGCGGCGTAGCACTAGGCCCGCGCATTTTATCAGTAGCCTCATTCTCTCGTTCAGCCTCGCCCTCCTCCGAGACCCGTTCGTCTGATTCGGATGCTTGAGCGCTTTCACTTCGGGCAATCTCACTCTCGACGACATCCTCTGCTGACGGGTTTATCTCACCCGATCCGGGAAAATCATTAAAGGGGAAAGGCTTATGTTCTGTCGTAAACAGCAGAAAGCCGAGCACTTCGACAAGATAGGCAACTAATTTTTCGCTCAAGTCAGCCAAATTGCGATTCTTCTCACCAGCAAACAGAGAGAAAGCGACCTGCACCAACACCATGAGGAGAACCAAAGGGACCAAAATAATATTAAACAGCAGCGCAAAACCCAAGGTGAAGAACACGCGCTTCCAAAGTGAGGGGCGCTTAAGGTTTTCGACTAATTCGTCGATTTGTTCCGACATAGTTATTCTCCCTGCGATTGGTATTGACGCTAACGGTATTGACGCTAGAGAGCGCCATGCTAATTCTATATCCTAACCAGCATTCAAAACTTAAACGCTCGATCCGATTTGCTTGTCGTCTTGAGCGGCAAATTCGACATCTAGCGCCTGTTCTCCCGCCATTAGTGAGGAGATGATTGCGTCGAGGCTGGCGCCTTCGAATAAGGCCGAGTACAAACCCGACGCTAAAGGCATGTAAATCCCGAGTTCCTCGGCGCGCTTTTTCACTAACCGCACTGTGTTGACGCCTTCGACAACCTGTCCGATTTCCTTCGTCGCCGCGTCTATAGTCTGCCCAAGCCCTAGCGCATAGCCTAATCGATAATTTCGACTCAACGGAGAAGAACAGGTGACAACAAGATCCCCAACACCTGATAGGCCCAAGAAGGTCATCGGGTCGGCGCCGAGTGACCGCCCAAACCGCGCCATTTCGGTAAGTCCTCGCGTTACTAACATGCTGTT
>LICD01000061.1 GCA_001438145.1 OM182 bacterium BACL3 MAG-120619-bin3 | reverse complement strand
CTCCAGTCGTATTACGACTAATAGCATGCCTTTGGTTCGTTGTCGCGAACACGGGATTCGCCGCTGAATATCGCGTGGCGCACTGCCTTAAAGGTTGCCCGATAGAAATGAATGCAGGCAATCAACTTATTGCCCGTGCTATCTATGCGCTATCTTTTAACTCGGATCGGGGTGCGGCCGACTGGCTCGCCTACCGAATGCGTCCGGGAGCGCTGGGCATTGCCACGAGCCTGTCACGTGACTGGGTCGACGATTCAGATTTGCCGGGTCTTGAGCAGACTATCGCTGTTCAAGATCAATCAGCCGAGGCGCTCGGATTGATTAGAGCAAGGCTAATCCCGTTGGTCAGTGTTGCAGCAACGCCTTACTGGCACGAAGCCAACCTGTTGTCTGCAAGCACATTGCGCACAGTGAATCTCGACAGGGGCGCTTGGTCGGGACTCGAATGGTCGCTTCGTAATCTGGTCAATCGCCGCGGTGATGTCTACGTTGTTACTGGGCCTATTTACGGCCCAGAACCTGATCCATCACACGAGCCTTCAACAGCCGAGACAGACCTGCCAGTCGCCTTCTTCAAGCTTGTTGCAACCCCGAGTGGCGCGTTAAGCGTGTTCCGATTCGATCAAGCTTTCGGCGTATACCTGCATCATTGCGAGGCCAGAAGCACACTTGCAGAGATCGAGACCGAAACAGGGCTGCAATTTTTCCCAGATTGGGAAAGAGCTGAGTTTGGCCGCGAGACTCTGGACACCCAGCTCGGCTGTCGCTAGGGCGGCCACTCTTTTTTAGTGAGGGCGAGTAGGCTCTAGCGAATCTCGGCGAGGAAGTAATCGTCGATTAGCAGCTCTTCGATGAGGCGATCTAGAGCCTTGCTTACAGCGGCTGCGGCGCCTTCGCTCAGTGGGACTGTGCCGCGACCAAACAGTTTTGTCTGCCAAACAATACGCGTACCTTCGACCAGCTGAATACTTGTTCTCAGCGTGAGCTGCAAAGACTCTACCCCAGCTCTGTCGACTAACGCAGCGTCTGTTGCGACCAGCGTACCGGCCAAGCGCATGCCTGCCTCATCACCAGCCAGACGCGCATCGCTCGCGGCAAAGGCACTGTGCATTGCTTCACCAACAATTTCCGCCAAGGGACGACTAGCCATTGCAACCCCGCCATCGGCAAGTTCACCCGTAAAGATCACTCGTGGGTCGCTAACCTCGCGTTCATCGGCGAAGGCCTGCACCGAAAGGGTTGTTTTCATGCCGCTGAGCTCAGTGAGCTTGCCACCGGAAAAGGCTGTCGCGATTTCAATCTCGCTCTGCGCAGACACGCTACCCACCGCAAGCGCGCCAATCGCAGTCAGCACCGAGGCTAATCTTATAGCACGCGCGGGCATGCATTTTTTGGCAAAAACCCAAAAGGTGAAAGGCGGTGTCGCTTTGATTCTGAGCTGCGTCATGAGTTGTTCCCTAACTGACTAAATGAGCCATTGTCTTACCGTGCGCGCAGGAGTTTCTGTGCGCAAAACCGAGGCCTGAGAATAAATGACCGTTGCGGCATGTTCAAGGCATCGCGCTTAACTTTAGCCTAATTTCTCGAGCAAAAAAAAACCACAGGGCCTCAAATTAGAGGGCGCTGCGGTTTCTTTTACGCGCTGTCCAAACGGAAGTTTAGAGCTCGCTAGTCGGCCAAGTTGGCGCATTGTTGCGGACAGTAACCGCGCGGATGCCTTGGTTGACGAACTTTTGCACTCGGCTGCCTTCGTAGGTTTCAGTCGTGTAGACATTGCCTGCTGAGTCAGTTGCGATGCTGTGTGGCGCATAGAATGTGCCAGGCTGACGACCGCCTTGACCGAAGGTGTAGAGAACCTCCATTGACTCGCGGTCGATAACCGAGATCTTGAAGTTCTGGCCATCCGCTAAGTAGATGTATTTTTGCTCTTCGTCACGCGAGAACGCGATATCCCAAGTTGAACCTTGGTTTAACGTCGCTGGGTTGTAAACAACCTCGCGCACATAGGTGCCGTCTTTGCGGAAAACCTGCACCCGGTCGGCGCCGCGGTCACACACATAAACTAGGCCGTCATTCGAAGGCTCTGCACAGTGAACCGGGCCGCGGAATTGTTGCGGACCAGGCTGACCAGGAACATAGGTGACGTCTGCAGTGTCATCAGGCGTGTTGCCGTAAGCACCCCAGTAACGCTTGAATGCGCCAGTAGCGACGTCGACAACAGCAACGCGGCGATTCTGATAGCCATCAGCGAAGTAAGCTTCATTCGCTTCGACATCGATCGCGATTTCAGCTACGCGCGCGAAGTGAGTCTTGCTATTGCTGTCTCGGCCTTCGCCCTGCATGCCGATAGTGCGGATGTACTCACCGTCGCGTGAGAATACGAGTACGTGTGAGTCACCGCCGCCGTTGCCGCCAATCCAGACGTCGCCGTTGGGAGCAACTTCGATACCGTGGTTAGAAGCAGGCCAAACATAAGGTGCGCCTTCAACAGGGCCGCCCCATGCGTTTACTACATTGCCTTCTGCATCGAATTCAATGATTGGTGGTGCCGGTGTGCAGCACTCGGCGACGCCGCCCTGCAGACCGATTTCAGTGTTGCCACCGAATTGTGACGCATCGTTGCGGTGAACGATGAACACGTGATCGCGTTCGTCGACGTCTACACCGATTGTATTACCCATCGCCCAGTTGTTAGGCAGTGGCTTTGGCCAGTAAGGATCGACAAGGAAATGTGGCGCCATGACGCCGTTGCTCGCCGCAACGCTTGGCTCCTGAATCTTAGATTGCCCCACCCCCAGTGCAACCAAGGCAACGACTAATGCCGCGCCGATAAACAACTTAGACTTTCTCATTTTTATAACCTCCATAGGCCCGCTTCACGGGCGTGAATACTCTCCAGAGTCGTCCGGAGTATACTCATTTCTAGGCAGGCAGTATACTCGACGGCCGTTTTTAAGAGATGCGTAATTGAGCGCGTTTTTAAGCCATAAATCGCTGAATTTAATGGAGTAAATTTCATGAGCCGCATCGATGTGCAAGATTCGTCGCAGACTTTCGTCCATCATTTGTCGCGCCTTGGCAGCCGCCTTGGTGCGTTACTGGTGTTGCTGTGTACCTTCCTGCCCGCCGTTACTCAGGCCCATGATATTCCGAGTCGAATCACTGTTAACGCCTTTGTAAAGCCCGAAGGCAATACACTCACTGCGTTGTTAAGGGTGCCGATGGAGGCGTTTGGAGAAATCAGCTTTCCTCTTCGAGGCCCGGGGTTTATTCAAATCTCGGAGGCCGACTTCGCTATCAGAGACGCGGCAAGGGTTTACATCACCGAGTCTTTCAAATTCTACGAGAACGGCGTCGAGTTAACCGAGAAGCAATTGGGAGCGGTCCGGGTCGAATTACCCTCCGACCGCTCGTTTGTCGACTACGATCGCGCGCTCGAGAATATCCTCAGCGAGCCGCTGGCCGACTCGGCTAATCTTTATTGGCGCCAAGGCGTGCTCGATGTCATGGTCACCTACCCCATTTTGGACGAGGGTTCGGACTTCAGCGTCGATCCATTGCTTGGGACGCTGGCGAATGAAACGACAACGGTACTAAGGTTTATTGTGCCCGGTGGCGCCGAGCGCATTTTCAATTACATTGGCAATCCAGGCGTTGTCGATTTAGACCCTCGTTGGCATCAGGCTGCGCTCCGCTTCGTAGTGATGGGTTTCGAACACATCCTAGAAGGTACCGATCACCTTCTCTTTCTGTTCTGCCTAGTGATTCCACTCCGCTCATTACGTGGGCTAATTCCCGTTGTGACCTCGTTTACTATCGCGCACTCGATTACGCTGATTAGCTCGGCGTTCGGACTTGCGCCCAATGTGCTTTGGTTTCCGCCGCTTATCGAGACGCTGATTGCGCTGTCGATTGTTTACATGGCCTTCGAGAATATTGTCGGGGCGAGACTCGAACATCGCTGGGTAGTGACTTTCGCATTTGGGTTGATTCACGGGTTTGGCTTTTCATTCCTCTTCAGCGATACGCTCCAGTTTGCTGGCGGACACCTGTTCTCATCGCTTCTTGCGTTTAATGTTGGTGTCGAGCTTGGGCAACTGTTTATTTTGCTGTTGGTTATTCCACTGCTCAGTGTGCTGTTCTCGCGTTTCGTGCAAGAGCGAATCGGCACGATTCTGCTGTCAGCCCTCATTGCGCACAGCGCGTGGCATTGGATGCTAGAACGCGGAACGACGTTCAGTGAATATCAATTAGCCATGCCGATAGTCGATAGCATTTTTTTCGCGTCGCTCATGCGCTGGGCAATGTTACTTTTAATCATCGCAGGCGCGGTCTGGGCGATGTATGAGGTGTTCCGAAGGTTTGCGTTAATCGAGCCCTTATCGAGCTATGGTCCGAGCGATAACCTAAGCGATGGCCTAAGCAATAAAAAGCCCCGTGAGTCGTAAGGCTAGCGAGTGGCGCTGCGTTAAATCTTGTTACAAAAAGTAATGCTTTAGAGCGAGGCGGCAGTGTATTTTGAGCTACACTCAGAGGCTCTACATTTAAGGAATAGTAGCAATGGTTAATCGGTCTGTAGCTGCATCTTTTTTACTTGCTGGCGCATTGCTCGCGACCCAAGCAATAGGCGCTGCACCAGCGCGGGTTGGCGACTTCGCCCTGATTGATAGTGCAGGTGAATTTCACCAACTCAGTCGCTACGGCGATAAAGAAGCCCTCGTCCTCATGGCGTTTGACGCAAGCTGTGGCTCGATGCAGAGTCAGGTCGATCAATTTGAAGCATTAGAAGCAACATGGCGAGACAGAGACATCGTCTTCGGCATAATCAACGCAACGCCTAGCGCGACCATCGATGCAGCGCGCAGCGCGCAGGCGTCGTTTGCGATAGAGCTTCCGTTCATGCTCGATAGCAGCCAACTCGTTACCCGCACGTTGGGGCTGACGAAAGCGGGAGAGGTTACCGTATTGAACCCCGCTCGCCTCTCCTCATTTTATGCCGGAGACCTTGACTCAGCAGACGCCTCCATCGAAGCCAAGCTCAGCGGGAAAGACGCAATAGCTGCGGCGAGCCTGTCTGGCTGTGAGTTGTCATTCCCTTCCCTCGACGCTATCGCAGCGACACCCCCCGACTATGCGACTGATGTTGCGCCCATAGTGATCGAGCAATGCGCCTCTTGTCATAGGGAAGGTGGTATCGGGCCTTTCGCACTCGACAGCCACCTGATGCTTCAGGGTTGGTCGCCGATGATTCGTGAAGTGTTGTTGACCAAGCGCATGCCTCCGATGCAGGTCGATCCTGCGATTGGCCACTTCGATAATGATCGCGCGTTAAGCGGCGACCAGATCGAGAAGTTGATCGGCTGGATCGACGCGGGTGCTCCGCGCGGCGCGGCGGCTGTTGATCCGCTCGCCGAAGTTCAATTTCCAGATCGTAAAGCATGGCAACTAGGCGAGCCTGACTTCATTATCAAAGCGCCAGCCATGGAAATCCCGGCCACCGGCGTGCTCGACTATGTCGATATCGATGTCGAACTCCCCTTTACCGAAGACAAGTGGGTCAAGAGTGTGCAGTTCATCGCAGGCGATGAGTCTGTATTGCATCACCTGCTGGCTTATGTGACTGCGCCCGACGAAGCCTTTGAGGGCGGCGAAGCGGATACCACCTCGGTTGCTCGGCGCTTCCTCGAGGGCTATGCACCAGGCAAGGTTGATGCGATGACTTTCCCAGAGGACACTGGAGTGTTCATCCCTGCAGGGCATAAGTTGTCTCTGCAATTCCACTACACTACCAATGGCAAGGCGACTGTAGATGAAACCGTCTTAGGTCTCTACATGTACGATGAGCCGCCCGCCCATGAAAATTTTACTCGCTCGGTAGCCGCGAGTTTTAGAATTCCAGCTTATGCGAAAGACCATGAGGTCAAGGCAGCTTATACCTTCCAAGAAGACGTTGTGGTGACGGGCCTGCGGGCACACATGCATTTCCGCGGTAAAGACATGAAATTTACGGCGCAGATGCCCGATGGCCGCATGCAAGACCTCTTAAGTGTGCCCAATTACAGCTACGCATGGCAGCCGACTTATCAGCTTGAAGAGGCGATGGAATTACCCGCGGGCACCAAAGTGCACGTGACCGGTTCATTCGATAACTCCGAGTACAATCCGGCGAACCCTGATCCAAGTAAAGAGTTAACTTTTGGGCTGCAAAGTTGGGACGAGATGTTTATCGGCTATTGGACCTACCACGCAGCAGAACCCAATAATTAGTCGGTAGTTGAAGGTTTGGCAGCGATTGCGTTGCCAAGCAAACGAAGAAACACCCGCGAGGGTGTTTTTTTGAATTGGGCTACGTTTGCTTTAATGCCGTTTTCGTTCGTGTCTTAGGGCACTAATTCGGTTTGCGCGCAGACAGAGCCTTGCTATGATGCAGAGTCCTTCTAGGCTCGCGCCCATAATAATAATTCGGGAGAAAATTCAATGTCCTCGGTCTTTATCATCGTCTTCGGACTAATCGGCTTTACCTTCGGCTGGTTCGTCTACTCTAAATTTATTGCAGAAAAAATCTATCGACTCGACCCGGACTACGTAACACCGGCGCACACATTCAACGACGGCATCGATTTCGTACCAACCAACAAGTTTGTCCTTTGGGGTGCGCATTTCACCTCGGTTGCCGGAGCTGCGCCGATTGTCGGCCCCGCAATTGCCGTCTATTGGGGCTGGGGGCCAGCGCTTTTATGGGTCACTTTTGGCTCGATATTTTTTGCGGGCGTTCACGACATGGGCGCACTCTGGGCAAGCACTCGCCACAAGGCGAAGTCGATAGGGGCTTTATCCGAAGACGTGGTGGGCAAACGTACGCGCGCGCTCTTTATGGTGGTGATCTTCTTACTATTGCTCATGGTTAATGCCGTGTTTGGCACAATCATTGCGAGCGAGATGGTCGAAATTCCCACGTCTGTATTCCCAGCCTGGGCCGCCATTCCGGTTGCGGTCGGCATCGGCGTCCTGATTCGAAAGCAATACAATCTCTTGCTGATCTCGATTATCGGCGTCGTTATTCTCTATTTCTCTATCTACATCGGCAGCGTGATGCCGCTGGAACTACCCGCCGACATCTTCGGTTTGGGTCCTAATGGCAACTGGATCATTCTCTTGTTTGTTTACGCAGGTATTGCCTCGAGTCTTCCTGTTTGGTTGCTGCTGCAGCCGCGCGACTACATTAACGGTGCGCAGCTCGTGGTTGGTCTTTTTGTGCTCTACGGTGCGGTACTGCTTACCCTGCCTGAAGTGACAGCGCCAATGATTAACGAAAACCTCGCTGAGAATACGCCACCAATATTCCCAATTCTCTTCGTGACTATTGCCTGTGGTGCGCTCTCAGGTTTCCACGGCATCGTGTCGTCCGGCACGAGTTCTAAGCAACTGAGTAATGAGAGAGACGCGCGTTTCGTCGGATACCTCGGTGCGTTGGGTGAAGGCACGCTGGCGCTGATTACGATTACGGCGGTGACCGGTTCTCTCTACGCTGCCAACGCAGCCGATTGGAACACTATTTATTCGGGTTTTGGCAGCGGTGGGGCGAGTGCCTTTATCGCCGGCGGCGCAGCGTTGATAACCGAAGGCTGGGGTATTCCGATAAGCTTTAGCGAGACTATGCTCGCGGTAATGGTGGTGTTGTTCGCCGGCACGACAATGGATGCAGGCTTACGTCTGCAACGCTATATTATTCAAGAATGGGGCAACATCTATGAGATAGGCCCGCTTAAGAACAACATCATCTCCACTCTCGTTGCTGTGTTCTCCTGTTTGATCCTCGCCTTCGGTGCGTCTAACGGCGGCTACCCTGGCGATGGCGGCATGGTTATCTGGCCGTTGTTCGGAGCATCTAATCAGATCCTCGCAGCACTCACACTGCTGGTTATCTCAATCTTCCTGATGCGCCTTGGTCGCCCTGCTATTTACACGCTGGTGCCAATGATCTTTATCATCGTGGTCGCGTTTTGGGCGAGTGCGTGGTATCTCGTCGACTATTACCGTGGCGAGAAGTGGCTGTTAATGGCGCTTAGCCTCGCTGTGATGAGCGCGAGTATTATCGTAGTGCTCGAGGCTTTCTCGGTGATTGGGAAAATACGTCGCGGCGAAAAACTCGATGTTGCTGACGAGCAAGTGTAGGTTCGATCGGATTAAGCCGACTCTCTTATAGGTTATAGGTTATAGGTTATAGGTTAAAGGCTATAGGCTGCCGTTGTTTAGCTGAGCGCGGCCTGACTGAAAGCAAAAACCCGCCAGCATCGTGCTAGGCGGGTTTTTTGTTGCCGGTGCCTAGAGTAGCGAAAGAGAAGGGTATTGTGAGCAAGGGTAATGCGCTGATGCTATTAAGTGACAAGAACTGGACAGGGGAGCTGTCCTGCCATGGAGGCCATACGCTCAGTGTGCAGCTCTTTGACGAAATCGACTCGACTAATGCCGAAGCGCTGCGCCAGTTCAAGTGCTTGGACGAAAAGGCTCACTGCCTGCCGACGGTGTTAATTGCAAAGAGTCAGACAGCGGGGCGGGGCCGCCGAGGAAGAGCTTGGGTTAGCAAGCCGGGAGCAGGACTCTATCTGTCACTAATGAGGAGTTTTACGCTTGCGCCAGATGCTCTTCAGGGTCTGAGTCTCGTGGTTGGAATGGCTGTGAGAACGGCGCTGGCCTCGCTTGGGGCAGCCGAGATCAGTCTCAAATGGCCGAACGATCTCGTTTATCATGGGCGTAAGCTTGGTGGGATATTACTCGAGCTTCGTCAAGAGGCCGATCTTTGTCATGTCGTGATGGGTATTGGGATCAATATCGATTTAGCCACTCAGGAGGCGCTAAATCTCGACAGACCAACAGTTGATTTGGCCGAAATCATGGGCGAGGAGGTAACACAGGAAGCGCTCTGCACTGCGCTGCTTAATCAGCTATCGCGAGATATCGATCAATTTATTGCACAGGGCTTCGAGTCGTTCGTTGTTCGATGGAATGAGGCAGACTACTATTTGGGCAAACGGGTCGCTGTCGAGCAAGGCGAACACCGCTTGCTGGGCGTTAGCCGCGGCGTTGATTCCACCGGTGCGCTGTTGCTATTAAAAGAAGGGACAGACAATTCGGGCACATTGCTGCGTGTCGAAGGGGGCGAACTCAGTCCTTCGCTGAGGCCCGCTGGAGAGTAAGAGTGGATATTGAGATTGATGCAGGCAATACGAGGCTTAAATGGCGGCTGCGCGATGAGAGCGGCGTGTCGGCAACAAGCGTTGCTTCCACCCCGAGCGACATTGCCAAAGCTATAGCCAGTCGCGCGGTCAGTGGAGGAGTAGCCGACTCTCACACTCCAATAGGCCGAGTAAGGATCGCCAGTGTCCGCTCGCCGGATGCCTTGGCCGACTTTGTTGCCGAATGCCGCGACCTCTTTTCTCTCGATCCTCAGGTCGCTCGAGTTGTGCAAGGACATGCCGGTGTCACCATTCGATATCCTGACCCTAGCAGACTGGGCGTTGATAGGTGGCTTGCTATGCTGGCAGCGAACGCGGCTTCGTCTAAGGCATGTCTTGTTGTCGATTGTGGTACGGCACTGACAGTCGATAAGCTTAATGCGCTCGGGGAACACTGCGGTGGTTATATCCTGCCAGGGCTTGCGCTTATGCGGCGTAGCCTTGAAGAGAATACCCGAATTCGGCTCGATGCGGGTTTCCAGCTGGGGGGTTCGGGTCTAGGTCATTCTACTGATGAGGCGGTTTATCATGGCAGCCTGGCGGCAGCGGTCGCGCTTATCGTTTCTACACTCGAGGACGCGAGCGCAGGGGGGAGTGAGTGTGAGTTGCTGGTGACCGGCGGCGGGGCTGTCGAATTGATGCCTCATCTGCTCAGTCGCGGTGCTAAGCTGGTGCCAGATTTGGTTTTGGAAGGCTTGTCTTTAGCTTTTTAGAGGACAGAGCCGATTATCTCGAGTCTATGCAGCTCGTTGGAGATGGATTTGCGTTACATCATACTAGTGTTAGCTGTGGCTAATATCGGCTATATGGCTTGGCATAGCATGACAGAGATGCCTTCGGCGCAGTCTTCGAGTTCAGCAGCGGAACCTCCTTTAAGACCCCTGATCAACACTGGCTTGGTTAAGGTGAGCGAATCTGATCAGCTATAGCGCCCTATCTACGCTTTTTCTGCGCTTTTTCTGCGTAAGACGATTGCACCTCGTAGGCAATTCCCATAAAATGCCGCTCCTGTGTAAGAGAGCCGAGGGTTATTTGTCCCTTGGGGAATCTTGTAGGAGGGGTTCCCGAGTGGCCAAAGGGATCAGACTGTAAATCTGACGCGCAAGCTTCGGTGGTTCGAATCCACCCCCCTCCACCATATAAATCTTTATGATTCATAGGGTTGCGAAATTGTTGTCGTCTCTACGCAAGTTACAGGCGGGTATAGTTCAGCGGTAGAACCCCAGCCTTCCAAGCTGGTTGCGCGGGTTCGATTCCCGCTACCCGCTCCATTTTTCAGAGGCTCGCGCCGTCGGTGTGAACTCCAATGGTGCTAGTTTTTCGCTCGCATAGCTCAGGCGGTAGAGCACTTCATTGGTAATGAAGAGGTCCCAGGTTCAACTCCTGGTGTGAGCACCACCTTTTTTAAAGGTTTTGTTAAGTGGCTCTGATAGGTTTTAGATGTCTTAGCAGGAAGTAAGCAAAAATTTGGCAAGAAGTTAGCTGAAAGAAAGAAAAAGTGTTTCGTCTGTTGGCGGGGCAAATGAGAATTAACGTGAAAGACCTGCGAGCAGGTAAATGTTGAGGGCAGTCAAAAA
>LICD01000060.1 GCA_001438145.1 OM182 bacterium BACL3 MAG-120619-bin3 | reverse complement strand
TCGACGCTGTACGCCGAAAGCGCTTTATCGCTGCCTTCAAGCGCACCCGATAACCCCTCGTAGGTTACACGGGGGCGTGCAAGCAGATCGGCGAGGCTGTATTCACGCGACAGGGGTTTTTCGAGGAACGTGTCTACTTGTGCTGATTCTTTGGTATTGGGTTGTAACCACGTTTTTTTAAGCCACGTAAGCCTGTGCTGGATATGCGCCTGTTTATCGCAGTAAAAGTTCCATCTTACGTCGTTCACCAAGCCGAGTTCACGGCCTATCGGGGTCAGCCGCTGGTCTGCATTGTCTTCGCGTAGGGTCAGTCTGTATTCGGCGCGACTCGTGAACATACGGTACGGCTCGTTTGTTCCGAGTGAAATAAGATCGTCGACTAACACACCTAGATAAGCCTGATCTCGTCGCGGGCACCAAGAATCTTTGCCGCGCGCAGCGAGGCCAGCATTCAGGCCAGCAAGCAAGCCTTGCGCTGCAGCCTCTTCGTAACCTGTCGTTCCATTTATTTGACCAGCAAAATAGAGGCCTTTAACAAATTTGGTTTCGAGCGAGTAGTTGAGGTCTCTAGGATCAAAGAAATCATACTCAATCGCATACCCTGGACGCGTAATAAGGGCGTTTTCAAAGCCCTTGATTTTTCGCACCATCTCAACTTGGACGTCGAAGGGTAAACTCGTTGAGATGCCATTGGGATAAAGCTCATTTGTCGTTAGCCCCTCGGGCTCAACGAAAATCTGATGTGAGTTTTTATCGGCAAAGCGCATGACCTTGTCTTCGATAGACGGGCAATAACGCGGGCCTGTTCCTTCTATAACGCCGGTATACATTGGCGATCGATCGAGACCACCTCGGATAATGTCGTGGCATTCTTCGTTGGTAGAGGTGATATGGCAGTTCACTTGCTCGGGGTGATCGTCGGCAGTGCCAAGATACGACATCACGGGTAGTGGCATATCGCCTGCCTGCTGCTGCATAACGGAAAAGTCTACCGAACGTGAATCGATTCGAGGTGGCGTACCTGTTTTTAGTCTGTTGACCCTGAAAGGGAGGCTGCGTAGACGGTCGGCTAGCGCTATCGACGGCTGATCGCCAGCGCGTCCGCCTGAACTACTTTCGAGGCCTATGTGTATTTTGCCACCTAAGAATGTTCCAGCCGTTAATACCACCTGATTGGCGCGAATCAACACACCCATCTGTGTAATGACGCCGCGTACTTTACCGTCTTCGATAAGCAGATCGTCTACACCTTGTTGGAACAGGCTAAGGTTGGGCTGTGACTCTAATATTTCGCGAATGGCTGCCTTGTAGAGCGTCCTATCCGCCTGCGCGCGCGTTGCTCTCACTGCGGGGCCTTTGCTCGCATTCAACACACGAAACTGAATGCCGGCCTTGTCGGTCGCAATGGCCATTGCACCGCCGAGCGCGTCGATTTCTTTGACCAGGTGACTTTTGCCGATACCGCCAATAGCCGGATTACAGGACATTTGCCCAAGTGTGTCGATGCTGTGAGTGATTAGCATGGTTGGCACACCCTGACGAGCCGACGCTAAAGCGGCTTCCGTTCCGGCATGCCCACCACCGATAACAATTACATCGAAGGTAGAAGGGTATTCCATCGTTGTCAGGGGCACAGTCGTCATGGTTGCCTCTAGATTCCTTTGGTCGCTGTCAGTGTAAGACGGTAAATCGAGCGCTTGGCGTCGACGGGAGGAGAAGTATATAGAATTCAGCGTATTAGTGAATTGCTTTATTGCAGTTTAGGTTAAAAAACAACCAACCCTTTTCTTTTTTAAACAAGCCTATCCCTTGCTAGCTTGCCGTTCGTTAGGTGAACGTTAGAGAGTTAATATAGATAAATATAGCTAGGTGTTTATCTGTGGTTAAGTCAATTTAAGTATTAAAAATCAGTAAGTTAAGAAAAAGTAAAGTGGGTGATTAGGCTGTGGTTAAGGGGTCTCGAAGCTATGGATTAATGTGGATAAAAAAGGCGAGGGATAAAGAGCTGATAAGTTATCCTTTTTTATACACAGGTATATTGCTGATAAAGTCGAGTTATTGGCATTTGATACCACGCTAGAGGCAAGTTATGCACAGCGACTGTATTTCTCGAAAAGTGTGGATAGGCTGTTTATAGCCTGTGCGCGAGCGACTTATTTGCCCACACAGAAATTTGAGAAGATCTCTCCGAGCAAATCATCGCTACTTATCTGGCCGGTTATTTTACCCAGTTCATGTTGAGCAAGCCTTAAGTCTTCTGCAGCGAGTTCGAACGGCATTGCGTCTACAAAGCATTGTTCTGCGGAGGCAATAAGCTTACGCGCTGCTTTGAGCGAGAGCAGATGTCTCTCGCGTGCGACAAATGCGCCCTCGACCATCGAATTAAACCCAATGGCCTCCTTTAGTGCCTCGCGAAGCCCATCAATTCCTTCGTTTAGCTTTGCACTTAATGTAATCGTATCGAGCGTTGCCGGGACTCCCTCTTGTTCTTTTAACAGAGTAGGCACGTAGACAGTGCCAGCGCCTATGCTCGCCCCCGGTGTTAAATCGGCTTTGTTAAACACAACGAGGGTCTTTGCGAAGAGACCGGGTTCATCTAATAACAATTGCGGAATGAGTGACAGTGAGAGCTCGTGGTGATTGTTTACTTCGTCTGTTTTAACAAGTTGCTGTAAGGTAATTTCTACCGCAGTGCTGTCTATGACCAAGAGAATTTTGTCGCTTTGTCTTACTGCCTCGCCGGCTCGCCTTATGCCTTCCTGTTCGACGACGTCGTCGCTGCGTCTAAGCCCAGCGGTGTCGGTAATATGTACAGGCATACCCTCGATTTGAAGGCGCTCTGACAACAGATCACGCGTAGTACCTGCTATCGAGGTTACGATAGCCGACTCACTCCCAAGGAGTGCATTGAGTAGGCTAGATTTTCCAGCATTAGGCTCACCCGCAATAACAACGTGCATGCCTTCCTTTAGCAACATACCTTGGTTGGCTTGAGAGAGCGCGAGGGAAAGGGTTTGGGTGATTTCTCGAAGACCTTCTCTTACACGAGATTCGGTAATGATATCGATGTCTTCATCACTAAAGTCGATAGCGGCTTCGATGTTGACGCGAATCTTGGTCAGCTCGGCCACTAAATGATTCACTTTGTTCGAGAATTCACCGCTTAGTGTTCGTATTGCTGATCGCGCGGCCTGCGCTGAGTTAGCATCAATAAGGTCGGCTATAGCTTCTGCCTGGACTAGATCAATCTTGTTGTTTAGAAAAGCTCGCTCTGAAAACTCTCCAGGATTGGCAAGCCTAACATCTAGATTGAGTACACGCTCTAGCAGTAGTTTTTGAACACTAGGTCCGCCATGACCCTGAAGCTCGAGCACATCCTCGCCAGTAAACGAGGCTGGACCTTTAAAAAAAAGCGCAATGCCTTCGTCAATAGTGTCGCCGTGTTCGTCTTTGAATCTTGATAGGTGTGCTGTTCGCGGGGTTGGATCGAAATCGAGAATTTGTTTAGCAACAGTGCCCGAACTCGGTCCCGATACCCGCACGACACAGATTCCGCTTTTACCCGGTGCTGTGGCGAGCGCTGCGATGGTATCGGTAGTGAGATGATTCACGTGGCTTTTCGACAATAAATTAGCTAACTCTTTTTGGCTTCGTACTGCGCTTCGATTTTGCGCGTGATATACCATTGTTGCAGTATTCCTAGCGCCGCATTGGTGAACCAATACAGAACGAGTCCCGCTGGAAACCAAAGGAAAATACCAGTCATCATAATGGGCATAAGCTTCATTACTTTCGCCTGCATAGGGTCAGCAGGGGCTGGGCTTAGTGATGTCTGTAGGAACATCGTTCCGCCCATGAGTAAAGGAAGAATGAAATAGGGGTCTTTGACGCTGAGGTCAGTTAGCCAAAGCATAAACGGCGCATGCCGGAGCTCGACGCTTTCGAGAAGAACCCAGTAGAGTGCGATGAATACCGGCATCTGTACGAGCATCGGCAAACAGCCGCCAAACGGATTGATCTTCTCTTTTTTATACAGCTCCATGGTGGCCTGCTGCATTTTTACGCGGTCGTCGCCGTAGTTTTCTTTCAGCTTCTGCATCTTCGGCATCACCCGGCGCATACCTGCCATTGACCGGTACTGGGTTTCCGAGAGTTTGTAGAATAGAGCCTTCACGCTCACTGTTAAGAGAATAATTGAGAATCCGTAGTTACCTATGAACTGATTGATCTGTGTAAGTAACCAGTAAATCGGCGCGGCTAAGAACCAGAGAAAGCTGTAGTCGATTGTTAGATCTAAATTTTCTGAGATTTCGGCTAACTTATACTGGTCTTTTGGCCCTGCGTAGAAGCGCGTGCTGTAGGTCGCAGTTTGGCCAGCAGGGACCGTAATTGCTTCGCCGGTAAATTCGCCAAAATACTGTCCGGCGTTGTTCTTGCGCGTTGTAAAGTTATTTTGAGATTGCTCGTTAGCTATCCATGCACTGATAAAATAGTGTTGGCTGAATGCCATCCACCCGCCTGTTGTGGTGTTGGTATTGGCGCCGTCGTCATCGATGTCATCGAATTCGATTTCGTAATAGGGATCATCGAGAGTGGTGGAAACGAACCCAAGATAGGTGCGTCCAAAACCACCCGCGTTGCTAGGGTCATCAAAATTGCTGCGTTTGATTTGTCCGAACGCGTTTGCGCGCCATTCAGAATCTGAGCGGTTATTAATGAGATAGCTGACATCGATAACATAACTGTCTTTGGCAAAGCTAAATCGTTTGATTACCTCGACACCGTTGTCTGTGGTGAGCGTGAGATCGACATCGAGTGTCTGTTGACCAGCGCTTAGTTGATAGTCGGTTTTAGCGACGCTATAACGCGCGCGATTGTCGCTGTCGATACCGTCTCGCCCGATTAACCCGCTTGGAGCGGTGTAGGTTTGACTATCGCCGTTGCTAAGAATGACAAAAGGATCGGCACCAGGTTCGAGGGCTTTTAAGTATTTAGGTAGCGCGAGGTATTCGATGTCTCCGCCTACCGTGTTGATGCTAAGGACGAAGTTGCTGGTGGTGATATTGACGAGTGTTTCAGGCGCCGGATTTGTAATGGCGACGGTGGGTTGTCCTGGCAGAGTTGGGACATCAGCGCTCACGTTTGCTTGCGCTGGCTCGAGCGAGGTGACCGCGGGTACGTCGCTTTGCGCTATTTGCGGGAGTTGTGTTTGTGTTGTTGGTTCGGCGCCGCTCGCCTGTTCGATTGTCTGTGGGTAGTCTTCCTGCCACTGAAGTAACATTAGGTAGGTGACTAGTGCGAGTGCGGTATAAAGGCCTAAACGTATAAAGTTCATTCGTGTCTACTTGTCTTTTAGTGAGTATTTTCGCTTTGTACGGTTAGTGCACTAGCGTTCTTGATCTACCGGTGGAACGAGATCCACCCCTCCCTCATGCCATGGGTGGCATTTGCTTATCCGCGTGACGCCTAGATAAGCACCCTTTAATGCGCCATGAATCCTAATTGCCTCTGCTGTGTAATGTGAGCAGGTCGGGGCGAAGCGACATTGTTGGCCGATGAACTGGCTTAAGGTTAGCTGATAAAAGCGTATGAGCAGCAAAAACAAAGGGCTAAGTATTTTATTTACTGCGCGATTCAGTGGCTCAATTAGCCGCTTTGTTAGCTGCTTTGTTAGCCGCTTTATAAGGAGGCTCATTTATGCAGGGTCTCTTGTTGCCTTGTTGCCTTCTTGTCTTTTTCCTTCGTGTCTCGTGCTTCGCGCGTGATTATGTCGTCTATAAGCTTGTTTATCATACTGCGTAACTCAACGGGCGGTAGTTTATCAGCATCCTTACGTGCTAGCACGACTATATCTATCAGCGGGATGTTAGCCTGATGTAGCCGGAAGGCTTCGCGCAGTGCGCGCTTGAGACGATTGCGTTGGACTGCTTTGGGGATATGTTTTTTGGCGATGACGAGCCCAATTCGCGGTCGTCGTGCCTGAGAGGCTGTGGCTAGGAACAGAAAGTGCTTGTTGGAGACTTTATAGCGAGAATGATCGAAAACCGGTTTGTAGTCTCTCGCATTTAAGAGGCGCGCGGTCTTTGGGAATGCTTCTGTAGACATTGTGCCCCCATGGTCTGGGTGGTCTTTGCGGGATCTTCCCTGCGAAGCATGTGCTTAAGTGACGATACTATTTCGTTGCTTGCTATTCGCTAGTTGCCAGGTGTTCACTAGCAAGTGGCACTAAGCACTAGTCTTGTTTCTCGAACTTACCGAGTGCACCGAGTTTTGCATTGAGAGAGTCGGGGCGCTTTTTTGTTAAGGCGCTTCCCGCTGCTCTCTACAATTAGCTTTACGCAGATAGCTTTGCGCGGCCTTTAGCACGGCGACGGTTGATAACAGCGCGTCCACCTTTAGTTGCCATACGAGCCCGGAATCCGTGTGTACGTGCGCGCTTGATAACGCTTGGTTGGAATGTTCTTTTCATGACTTACACCTAAATAATTAGTGGCGTCTGAGCTACGTCGATAAGTGGCGACGTGGCGCGAGCCGAGTAAACAAACAAGGCAACAAGATTGTCGTTGTTCGAATTCTTTTTCTGTTTTGCGTGGCGCTTACCTTACGGTTAGGTTAAACGCGCAGACCTTGCCCTAAAACAGAGGGACGCGAATAGTAGAGCCTTTGAGGCTAAGATGCAATGGCTTGTTTCGCAAAAAAGCCCCTGATTCAGGGCACCTACGATAGAAGCCTCTTTCACTTCCTCTTTTGAAGCGACTTGCCGAGGCTAGTTTTTGTGGGCGATGGTGACCCGAGCGTGTATGACCGCGCTAAACCAGAGCTTAATAACAGGTTATCCACAGGTAACTTACCCACAAGGGCGCAGCGAGTTGTGTGTAGTTTTTGCGCTCCTCTGCATCTCGGTTTCGCTAATTCTCGCAACTTATTGTTTAATAGACCTATTTTATAGGTATCGGCCTGTGGGCATTATTTTCTTAGCGGTGGATAACTCTTTTGTGAGCCGCTACACTTGCTGATCATAAAAACAACGAAGTCGCGCTACGTGCGTTGACTAAAAAGCTAGTGCTATTAACTGGGGCTTTTAATAGTGTCATCAGATATTTTCGACAGGGTGTCTCGCGCTCAGCAAACGCTACCGACAGATCGAACGAATCGATCGCCAAATGCTGCTATGAATGATCGTGGGATAAGCAGCCATAGTGCTGTTACCGAACACTTACCACCTTCTTTACCAGACGCCGGCGCTATCTGGCAGGACTGTCTCGAAACCTTGCGTCACGATCTACCGGCTCAGGCTTACAATACTTGGCTGCGGCCTTTACGGCCTTCTGTGTCTGAGCAACGAGACCGCGAGGGAACGAGATTTCTCTCTTTCCTTCTGATAGCGCCCAACCGCTTTATTCAAGACTGGGTCAAGGCCAAGCTACTGAGTCACATTGACGACGTGTTTGCATCAGTGACAACCAGTCAAGGTTACGACCTCGCGGGTCCTAGCGTTGTTGTTGCGACAGCGGGGGCGGTTAACGCCGTGGCGGCGCCCGAGAGTCCGCCCGAGAGTCTGCAAAATCGAGAAACGCCACGCGGCCAACAAGCTCAGTCTTTTCCCACAACCGGGGCTTACTCCGAGTCTCGAGAACACAAACTAGAATCTGTACTTGATAACAGAATCAGCTTAAGCGCTGACAGTGAAGATTCACTTTCACCTCGTCAGGCCAGCCCGATTTTGACGTCTACAACCCCTTTACGAGGGTTTGATAGGAGACCTGGCCCGGCGATGTCGGGCGTCGATACTATTATCGAAGGCAAGCTTAGCCATCAAGGCGCGCTCAATCGAGAGAACACGTTTGATAATTTTGTTGAAGGTAAGTCTAATCAGCTAGCGCGTGCAGCTGCGATGCAGGTCGCCGAGAATCCTGGCTTCGCTTACAACCCCCTCTTTATCTATGGTGGTGTGGGATTAGGTAAGACTCACTTAATGCATGCTATAGGCAACTACTTAAAAGCTAAAAAGCCCAATGCGAAGGTCGTTTATCTTCATTCGGAAACTTTTGTGGCTACGATGGTGACCGCGCTGCAACTTAATTCTATTAATGAGTTTAAGCGTTTCTACCGGTCGGTCGATGCGTTGCTCATCGACGATATTCAGTTTTTTGCGGGAAAAGAGCGTTCACAGGAAGAGTTTTTTCATACGTTTAATGCGCTTCTCGAAGGTGGCCAACAGATTATTCTGACCAGCGATCGCTACCACAAAGAAATAAACGGGCTTGAGGAGCGCCTCAAATCTCGCTTTGGATGGGGCCTTACCGTAGCGGTGGAGCCGCCTGAACTTGAGACGCGTGCGGCGATATTGATGAATAAGGCAGCGCTTGTTAACGTCGCGCTGCCTAACGATGCGGCGATGTTTATTGCACAACGGCTTCGCTCTAATGTGCGGGAACTCGAAGGCGCACTCAAGCGCGTAATCGCGCATGCCAGTTTTAAGGGCGAGGCGATCAATGTTGAGCTGATAAAAGAGGCGCTTCGTGACTTGTTTGCGCTTCAGGATAAGCTCGTAACGATCGATAATATTCAGCGAACGGTGGCCGAGTACTCGAAAATAAAAATGTCGGACATGCTCTCGAAACGCCGTAATCGTTCGGTTGCGCGGCCGAGGCAGGTCGCTATGTGCCTTGCAAAAGAATTAACGAACCATAGCCTCCCTGAAATAGGCGACGCGTTCGGTGGACGTGATCATACGACTGTCATGCATGCGTGCAAGCAGATCGCAAAGCTAAGGCAAAGCTCGATCGATATAGAAGAAGATTACAATAACTTGCTCAGGCTCCTGTCGAGCTAGTCCCGGTTAGGCCGGTAACCCCGGCATTAGATCTCCACAAACAGTAACGGGCGTGCCCAGCGGGAGCGCGCCGAACAAGGAAAAGTAGACATGCATTTTGTTATTTCTCGGGAAGCTCTGTTAAAGCCGTTGCAATTGGTCAGCGGTGTCGTCGAGCGTCGACAAACGTTACCAGTGCTTTCGAATGTGCTTTTGGTATTGAATAACGACGAGCTGTCATTAACTGGGACGGATTTGGAGGTTGAGCTGGTTGGTCGCACGCGCGTCGCGACTGCACATACTCACGGTGCGGTAACGGTTCCCGCACGCAAACTTCTCGACATTTGTAAGTCGCTTTCTGACGATGCAATGGTAGAAGTGTCTCTCGACGAGAAAAAGCTTTTAGTCAAATCTGGGCGCAGTCGCTTCACTTTGGTAACGCTTCCTTCGTCGGAATTTCCTAATGTCGAAGAAGAACCCGACACATTCTCCCTTACCTTGCCACAGAAAAAGCTCGGCGAGCTCATCGATAGCACCAGTTTTGCTATGGCGCAGCAGGACGTACGCTACTATTTAAATGGAATGCTGTTTGAGGTGTCGCCTGATTATTTACGCGTAGTCTCAACTGATGGGCATCGCCTAGCAATGGAGACGCTTGAATCTAAGAACGACATAGCCTCGGTTCAGCAGCTCATCCTTCCTCGAAAAGGGGTGATGGAGTTAGCTCGGCTTCTCGAAGACGAGGGTGACATCACCTTGGTGTTCGGTCAGAACCATATACGCGCTGCGGTTGCTGACTTTACCTTCACCTCAAAGCTTGTCGACGGTAAGTTCCCTGATTATAACCGTGTGCTTCCGAAGGGCGGTAACAAGGTGATTTTGGGTGATTGTCAGGCGCTCAAGCAAGGGTTTAGTCGTGCGTCGATTCTTTCTAATGAAAAGTACCGCGGCGTAAGAGTGGTTCTTACAAACGGCGAACTGCGGATTTTTGCTAACAATCCTGAGCAAGAAGAGGCCGAAGAAGTTGTTGCGGTGGATTATCAGGGTGACGAGCTCGAAATGGGCTTTAACGTAAGCTATCTGATTGACGTACTCTCTACCCTGCGCAGTCGCCAGGCGAAGATAACCCTGCTCGATGCGAACAATAGCGCGCTCATCGAATCGGGTGATGAGAGCAATGCGATGTATGTTGTTATGCCTATGAGGCTGTAACGATAGACGGCAGAGTTAACGTCATGTCAGCTGTCCCCTCTCCCTTCTCGCTTATGCGTTGCCGAGTAAGGCTATGAGTCGAGTAGAAAAACTCACGGTGACAGGACTTAGGAATTTAGTCGATGTAGCTATCGATGTGTCTCCGCGACTGAATATATTCCACGGAGAGAATGGCTCGGGTAAAACCAGCCTGCTTGAAGGTATTCACCTGCTGTCTTCGGGTCGGTCTTTTCGCAGCGCTAAGCTGGATCCCTTGATTACTCATGGCAAGGACGAAGCGGTTATTTTTTCTCAGCTCACCGATGGCCTTCGTATAGGGTTGAGTAAATCTCGGCGTCGCAGGCATTTGCTTCGCCTTCAGGATGAGACGCAGAAAAACTGGGAGTCTGTAGCTCGCTCCCTCCCCCTACAGATAATCGATTCCACGGCGTTTCAACTTCTTGAAGGCGGGCCTAAGGCGCGTCGGCGCTTTCTCGATTGGGGAGTGTTCCACGTGGAACATAGTTTTCTCACCGCATGGCGCGACTCGAGAAAGTGCCTCGCTAATCGCAATGCGCTGCTGAAAGCAACTCGCCTAGATAGACCTCAACTCGAGGCTTGGGATCGGGAGTTTGTCGTGGCATCAGTTAAGGTCGATGCCCAGCGTGGCGCCTATTTGGATAGATTTCTCCCTGTGTTTAAAGAGGTTTACGCTCAGCTCGAAGGGTCTCACGTTGACTCGTTGGAGATCAGGTACGACCGTGGGTGGGCCGAGGGCGCCAACCTTGACGCAGAGCTTGTTCGCACTCTGGAGGTCGATCGACGCTATGGCTCGACGCAGTTGGGTCCTCAGCGCGCAGACATACTCCTGCTGCTTGACCGTACCCCTGCGGTTGAGGTTCTCTCGAGGGGCCAACAGAAGATTCTTGTAAGTGCCTTGAAAATCGCGCAGGGAAGGCTTTTGTCCGAAAGCCTGGGCGTTGAGTGTCTCTATTTAATCGATGACCTACCCTCTGAATTAGATCCCGAAAACCGGGCTCGAGTGTTCTCAACCCTGTTGTCCTTAGACTCGCAGCTTTTCGTCACCTGTGTCGAACTCGAAAGCCTCGCCCTTGCGTCCGAAGGGTCTCTTTTTGCCGCACTCGACCCGAGCGAAATCGCGCAGTTCCACGTGGAACATGGTAGAATAACGACTTGATTTTC
>LICD01000059.1 GCA_001438145.1 OM182 bacterium BACL3 MAG-120619-bin3 | reverse complement strand
ATACCCGGTTCAGTGGTTAGCTCGGGCTTACAAAAATCGAGATTTGTTGCGCGTTCGGCGAAGCAGGTTAAAACATCCAACTGCGCGAGTGCCTCGGCGCTCGCCTGCATCGCAGCAAGGTCGACGGCTAGGGTGTCGAGCAGATCATCGTAAAGTGCTTTTTCGCGGCTTAACGATTTGCTGCGCGCGCTCAATACCTTGTCTTCGAACTCTTTCAGCTCGGGCGTAATAAAGCGCTCGGCGTTTTTCAGCGTTTGTCGGCGAATATACTCCGCCGGCATTTCGATGCCAGCCTGGCCTTTACTGATTTCAATGTAGTAGCCATGCACTCGGTTATAGCCGACTTTTAATGTCGCAATTCCGGTGCGGGCTTTTTCTTTACTCTCTAAGTCGATTAAAAACTGGCCTGCGTTGCTGCTCAGATTGCGCAGTTCGTCTAGTTCCGCATCGAAGCCGTTGGCGATAACGCCGCCCTCGCGGATAACTACAGGCGGATCTTCTTCGAGCGCGCGGATGAGCAGCGCGTGTTGCTCGGGGAATTCAGTAATCTTTGCCGCGAGTTCGCCGAGTGTGTCGCTAGCCGTTGCCGCCAGCTTACTCTGCAGTGCAGGCAGTTGACCGAGCCCATCGCGCAGTTTAGCGAGATCGCGTGGGCGCGCGGAACGCAGGCCGAGGCGAGAAAGTATTCGTTCGAGATCGCCGATGCCTGCGAGCACCTCAGTGAGCGCTTCAAAATGATAGTCGCGCATGAGCGCGGCGACTCGATCTTGCCGCGTCCCGAGCAGTGTTAGGTCACGCAGCGGGCGATTGATCCAGCGCGACAACAGGCGTCCACCCATCGCCGTTGCCGTCGTATCAATCACCGAGAGTAGGGTGTTGTCGCGGCCGCCCGAGAGATTAATATCGAGTTCGAGGTTGCGCCTGCTCGCCGCGTCGAGGATAACGCTGTCTTCTAGCTGCTCGACGCTGAGACCCTGAATATGCGGCAGCTCTGTGCGCTGAGTATCCCGCGCGTACTGCAGTAGACAGCCAGCTGCCTGCAGCGCCGTGTGCAGGTGCTCGCAGCCGAAGGCGCTAAGGTCTCGGGTTTTGAAATGGGTTGTGAGCGTGCGACGCGCATTGTCGAGTTCGAACTCCCACACTGGCCGCTTGCGTTTGGCGGGATGTCGAACAGACTCCATCACAGGCTCTAGTTCTTCTTGGAAAAGAATCTCGGCAGGCCGGATGCGCTCAATTTCCGCCCGCAGAGCCTCAAGACCAAAAACCTCACTGAGCACGAAGCGACCGCTGCTGATATTCATCGACGCGATCCCGAACGCGGTGCTTGCATCGATTTCGCTCGTGGCAGACCGAACCGAGAGACAAAGCAGCGAGTTGTCTGTGCCTTCGTCGAGCAGCGCTTCGTCGCTTACCGTGCCGGGCGTAATCACCCGCACAACTTTGCGCTCAACGGGGCCTTTACTCGTCGCTGGGTCGCCTATTTGTTCGCCGATTGCCACCGAGACGCCTGCAGCAACAAGCTTGGCGAGATACCGGTCGGCGGCGTGGTAGGGGATGCCGCACATGGGTATTGGTTGGCCGCCAGACTTGCCGCGCGCGGTGAGCGTGATGTCGAGTATGCGCGAGGCTATTTTAGCGTCTTCGTAAAAGAGCTCATAAAAATCGCCCATGCGATAAAACAAGAGGCCGTCGGGGTGCTGTGCCTTGATGCCAAGGTATTGCTGCATCATAGGGGTGTGGGGGCTTGATGGGGCGACTGTGGTCAAGTGATCAGGGCTCTGCGGAGGTTAATAGTTCTATCGCTACTCTATCGATTAGGCGTTTTTCGATTGCTGAGTATTGAGCGAAGCTGGGATTAAAAAGGTCGAGGCGCTAAGATCTAAAGACTAGCAGATTGTCTAGGTTGGAAACAGCACTCGAGCCTACGAGTTAGCTGGAGTAAACTGGCGCTATGGACAAAGGTAACTTAGTAGAAAATTCCGTATCGAGCTTAGTCGATGCTCTCGCTCAGCGATTAATCACTAAACAGTGGATGGCGGCGACGGCAGAGTCTTGCACAGGCGGCGGGATAGCGGCAGCGCTGACCGATCTCGCCGGCAGCTCGGCGTGGTTCGATGCGGGGTTTATTACATACTCTAATGCGGCCAAACAGCGGATGTTAGGCGTCAGTCCCGAGCATTTTCGCGAGAGTGGGCCTGGTGCGGTAAGCGAGGCAGTTGTGCTCGAAATGAGTTTGGGCGCCGTTGCTCGCAGTGGCGCCGACGTGTCTATGGCCGTAAGCGGAGTGGCTGGCCCGGGTGGTGGTAGCCCAGAGAAACCCGTAGGGACAGTCTGGATCGCATGGTGTGTAGAGGGAAAGGCGGATGCTGAATGTTTCCTGTTTGGAGGTGACAGGGCGCAGATTCGATACGCAACAATCTGCGCAGCATTGCAAGGCCTAGTCAACAGGGTAGATGCGCTGGCATGAAGAGGTTTCGCCTCTCAGCTAGCACGGCGAAAATTCACTAAAGGAATTTGTGCAACAGCCAATATACTGGTTGTCCATACAGTAATAATCTGATTTAATACTCACTGTTTGGATATACAGTGTTTTGATAAAAAAATGTAAGAGTCAGAACAGACAGTCAGGGCAGGCAGTCAAAACAGACAGTCAAAACAGACAGTTAGGGCAGAGAGCAGGGGCAGCAATTCGTAGCATAAAGACTCAGAGCAGCGAGTCGGGGCTATCTAGCTAAAAATTAGCCCCAAAATTAGCCCAAAAATAGCGAATAGCCCAGGACAGGCTATTCTATAAGTGAGGCCGCGATTGCTGACGGTCTCACACGGCACACGGATACTCAGGGAACAAGGCTTCGGTTGTGTGTTTTAACCACAAGGAATAGATAATGGTCGACGAAACTAGCAAGGATAAAGCATTAGCGGCGGCGCTCTCACAGATCGAGCGTCAATTCGGTAAAGGCTCCATGATGCGCTTAGGCGATAGCGAGCGCGAAGCAATTCCCTCTATCTCTACTGGGTCATTGGGTTTGGATATAGCGCTCGGCATAGGCGGCTTGCCCAGAGGACGCATAGTCGAGATCTACGGCCCTGAGTCGTCAGGCAAAACCACACTTACGCTACAGGTTATTGCCGAAGCGCAAAAAGCAGGCGGTAGCTGCGCCTTTATCGACGCCGAGCACGCATTAGATCCAATTTATGCCGAGGCGCTGGGTGTCGATGTCGACAACCTTCTTGTTAGCCAGCCCGACACGGGCGAGCAAGCATTGGAGATCTGCGACATGGTCGTCCGTTCCGGCGCGCTCGATGTGGTTGTTATTGACTCCGTTGCAGCGCTCACGCCTAAGGCGGAGATCGAAGGCGATATGGGCGATAGTCACATGGGCTTGCAAGCTCGCCTCATGTCGCAAGCGCTGCGTAAGATGACAGGTAACATTAAGAATTCGAATACCCTGGTAATCTTTATTAACCAAATCCGTATGAAGATTGGCGTGATGTTTGGTTCACCTGAAACCACCACCGGTGGTAATGCGCTCAAGTTCTATTCGTCTGTCCGCCTCGATATTCGCCGTATAGGCTCGATTAAAGAGGGCGACGAAGTAGTCGGCAACGAAACGCGAGTGAAGGTGGTGAAGAACAAGGTTGCGCCCCCTTTCCGTCAAACCGAATTCCAGATCATGTACGGTAAAGGCATTCATCGCTTGGGCGAGGTTATTGATCTTGGTGTTAAGCTCGATCTTATCGATAAGTCTGGCGCATGGTATGCCTATAACGGCGACAAAATAGGTCAAGGCAAGAAAAACGCCTCTATTTACCTCGAAGAAAATCCTAAGGTTGCTGCCGAGATCGAGGCGCTTGTTCGTCAAAAACTCTTAGCTGATCCCAAGGCGCAGGCGGCGGCGGAAGCGGCGGCTCGTGCCGAGGCTCGTGCGTCGGCGAACGACGGCAGCGTCGAAGCAGATGCCTCAGCTAGCTAGCAGCTTGAGGTGTGAAAAATCGAGGACTGCATAAAGGCTCTAACGTGACATCGAGAGAACTCGTCGATGGTCGTAATTCATCAGCCATGCCAGACACTGAGTCCGGTGTGGCTGATGTTGATGAGCCAGCCGAGGTTTTACAGTCTGCCTCGGCAGCTAAACCTTTCCTCCCCCTAAGACGCTCGGCAATGGACTCGCTTGCACGACGCGAGCACTCTTACGTTGAGCTACAACGAAAGCTCCGACTCAAATATCCCGATGCTCCTCATAATGAGATCGATTTTCAGCTAGGCAGACTCCGTGATCAGGGGTTGCAATCTGATGCGCGTTTTGTCGAGTCCTATGTTCGTTATCGTAAATCGCGGGGATTTGCCTATCTCCACATCCGGTCTGATTTGCTGGGTCGAGGCGTGTCAGAGTCTCTTATCGAAAGCAATCTATTCGAAGACGACGACGATTGGTTGCCGATGGCAGAAGCATTAGTGCAGAAAAGACTGCTGGGCCAGTCCGATTTGTCTTTTGGCAGCAAGCCACATCTCAGGCTTCTCCGGTTTCTGGAGTCCCGTGGTTTCCCTCCACGCGTTACGCGCAGAGCGCTGGATGCAAAGTTTACGCGCTAGTGCTGCAGTCAATTCCTTTGCTCGAAGTTATTTAAGCACGCTCGCTAAAATGCGATAATCCGGTCTCCTGTTTAGATAGACTCGCAACAGGAGACCACAGACTCATTCTTCTTCGGGATCTTACATGAAACTTATCCGATCATTTCGCGGTGTTCGCCCAATCGCTCAACTCGCCGCAAAAGTAGCCTCGCATCCTTACGATGTGCTTAACCGAGAAGAAGCTTACGAGTTAGCAAAAGACAATGCACTCAGCTTTTTGCATATCAATAAGCCAGAGGTAGACATGCCCGACGAGGTTAGCGTCTACGATCCTAGCGTTTATGCCAAGGGACGAGAGAACCTTGAGCGCTTTATTAGTGAGGGCACGCTGAAGCAAGACGACACGGCGACACTTTATGTCTACAAGCAGGTTATGGGCGATCACCAACAGATTGGCCTCGTCGCCGCGGCGTCGGTTGAGGCCTACGATCAAGACCTAATCAAAAAGCATGAGTTTACTCGGCCCGTGAAAGAAGACGATCGGGTACACCACATGGATGCGCTCGATGCGCAAGTGGGCCCGGTCTTTCTTACCTACAAAGCCCAAGCCTCAATCGATGCGCTTATCGCAAAAGTGATTAAAGACGCTCCGGATTATGATTTCGAGGCAGATGATGCAACGCAGCATGTGTTTTGGGTTATCCGCGACGAAGAGCTTGTTGCCGCAGTCGAAGGTGAGGTGAACGCGTTGGATTGTCTCTATGTTGCCGATGGGCATCATCGTTCTGCTGCAGCCTCACGGGTGAAGAAACTCAGGCAGGAGGCGAATCCTAATCATACGGGGGACGAGCCATACAATTATTTTCTTACTGTGTTGTTCCCGCATAACCAAATGCAGATACTCGATTACAACCGACTGGTAGCGAGCCTCAACGGTCATAGTGTGAACGAGTTTCTCGGCGCGTTGGCTGAGAATTTCAATATTGAGTTAGTCGAAGGACAGGCTAAGCCTAGCAAGGCACGTGAGTTTGGTTTCTACGCGGGGAAACAGTGGTATCTCTTAAGCGCGAATTCTAATTTGCTTGAAACTATCGACGACACTGATCCTGTCGCAAGCCTCGATGTGAGTATTCTGCAAGAGTTTGTGTTCGCGCCACTACTCAATATCTTCGATCAGCGCACCGATAGTAACGTCGACTTTGTCGGAGGTATCCGCGGACTGACGGAATTAGAGCGCCGTACGGCTGGCGACGAATGGCAGGCTGCTTTCGCGCTTTATCCAACTTCGATCGAGAGTCTAATGGACATTGCTGATGCGGGTGAGGTTATGCCACCGAAATCTACTTGGTTCGAGCCAAAGCTCAAAAGCGGACTGGTTATCCATTCGCTGAAGTAGTCGGCTAGCAAAAAGGAATATCGACAATAGGAAAAACTAAACACCCTCAGAATTTTGAAAGCGTTAAAAGTGTAGGGGATTTATAAGGTAGATAAAAATGACGCGGCTCAATACCGCGTCATTTTTTTTGCGCTTTTTTAAGTCGGTTTAGGAAAATCAGCCGACCTGTTAAAGGCGCTCTGTTGAATAGCTCGCTGTCTAACAGCCCGCTGTTAAGCTGCCGATTGCTTTCCTAGATCGACTAACTTGGGCTTTTCGGCATTAATAGGAATCTGCCTGGGCCGCATAGCCTCGGGTATTACCCGCACGAGATCGATGTGCAGCAAGCCGTTTGCTAGTGTGGCGCCCACGACTTCAACATGATCGGCGAGCTGAAAGCGGCGCTCGAAATTGCGCGCGGCGATACCCTGATGCAGAAAGTTTCGTCCCTCTTCGCTGCCTTCTTTTTTTCCTTTAACGGTAAGGGTCTGTTTCTCTGACTGAAGCTCGAGCTCGTCTTCGACGAAGCCGGCGATAGCCATAGTGATTTGGTATTTGTCTTTGTCTATCAGCTCAATATTATAAGGCGGATAGCTCGGCTGGGTTGCGTCGTTGCGGTTAACCGCATCGAGCAAAGACGACAGATGGTCGAAGCCAATAGTAGAACGGTAGAGGGGTGAAAAATCAAAGTTACGCATGTCATATCCTCGCAATAAAGCAATATGTTTCTAAGGTTATGCCTACCCTCGGTGAGGGCTAGGCGACTAGGCGGTCTCTTTTGAGCACCGCCTAATCCCTATATGCTGCGCAACTTCTTTTTTTCAAGGGTTAACGAATAAATTAGTGCCTGTTTAAATGACAAGCATTTCCATAAATTCGTTAACCGGCGTCGCTTCGAGCTTCGCCTGATCTTTGCAAAGGGCAAAAATCTCCTTGCAGCGTTTCGCAGGGAAGCGCGTGGCGAGGTTGGCTTTGAACTTGTCTTCGAGCAGAGGAATACCTTCTTCGCGGCGGCGACGATGACCAACAGGATAGTTAATTTCTATCTTGTCAGAACTGCTGCCGTCTTTGAAATAAACCTGCATTGCATTGGCGATCGACCGTTTTTCAGGCTCAAGGTATTCTTTCGTGTAGGTAGGGTTCTCGTGAATCTCCATCTTCTCGCGAAGCTGATCGATAATCGGATTTTCCTCATGAAAGCTGTCTTCGTAATGCTCGGCAACGAGATTGCCGAAAGCCAGTGGCACCGCTGTCATATACTGTAAGCAGTGGTCTCGGTCTGCTGGATTATTAAGCGGTCCCGATTTGCTGATAATACGGATGGCGGACTCATGAGTATGGATGACAATTTTTTCGATGTCGTCTAACCGGTCCTTAACCTTCGGGTGCAAACGCACAGCGGCTTCGGCGGCTGTCTGCGAATGGAACTCTGCAGGGAAAGAGATTTTGAACAGGATGTTTTCCATGACGTAGTTGCCGTAAGGGCGAGTGAATTCGAATTCTTTGCCCTTAAACGAGACGTCGTAGAAACCCCAAGTCGGCGCGGAGAGGACGCTCGGATAGCCAATTTCGCCACGCATAGTGAAGTCGGCAAGTCGAACTGCGCGCGACGTTGCATCGCCAGCCGCCCAAGACTTACGAGGACCTGCGTTAGGCGAGTGACGGTAGGTTCGTAAGCTAGAGCCGTCGAGCCATGCTTGAGAAAGCGCATCGATTATCTGCTCGCGCGAGCCGCCCATCATCTTTGTCGCAACAGCCGTTGACGCCACGCGAACGAGTAGAACGTGGCATAGGCCGACGCGATTGAAGCTGTTTTCGAGTGCGATAACGCCCTGAATTTCGTGTGCCTTAATCATCGCAGTGAGGACGTCACGCATGGTAAGTGGCGCTTTGCCTGCTGCAATATTCTGCTGCGACAAGTAATCGGCAATGGCGAGGATTGCGCCAAGGTTGTCCGATGGATGACCCCATTCTGCAGCAAGCCACGTGTCGTTATAGTCGAGCCAGCGCACGATGCAGCCGATGTCCCATGCGGCTTTTACAGGATCGAGGCGGAACTGCGTACCGGGAACGCGGGCACCGTTTGGCACAATAGTGCCTTCGGCGAGTGGGCCGAGAAGCTTGGTGCACTCAGGGAATCGCAGCGCGAGAAGACCGCAGCCTAGCGTGTCCATAAGACAGTTGCGGGCGGTGTCATAGGCTTCGGTTGAATCGATTTCGTAATCGCAGACATAGTTGGCGATGTCGACGAGTACCTGATCGGGTTCTGGGCGGTTATTGAGTTCTACATTTGCTGACACAATTAATTCCTTTTGTAATTACAGGGTGTTCGTTAATAAAAATAGGGATTTAGAAAGGCGCTATCTAGCGATCAGCGATATCTACCCAAGTCGACGTTTCGGGGCCGGTATAGTCGGCGCTCGGACGAATGATGCGGTTATTCGCGCGCTGTTCTTTGACGTGCGCGGCCCAGCCGGTAAGGCGTGACATCACAAAGATTGGCGTGAACAGTTTGGTTGGTATGCCCATGAAGTGATAGGCGGAAGCATGGAAAAAATCGGCGTTGCAGAACAGCTTTTTTTCGCGCCACATAACTTCTTCGCAGCGCACCGACACCGGATACAGCGTTGTATCGCCGACTTCAGTGGCGAGTTTCTCGCTCCACTTCTTGATAATCGTATTGCGCGGATCAGACTCGCTGTAGATCGCATGACCGAAGCCCATGATCTTGTCTTTACGCGCGAGCATACCCATTATCTCTGACTCGGCCTGTTCGGCACTCGTCCAGTCTTCGATCATTTCCATGGCCGCTTCATTTGCGCCGCCGTGGAGTGGGCCGCGCAGTGAACCGATCGCCGCCGTGATGCAGGAATGCATATCCGAGAGGGTCGAGGCACAAACGCGTGCAGTAAACGTCGACGCATTAAACTCGTGCTCGGCATAGAGAATGAGCGAGACATTCATTACCTGTTCGAAAAGCTCGCTCGGGGTGTCGCCGCTGAGCATATGAAGGAAATGACCGCCGATCGAGGCATCATCGAGAGCCGTTTCAATTCGCACGCCGTCGTGGGAGAAGCGATACCAGTAGCAAATGATGGCTGGGAGCAGGGCGAGTAGCCTATCGATCGCATCGTCCTGCTGAGCGAAATCTGTCTCTGTCTCGAGGTTGCCGAGCATGGAGCAGCCCGTGCGCATAACGTCCATTGGATGCGCAGACGCGGGAATGCGCTCTAACACTTCCTTGAGTGCGTCTGGGAGTGTGCGCAGCGATTGAAGTTTTGTGTTGTATGCGTCTAGCTCAGACTGGTTGGGTAGATGTCCCTTTAAGAGCAGGAACGCGACCTCTTCGAATTTCGCTTTCTCGGCGAGTTCGCTTATGTCATAGCCGCGGTAGGTGAGGCCGGTGCCCGTTTTGCCAACGGTGCAAAGGGCCGTCTCGCCTGCGACTTGGCCGCGAAGACCTGCGCCGCTTAATTTCTTTTCTGCCATGGTGCTTTTCCTCTCACTTTACTGTGTATTTGCGAGCGCGGTCGTGACTCGCTCGTCTCTTTTTTCTTTGTCTCTGGTCTCGGGCCTCTGGTCTCCGCTAAGCGGAGGGGCAACTATGAAGTTTCAGAATCGAAGAGCGCGTCCAACTTGTTTTCATAAGCGTGATAGCCGAGCACTTCGTAAAGCTCCATGCGCGTCTGCATCTTGTCGACGACAGCCTTCTGGTCACCATTAATTGCGATAGTCTGATAGACATCGAGAGCCGCTTTGCTCATTGCCCGAAACGCGCTGAGCGGATAAAGCACCATGCCAACGCCCTGTCCTGCAAGCTCTTCGCAGTTGAATAAAGGGGTCTGGCCAAATTCGGTAATGTTGGCAAGAATAGGAACCTTCACCGCGTCGGCAAAGTGTTTGTATTGGCCAAGCTCGATGATCGCCTCAGGGAAGATCGCATCGGCACCCGCTTCGACGCAGGCGATTGCGCGCTCGATAGCAGAGTCCATGCCCTCGACAGCGAGGGCATCGGTGCGCGCCATAATGACAAAGTCATCATCGGTGCGGGCATCGACGGCCGCTTTTACTCGGTCGACCATCTCTGCCTGTGACACGATCGCTTTATTAGGGCGATGACCGCAGCGCTTCTGGGCTACCTGATCTTCTAAATGCACCGCAGCGGCGCCGGCTTTTTCCATTGCCTTAATCGTGCGCGCAATGTTGAAAGCGCCGCCCCAGCCTGTGTCGATGTCAACCAGCAGGGGAATCTCGCTTGCATTGCTAATGCGTTCGACATCGGCGATTACGTCGTTAAGGCTTGTGATGCCTAAGTCTGGCAGCCCGTAAGAAGCATTCGCCACGCCGCCCCCCGATAAGTAAATCGCCTTATGGCCGGCGTCTTGAGCAAGCATCGCGCAGTACGCATTGATCGCGCCGACTATTTGCAGAGGGTTATTGTCTTTTAACGCTTGGCGAAATTTGGCGCCCTGTGAAATTTTCATGCGTGCTCCTTGGGGTAAATGAAACTGTGGTGCTCTTTTCCAACGTCTTTCTTCGCGAACTCAATCGCTACGCTATCTTGGTGCTATCTTGGTGCTGTGCAGGGTGTTGCGGCGGTTAGTCCGGGCTCTGAATCGCTTTCGAGCTGCGCGAGCAGCGTAGCTTTGGCGCTTGCAATGTGGCGGCGCATTAAGAGTTCGGCTAGCACCGAGTCGCGCTCTTCAATCGCATCAACAATACGGTGATGTTCTTTAAATGCCTGTGCCGGACGCGAAGGTTGACTACTTGTCTGCACGCGATAGAGCCTAAGTAAATGATAAAGCTCATCGCAAAGTAGGTTGAAGAGGCGGGTGTTGCCGCTGAGCGAGACGATGAGGTAATGGAAATCGAGATCGCCTTCTTTTTGGTAGTAGCGCTTGCCGTCTTCGGATTCTATCTGGGCTTCGTGGCGCGCGAGCAAGGTGCGCAATTGGTCGCAATCACTAGCAGTTGCTCGCTCGGCGGCGAGTCCGCAGGCGAGTCCTTCGAGTGCTTCGCGGATCTCATATATTTCAATCGCTTTCTGGATATCTAACTCGACCACGCGCGCGCCAACATTGGCTTTGATCTCGACAAGCTTGCATCCCTCGAGGCGGCGGATGGCTTCTCTTAAGGGGCCTCGGCTAATGCCGTAAAGCTTGCTGAGTTGAGGTTCATTGATCTTGGAGCCGGGCGCGAGCTCTCCTTGCACAATCGAGGCGCGAAGCAAATCGAAGACCGAATCCGCACGTGTGCCAGTCGCTGCTAAGGGTGGTAGGGGTGGTAGGGG
>LICD01000058.1 GCA_001438145.1 OM182 bacterium BACL3 MAG-120619-bin3 | reverse complement strand
ATGCCGCAGAGTGTTAATAGAAGAGACTGCCTCATCGATGGTCCTTATCGGGCGCTTTTTCTTTAGTTTTGTCCGCGCCGAGCGTGTTATTAACAGACCCGGCGAGGGGCTTTTCTTCTTCGGCAGCGGAGACCAGGGCGTAGGCGCCTAAGAAAACCATGGCGATGAACAAGACGCCCATGATGAGCATCACGCGAAAGTAGGCGACGAGTTCGGTGTCGGTAAAATACTCGACGGCTTCGGCGGCGCCGTTGACGCCGACGATTGCGGCGCCGAACGCGATCCAGACTGCTTTTTTCATGCTCTTCTCTTTTTTTTGGCGTTTTTTCGGCGTTTTTATTCGCGTGTCAGCTTCTCAAACTTATTAAGCTTCTGAGTGCCTAATCCGAGAGTAAGAGTATGCCTTCAATCGCGTCTGGGGTCATCGCCGTAAAGACGAAAATATCATCGCGATTGTCTTGATTGATTCTGGCGCTGACCAGACCCCCGCTGCTCGCTGGAGCCGGCAGATCAATGTCGAGACTAGGCGGGGTGGTAATGCCATCGAGGGGATTAGATGAAATCATTGCTGCATCGACCACGGCCTTGAGATCGATGGAATAGTCGTCGCGGTCGGGGCTGTACCCAAGCGCGCCGAGGAAGGTTGGCGCAGGTGCCGCCTCGATTACGTTGAGGAACAGGCTTAGGCGACTGCCCGCTAGCAGCATGAGGTCGTCGCGGGTGACGTCCTGTTCCTGGCCGTCAAGCTGCGCCGAGCCACTGAGCGTGTCTGTCTTCTCAGCGGTGCTGCGCGCCTCGTCGGCTATCTGCCGCAGCGACGACGCTAGACGAATAACCGAGGGGAATTTAAGGGCGACGCTAATTTTGCGCGCGGGTCGCCGAGCAAACGCATCGCCTTGGTTGCGATACACAAATGCCTCGACGGAAATGCTGCCCGACAGCGCGAGCCAGACAAAAATGTCGCCGACTGAAATAGGTTCGACGCGCCACAGCCACAAGTCTTTAGTGCCGTCGCCGTCCTCGTCGTGGAGGAAGGTGGTAAGCACATTGCCGCCGGAGCGCAGTACCTGATTAGGGGTGCTGACGTCTATTCCCGTCAGGGTGCCCGGAAAAACGGAGACTTTGCCGCCTTCGCGGAGTAAGAGGTCTTCGATGCCGTCACCATCGATATCTTCGAGCAGTTCTTCGTGGGTTAAAGCGAGCACACCGGTGAGATTTGCAAAGTCGAGTGTTTCGATATCAAACTCGCCAAGGCTTTCTTCAATCGCGAGCCGATCTAGTTCAAAGCTAGGTTCAGGCGAGAAATAGTTTGCGGCGGTCGGGTCAGCTAGAAAAACCGCAAGGCGCTCGTCGGTGTCGACAATCAGGTCAGCGGCGAGGTCGCCATTCACGTCCCGCAATTGTAGCGGAGGAATTCTCAGCGCTTGGCCTATTCGTCTTTCGAGATCGGGTGAAAAAAGGGTGGTATTAAGTCTCACTTGAGTATCGATCCGCAGCGGCGGTAAAAAGCCCTCGGCGGTGGCAAGGTAGAGCGCGAGCCGATCGCTATCGGGCAGTATAAGGTCGTCGAAGCCATCGCCGTTCACGTCGCGTACGAAGTGTAGCCGCTCAATGCCAGACCCGATAGCCGCAGCAAATCCACTCAGCAGAGTCTCGGGCGCTTGCCACTGCGTTGCGGTGGTATCGAGTCGGTACACGCGAACCTCATTCCCGCGCTCGAGTGTGACCAAACCGGGCTTACCCTGCGCGTCCGCAACACCGATGTCCCAGCCCAGTGCTCTGCCGGATAACGGCAGTGAGATAAAGTCTGCGTCGAAATCGAAGCCGCCTTCTCTCTGCAGATAGAGTCTGAGTTCGGCGTCGAGCTGTGCGAGGAGGTCTAGGCGACCATCGCCGTTTAGGTCTACCGCCGTGAGGCTCGCGGTCTCAATTGGCAGGCGAAAAGGGGTTTGGGTAAAACTCAGCGCGGCTGCGCTCGCACCAGCCGCGTTGCTCGACGCTATGCTTGCCGCGAATAAGGACGTTGCGAGTAAGGGGAGAACGAAAGCAGCGGGATAACACTGTGGCCAAAACCGTGACCAACACCGTGCAGAGGCAGAACGAGAGCTCATAGCGGCCCACCTTGCTCAACTCCTCGCGACACCAATACGGTAATCGAATTGCCATGCCGCAAAACGAGGTCGGGTATACCGTCGGCATTAAGGCTTGATACGTCGAACTCGAAGACGGTTTTATCGCTTACGTATTCCCAGAAGGGCTCGGCTTCGATGCTCAGCGAATCATCGATGCGTTTGGCTGCGAGTGTGCCGCGTTCGGTGATGTAGAGGGCATCGTTGGCGCCGTCGCCGTCTATATCGAAAGCGAGTGACATTTGCTCCGAAAGCCCACGCACATTGGCCGCCGAAAAGCTCTCGACCAACTGACTCGACGGCCTGCGTGCGAAGAGCGCAGTAGTGGGCTCAGACTCGGTGGTCGTTCCATTAGCGCTCGTCGCGGTGTTTATAGGCGCATAAAGCAGTTGAGTTCTGTTAATGCTGGCGCTGCGTATCGCATCGATTATGGGTAGTGTGTAAAAGCTTACGCTGAGGGCAATCTCTCCTGAGGGTAGCGCGTAAGGATTCAATCGCATGTCGTAGCCCGAGAAGCGCATAACCTGATCAGGCGTCGACAAGTCGAAAGGCGCTCCCACTTTTTTGCCGATGAAGAACCGCGCCTCCCAGTCGTCACCGCTGCCCGAAAGACGCAGTATGTCGCTGCGTCCATCGCCGTTAAAATCGTGGAGGCTGATTTCTCCGCCGGCTTCGAAGCTCGCTTGCCACGAAGGAATGGGGCTAAAGCCTGTTGTGTCTTGCAGCGCAATATTTAGCTGTGGATTGGCAGCACTATCGAGATTGATAAACACGAGGTCTTGCAGGGCATCGCCATTGATCTCGGTAAAGACAGCATTGGGTATCCAGTTATTAGCGCTCACGAGATTGGCGTCTTCGGTTTTACTTGGCCAATGCTGGACAAAATTGTCGAACGGATTACGCCGCTCGACTTCGACTTTGACTACTATCCCGTCTGTCGCATTGATGCCGAGCTGAGTATCGAGTCCAGCCTCGCGATCGTTTCGCTGTGCGCTGCGTAAATCGGCGTTTACTGTCGTGATGCTGCCGGCGGGCTCGAACTCCCCGTCTTGTGAACCTGCGAAAAAGGCGAAGCCTTGCTCTGCCGGTAAGAAGAGGTCGAGGATTGAATTACCAGTACGATCTTCAAGCGGTGGCAAAAACTCCACTTGCCTGCGTGAGGGAATGGCGGCGATGGAATCGAAGCGCATGATGGGCTTTAAATTTCCGGCATAGCCTTCGATAGCAGGCGAAAGGCTAAACACGCCGTTCGCAGCATGTAGAATTAATTCCGTACCGGGTTCTTCGCGTAAATCACCAAAGCCAATGGCGATGATTTCAGATTTTATTTCGATGACCTGTGGCGCATCGGGAAAATCGCCATTCGCGTTCTGATAGTGAATGAGTAGCTGCCTGCCAAGGCTCGGATCGTAATTCGCATAAACAAGGTCGAGTAATCCATCGCCATTCATATCTTCGGTGATAAGCGGAGCCCAGTTCTCTTCGCGCGCAAGAGAGAACGCCGCATAATTACCCGAACTTTGCGCATAGCTGAACGAGGCGCTCGTTGCGAGCACAGTTAGCAATGAGAGAGGCCGGATACTGCGTCTAAAATTCAAGGCTGAGGTTCCTCGATGAGTTCGCCGTAATCGCTTGCAAATTCGAAAATGCTCAGTAGTTTATGCGTGCGCTCGCCACCGCTCTGCCCATACTGGTAAACCGAAAACAACCAGAGGTTTATAAAAGTGAATGACGTCGTCGCATTCTGTGCAGACGCTTCATAGTTCAGCAAAGGCCCGAGCGAGACACGACTAATTCTGCGCCCAGGATGCCACAGCACGAGGGTTTTTCGTTGTACAGAAGACCCATCATAAACATCGACTTCGACGCGATCACCGAGTTCATGTTCGAGGGTTAGCCGGCTAATTAGGTCCTGCGCTGAATTAATCTCACGACCCTCCAGCGCGATGATCGCATCGCCTATTTCAATGCCCGCGGGGATCAGCGGACTATCGAGCTGAATGTCGACGACCGTTGCTGCGGCTATGCTGCGAGAAGTGCTAGTTGAGAGGGTGAGTATTTGCGTCGTATAGCCAGCTCTCGTCGCGAGCGGGTCACTTCGGTACAGCTCGCGCGGAGGTGGTGTGCTGCGTGCTGGGCTTGCGATAACCGAGGCCAAAAACACTGTCGTGTCGCGGCGTACCGTAAACTCGAAGGTCGCGGGCTGCGCCGTCTGCTCGATGCTCGCAAGGGCGTCGGGTTTGTCGATAGGCAAGTTGTCGATGCGCAAAATCACATCGCCTGTGCGAATACCTGCGGTCGCGGCGGCGCCCCCCGCAATAACCTCACGCACGAGAACGCCGGGCAGGGTAGCTAGGTCAAAAAGCGAGTCGCTTTCATTAGCGCCTACGTTAAGGCCAAAGTCTATTTGGCGCTCGCTGGTATTAGCACTGCTGAAACTGACGTCCTCGCCCGAGAGCGTGAGTTCTGGGATGAGTTGAGCCGGCTCATAACTTACGCAGCCGGCGAGGGAAAACGCGGCAAAGAAAAACAGCGCCTTTATCCGACCAGAGCTTACAAAGTTGAGAAGTTGAGCAATTTGTGAAGGTTGTGCAAGCTGAGAAAGTTGAGAAAATCGAAAGCACCGAGCAAGCGTAAAAATAAAGCGAACACCAGTGGCACTAACACCCGGAAGTATTCGCGTAGCAGACAGTAAAAAGCGCACGCTCATAAATTTTTTGTCCTAACGACGAATAGGCTTAATCCAAGACAGAGAAGAAAGGCAGGGAGCGGAGACCATAGATTCAGCACAAGCAGTCTTTCATCAATGAGCACATCCGAATAGCCACGAGCCAAGCGCGCAACATCGCCGAGATAAGAAGCATCGATAAGAGACGGTTGGAAGCGCGCATAAACATAGCCAGCCATGTCACCTAATGAGGTTTTGAATACGTCGAATGCTAGCGTCAGTCCGAGCGCGAGTGAAAGCGATTGCATGGCCGACTGCGCGACCACCGAAAGTAGAACGCCGAAGGCGATCGCTGCGGGCAGGGGATATACGGCAAGGCGTAAGCCCAAATGTATCTCATCGAGGATC
The DNA here is from genome assembly GCA_001438145.1 of OM182 bacterium BACL3 MAG-120619-bin3. GTDB lineage: Bacteria > Pseudomonadota > Gammaproteobacteria > Pseudomonadales > Pseudohongiellaceae > UBA9145. The sequence continues at coordinate 6,159 of LICD01000058.1, read as the reverse complement.
TCGCCTTCACTTATTAATTCGTAGCCATCCTCTATCACAGGACCAAGTTCCCACAGCGCAGTGCTCAAAAGCCACGAGCCTAAAATGAGTAAGAGGAGAGAGGCCAACGCGAGCAAATGCAGCAGCAGTAATTTTACGATGACGATTTGAGTGCGACTAGACAGTCGGATAAGCCTATGACGTAGTGCGCCGAGTTCACGGTCGGCAGCAAAACTGTGCGCCGAGTAGCCGGTAATAAGCAAGCCGAGCGCAGTGAATCCGGTAACCAGCGAATCTACCCAGTTGCCATAGCCATTGGTTGCCACAGTTTCTTCGCCGATCAGCGTTTGCTGCGTCGCGGTACTCGCGTCGCCAAGCGCAGCGATGAGGAGTTGGGCGCAGGCGAGAAGCAGCGGCGCAAGCACAACTAAGCGCGCGCCGAGTGAGTAACGCGCGATAAATAGTTCCGCTCTTAATGCTGTCGCTAGTCTGTTCATGAGGCTATCGCTCGCGAATTAGACTTATCAGTGGAGGCGCTAGTGAGTTCACGGAAAAGTGACTCTACCGAGGCGCGCACATGAACGAGCTCATCGACCGGAATCCCTGCACTGACAAGCGCCTGATTAACTGCGGCGGGTTTAGCGGTGGCGAGAGTGACGGTGAGTGAGCCGGTATCGCTGACTACGCTCAGTATCCCGTCGAGCTGTTCGAGCAATGCTTGTGCTCGCGCTATGTCGGGCGTGCGGACGATGAGCTTTGCGTCGCTGCCTTGAAGCAGTTCCTCGAGAGAGCCGCTCGCGACAATGTGCCCGCCATGCAGTATTGAAAGATGGGAGCAAACCGATTGCAAATAAGGCAGCTGATGGCTCGACAGTAAAAAGCTAGTGCCAAAATCTCGATTGAGGGTTTTGATGAGAGCCAGTACTTCGTCGACGCCACCGGCGTCAAGCCCGTTGAAAGGCTCGTCTAGCAGAACCAGTTTAGGGTTGCCAAGCAGCGCGTGAGCGATAGAGGTGCGCCGACGATTGCCAAGCGACAGGCTGCAAATCTTAAACGACGCGTAACGGCTTAGCCCGAGCAGCGACATCACCTCATCGACCGAGCGCCGGGGTTGGACGCCGCTCGCGGAAGGTTTTTTCTGAGCCGGAATCAAATGCGCAGCGTGTGACAGTGTTTGCCGGACAGTTAAGTTGGCATGCAGAGAAGGCGTGTCGAAAACGGCTACCACGTCGCCTTCGGCGCGATAAAGATGTCTAGGCTCGAAGCCAAGAACCGAAGCGCTGCCCAAGTGCACTTGTTGCAATCCAAGGATGCATTCGAGCGTCGTTGTCTTGCCCGAGCCATTAAGCCCGACGAGACCATGGATCGCGCCGCGCTGGACAGTCAGGTCGAGATCGCGCAGCACGTCAACATTGCCATAGCGTTTTGAGACTCCGGCAAGGCTAATCACGTTTAGTGCTTGTGGCTGAGCGTTCATCGTTGTCGGTTTTACCTCTGGGTTAGCAGTTCGCTACGGTGAGACCGTAATGTAGCGCTACTCTACAAACAGATCGTCTATCGCAATCTGTTTGACTGACCCGAAGCGTTCTAGTTCCGCTTGGTCGATGATCGAAAGGTCACCAACGATCGAGATAAGCTTCGCACGATCCTTCACATGCTCGCGCTGGAAGTCGACTAGATCTGCGAATTGCAGTTCTTGCAGCCGCGCATAGCTGTCGGCACGAGGATCGCCCTCGAGTCCCAATTTCTCCCAGCCGCGTACCGCACCGATAACCTCACGGAAACTGAGTTTGGACGTGCGATAACGATTAAGCAGTGCGGTGACGGTTTCGTCGAAACGCTCTTCAGACTCGGGCATATTGTCGATGAGATCGATAAACGCGTCTAACGCATCGACTGTTTTGTCGGTCTGTGTCCCGATTGCGCCGAGCATCAGGTTCTGATCTTTCAGGCGGCTTCCCTGTCCGTAACGTGCAGAGGCCGAATAGGCGAGGGCGCGCGCCTCGCGCAATTCTTGGAAGACGACGCTCGACATACCGCTGCCGAAATAGCTCGTGTAAACAGAGGCAGGCACACGGTCGTTTGCGTTGTATTCACCATCGGCAAACTCGATGCGTACCTGCGCCTGCGCGGTTTGCTGGTCGACCACGTAGACTTCGTTGGCGCTTATTTCGCGCACTGTCCTAAATCGGTAGGCGGGCGGTTGTTTTAGGTCGCCTGCGAGTGGGTGATGCCGACGCAGCGCTTCAACAAGTTGCTCCAATGGCATCGAACCGGTGTACGCGAGTGTATGCTCGTAGTCGAGCAGATCGCTCGGTAGCGACAACAGTTCATCTAATTGTGTCGCTCTGATTTCGTCTGTGGTTAGCGATTCGAGCATGGGTGATTCTTCGCCATAGCGATTATAGAGGTTGAGCGCATTTGCGATAGCTGGGGGTGAGCTCTTCAACTCTTGGCGCGATTTGATGAGTATCGACTTGAGTTGCTCGAGTGTCTCATCATCTGTTGTTGGCTGTTTAATCGCCGACATCATAAGTTCTAAGCTCGCCTCAAACTGCTCATCCAGACCCGACAGGCTGAAGCCCGAGGCATTTTCGCCTGCGCCAAAATTAAAACTGCTGCCGAGTCGATACCACTCTTTTTGCAGCTCTTCGTTACTCAGTGATGCTGTGCCAGCCACGTCCATCAACGCGGCGGCGAGGCTGAGTTTGTCGTTTTCTTCGGTGCCAACATCGACGCCGATGGAAAGCGTGAACAGATCGTTGAGCGGATTTGGTGCATAGAAAAGCTCGACGCCGTCGGCAAACGTGATGCGTCGATAGTCTTTATCGGCCTCAACAAAGCTTGGCTCGATTGGCTCGAAATCCATGGCGAGAATGTCGGCGGCGAACGTTGACTGCCGCGAAGGATCGATGGTGACCGGGTCGATCTGCGGCTTCTCAACCGGTGGCAGTGTGTGCTGCGCGTCTATTTGCTGCACCGCAACGTAGTCGCCGCCGAAATATTTATTGGCAACCGCAACCACGTCGGCCTTGGTTAGCGTCTCCATGCGCTCAAGTTCCGCACTGTAGTCCGCCCACTCAGCGCCTTCGATAAACGATTGACGCATCACCGAGACGCGCGAGGTGTTGAACTCAAGACTCGCCTTCTGGTTCTTCTTAAAGTCATTGATGATCGCAGGAATGATCCACTCTTCGAATTCGCCTGCTTTAATTAACTCGAGCTGGCTGAGAAGGAGAGACTCTACTTCGTCGAGCGTTTGACCGTCTTTAGGTACGCCGTAAAGCATCTGCATCCCGTAGTCGTTCATAAACTGGGGTGAGGAGCCGGCGTTAGCCACACGTTGTTGCTGGTTGAGGTTAAGATTAATAAGGCCTGCGGTGGCGTTGTCTAGAATCATGTCGACTAGAATTAGCGCCTCTTTGTCCGCGTGACCATTCGGGACAGTGCGGAAGGCGAGCTGAACCTGCTCCTCGCCCGGGTATTGCACAGTTGTGCGCTCCGCGCCGACTAGGGGCATTTCTTGCCACGGACCCACCTCGGGCACCGGTTTGGACTGCCAAGCGCCAAACTTGTCTGCAATGAGCTCTATTGTCTCTTGCGTGTCGATATCGCCGCTGATGAAAATGCCCATATTGTTGGGCACATAGTAAGTGTCGAAATAGTTTTGTATGTAAACGAGCGAAGGGTTTTTGAGGTGTTCAACCGTCCCGATGGTCGGTTGCTGTCCATAAGGATGCTGTTTGAACATCAACTCATTAAGCGCGGTATAGAGAATGAAGCCGCGATTGTCGAGCGAGCGATTCTTCTCTTCATAGACTGTTTCTAGCTCGGTGTGAAAGATGCGAAATACAGGGTTCACGAAACGGTCGGATTCGACCTCGGCCCACTGTTTAAGGCGGTTAGCGGGCAGGCCGATCTTATAAACCGTCTCTTCATTAGAGGTGTGGGCGTTAAGACCCGAACCGCCCATGGCGTTGTAGAGTTTGTCTATTTCATTAGGCACGGCGAATTGAGCGGCAGCCTGCGCCTCGGTGTTAATTTCGGCGTAAATCTCTGCGCGGCGCGCTTCGTCGGTAGTATTGAAATGCTCTTCGTAGAGCGCAGTGATGCGATCGAGATGGGGTTTTTCTGCCTCGTAGTCGAGAGTGCCTAGGTGCTGATTGCCCTTAAAGAGCAGGTGTTCGAGGTAGTGGGCCAAGCCGGTCGCATCCGCCGGATCGTGTTTACTGCCCGCGCGTACGGCGATTTCCGCGTAAAAACGTGGCTCTTCATGGTTTTCGGTCAGATAGACTCGCAAACCGTTGTCGAGCTCATAGATGGAGGCGTTGAGCGGATCATTGGGGTCGCGTTCATCTATGCGGGTATAGCCCGGCGCGGAATCCACGCGGGTTATTATTTCTTGGCTAGGCTCGGTGCAGGAGGCAAGTAAAAACGCAGAGCCTAAGCCAAACAGTACTTTTGAATAGATTTTGCTATCAATAGCCGCCGTGGCTACAAAGCGCACAGATCGAGTAAGGGATTTGAAATTTAATGCATCGACTAAAAGCATGACAATCGGCCTCAGTAGGTCGTAGAAAAAATAGGAGCTAGGCGAGGCGGCAAAAGAACGCTCTCCGCCTTACAGCTTCTTGGGCGCAGACAATCCCTAAATGTAGGGCATTCGCAGTTAAAATGTAAGCCATTAGGGGTTCTTGAGAGGGCGTCTAACAGCGGTTTTCGGCCTAACTCCTCTCAGTTAGCTTGGTTTCGAGTTGGATTCAGCGAGCTACTCAGAATACCGCGCAGAGCGCTATTCATGACCCGCTCAGCCGCACCCCGCCCGTTAGTGCCCGTTCAAGATTTCAAGGATGGCCAGCGCGAGATACTCAAAAGTAACGAAGAGTAACAGCAATATTCCAACTAGACGGAAATCGGGTCGTCAGGCGTATACTGGTTAGTATAACTAAAAGCCACCTCCAGTGGATTTCCTCGCTTTCAGGTCACCGATTCCATGTGTCGATTGTTCAACATCTTGCATTCAATGGCGCCGCTCCGCATTCTCGCCATTCTGTTTGCACCATTACTACTTGTCGCGTGCACTAATAACGCTTACGAAGGGCGGGCGGATTCCCAGAGTTATGCCGCGATTGTGTCTAAGGCGCCTCTCGTGCCGGGCATGACAGAGCAGATTTTCATCGATGATGAAGACGTAGCAGTGCTTGATGGCTTCGCAAGTAACCAAGAGAGCTATGAGTTTCTGGCACTTGAGGCCACAAGCGAAGTCGGAGCTAAGATTATCGGGCTTGGCGCGGCGCTGGATTTAGCCTTTCAGCACAATGATGACTATCAAGCGCAGAAAGAAAGACTCTACTTGGAGGCGCTTGCGCTTACCCTTGATCGTTATCAATTCACGCCCATTTTCGATGGACGTGGTGGCGCCGCCTATCAATGGGACAACCGCGATCAGTTTGTGAATGATATGCAGGCGTTAACAGGAATGAGTGAGGCGGCGCTAGTCTCGCAGAGCGAGGCGATTAACGCGCAGACGAGTTTAGGAGCGCGCTATCTCCTTCGTAGTGGCGGCGAGATCGCGTTGAATCTCACGAATAACTTTACGCGGTTCTTGACCGGCGGTGTCAGCGAAGCTAACAGTAGTGCGTTGATCGGCTCTTTTACGCAGCCTCTTTTACGTGGGGCAGGGTCGGCGGTTGCCGCAGAGACACTATTGCAAGCCGAGCGAGACCTTCTCTACCAGCTGAGGAGTTTCACTAGGTATCGCAAGCAATTCGCCGTCAATATTGCCTCTCAGTACTATTCGGTGCTGCTCAATCGGGAGGCGGTAATCAATAATTTTGCCGGTCTCAATGCGAATAACTTGCAGCTCGAACGCGAGCGCGCTTTTCAGGCAGAGGGGCTACGGACGTTGTTACAAGTTGGCCGCCTAGAGCAATCGTCTCTGCAACTCGATCTACGCTGGACGTCATCTATAACGCGATATAAACGTTCGCTCGATAACTTTAAGTTGTTACTCGGGCTTACAGCCAATGACAATATTGTCCTCGATTATATGGAGATGACGCTGATAGCAGAGACTGGAATGGCGAGTCCCGAACTTAGCCGTGATGAAGCCGTTGAGCTTGCGTTACAGACACGTTTGGACCTCTACACGCAGCTCGATCTCGTGCAAGACGCTGCGCG
>LICD01000057.1 GCA_001438145.1 OM182 bacterium BACL3 MAG-120619-bin3 | reverse complement strand
GGGAGACACCCCTATCGAGCTAATCGAGGTGCAGGTCGGCGACTACCTAGGCGAAGATGACATTGAGCGTTTCGAAGATAATTATGGGCGGCTGCCACGCTAGCGACACTAAGGCAGGCGAAGCGCAAAAACTACTATGAGCCGCAAAGGCTTTCATTGGAACGAGGAGTTAACAGTGGGGCTCATTAATAAATGTTTGTTTCCTGCGGCGGGTTACGGCACACGATTTTTGCCAGCGACCAAGGCGATGCCAAAAGAGATGCTGCCACTAGTGACCAAGCCTCTTATTCAGTACGGAGTAGAGGAGGCGCTAGCCGCTGGCATCACAGGCATGGCGATTGTGACGGGGCGAGGTAAGCGCGCGATCGAAGATCATTTCGACATCAGTTTTGAGTTAGAGCATCAGATAGCAGGTTCCGACAAAGAAAGCTTGCTCGATGGGACGCGTGAACTGATCAACCGCTGCACCTTCTCCTACACCCGCCAAAACGAGATGCTCGGTTTGGGTCATGCGATTCTTGTCGGTGAAACATTGATCGGCAATGAGCCTTTTGCCGTGCTGTTAGCCGATGACTACTGTCTGACAGAAGGCGACTCGGTGCTCGCCCAGATGACTGCTCTCTACGCACAACATCGCTGCTGCATCGTTGCTATTGAGGAAGTGCCGCTTGATCAGGTGTCTCGTTACGGTGTGATCGCAGGCGTAGAGGAAAAACCAGGATTGTATCGAGTGACCGACATGGTAGAGAAGCCCGAGCCGGCGGCGGCGCCGAGCAATCTTGCCATCATCGGCCGCTACCTTTTAACACCAGATATATTTGAGGTGCTGCGCAGTACAGCGCCTGGCCGAAATGGCGAAGTTCAGCTGACCGATGCGCTGCAAACTCTCGCAGCGCGAGGCGAAGTGCTGGCCTGCCGCTTCGACGGCAAACGCTTCGACTGCGGCAGTGTCGATGGTTATATCGAGGCGACGAATGCGCTGTATCAGCGCTCAAAAAATCAATAGCGTTGGCCTGCTTATCAAACGAGCGCCGAGAACTCATCAGGCTGCGAACAATCAGCGCGCAACCACAAACAAGAGCGACGAATAAATGACTCAACAACTGGATTGCTTCAAGGCGTATGACATACGTGGACGCGTGCCCGAACAGTTAAATGCTGACGTTGCCTACCGTATTGGCCGCGCGTTCGCCGCGCACCTGCAGCCTTCTCGTGTCGTTGTTGGTTTCGATATTCGACTTACAAGCCAAGAGCTATGTGCGGCGCTGAGTCGCGGGCTGACCGAGGGCGGTGCCGATGTCACCAATATCGGTCAATGCGGCACCGAAGAAATTTATTTTGCGACGAGTCACTTAGGCTGCGACGGCGGCATTATGGTGACCGCAAGTCATAACCCCGCCGACTACAATGGGATGAAATTCGTACGCGAAGGCTCGCTTCCCGTCAGCGCTGACACTGGCCTACTCGCGATAAAACGCCTTGCCGAGTTAAACGAATTTGCCGCATCGGCGACTCGAGGCTCCATCGATTTTGCCGACCTGCGCGGCGCCTATCTTGCAAAACTGCTGAGTTTTGTCGACGTCGAAAAACTACAGCCATTAAAAATTGTGTGCAATGCAGGCAACGGAGGCGCAGGCGCAACGGTGGATTTGCTCGAATCGCTGCTGCCTTTCGAATTGATTCGCGTTCATCATGAACCGGATGGAAATTTCCCCAACGGTGTGCCCAACCCGATGCTCGAAGAGAATCGTGCGCCAACGACCGCTGCGATTCTCGAGCACAAAGCCGACCTTGGTATCGCTTGGGATGGCGACTTCGACCGCTGCTTTTTCTTTGACGAGAACGGTCGCTTTATCGAAGGCTACTATTTAGTTGGACTGCTGGCACAGGTCTTTCTAGAGGCCGAACCCGGCGCGAAAATCGTGCACGACCCAAGGCTTACGTGGAATTCCCAAGAAATTGTCGCAGCGGCAGGCGGTACGGCCATTCAGAGCGTGACAGGGCATGCATACATGAAAGAATCGCTGCGCGAACACCTAGCCGTTTATGGTGGTGAGATGAGCGCGCATCATTATTTTCGCGACTTCTATTATAGCGACAGTGGCATGGTGCCATGGCTTTTAGTCACCGCGCTGATGGCCGCAACAGGTAAGCGGTTGTCGCAGTTGGTAGACGAGCGCATGCAGGCGTTTCCCGCCAGCGGCGAAATCAATCGCACTATCGCAGACCCCCAAGCCTTGCTTGCCGCTGCTCGGGCGCGCTACGAAGCCGACGCGTTGGCGGTCGAGAATATCGACGGCCTAAGTATGAGTTTTGAGTCGTGGCGCTTTAATTTAAGGCTGTCGAACACCGAGCCTGTAGTGCGGCTTAATGTCGAATCGCGCGGCAACGAGGCATTGATGCGGGAGAAAACAGCTGAGCTGCTCGCACTGATGGCGCAGCCCTAGCGAGTGCCAACCCCTGTGCCATTATCGGCTGGTGTAGGTGGCAAGTTGCCGCTAGAATCTCGCGCTTTACTTTCTCACTAACATTTAACTTATAAGCTAAGCGCCAGCGACTAGCAGCTGGTTGCGGCAAGGATACAAGCATGTCTACATTCGAAAACGTCACTATCGTCAAAGCTGCTAATGTCTATTTCGACGGCAAGGTGACAAGCCGCACGATCAAATTCGCCGACGGCTCTACCAAGTCTCTTGGCCTTATGCAGCCGGGCGAATATGAATTTGGCACCGCGAAGCGTGAGATTATGGAGATAATGGCGGGCGAACTTGAGGTGTTGCTGCCTGGCGCTAGCGAGTGGCAAAAAATTTCGGGAGGAGAGTCCTTCGAAGTGCTTGCCAATGCTTCGTTTAAGGTTAACGTAAAGTCTGTGACCGATTACTGCTGCGCCTATTTAGACGACTAATCAGCTGATAAATTGCCAGACCAATTTGCAGAGCAGCGGGCTAACGCGGCGTATTCCAACTGCTAATTTTCTGCACAAGCGCACGCGTTGACGCATCGAGCGTCGACGCGCTTTCTACAGAGGCCGCGGCTTCGATGTTTTCTTGATTAATTAAAGAACCAGCCGATTCACTCAGCGCTGCGTAAACCTCTTTAGACAGCCGCTTGCCTAATTCCACGCCCCACTGATCGAATGCATTAATATTCCACAGCACACTCAGCGCAAACACTTTATGTTCGTAAAGAGCGATTAGCGCGCCCAAGTTGTGCGGGGTGAGCTGTTTGAGCAGCAGCGTAGTGCTGGGCCGGTTGCCTGCGATAGTTTTTTGCGGCTCCCAATTATCCGCCCCAACGTCGGCGCTCGTCTCATCGCCGTTCATGAGTGCCATGCTCTGGCTGAGACAATTGGCGAGCAGTTGACGGTGTCGCTCGTCTCCGCCATCCACGCTCGCAGTCGCACAGGCGATAAATTCGACCGGCGTAAACTCGGTGCCTTGGTGGAGCTGCTGAAAATACGAATGCTGGCCATTGGTGCCGGCACTGCCCCAAATTATTTCTGAGGTTTTAAATGGGAGTGCCGCGCCCTCGCGACTCATCGATTTGCCCAAGCTTTCCATGTAGAGCTGTTGGAGATAGGCCGGAAAAAGGCTTAGGTCTTGGCTATAGGGCACCACGGCGGTGCTTGGGCTTGCGCCGTATTGCCGATACCAAAAGGCGAGCAGTGCGGACACCACGGGCAGGTTTTCGCCCAGCGGCGCGGTCTCGAAATGCCTGTCCATCGCATAGGCACCGCCCAGTAACTCTTCGAACGCCGCAAAGCCAACGCCGAGGGCGATGGGCAGGCCAATTGCCGACCACAGTGAGAAACGCCCACCGACCCAATCCCATAGGGGAAAAATGTTAGACGCCTCGATGCCAAAGTCACTCGCTGCTTGGATGTTGGCAGACACAGCCACGAAGTGCCGAGCGACGGCTGCCTCGTCGCTCGCCGCCACCAGCCAATCGCGCGCGGCTCGGGCATTGGCGAGAGTCTCGAGCGTGCCGAACGTTTTTGAGGCGACGATGAACAGAGTGGTCGCGGGATCGAGTCCCTTAAGCGTGCGCGCAAGATGCGCGGGGTCGACATTGGAGACAAAGCGAACGCGTGGCCTGTTTAGCGCGAAGTCGGCGAGGGCATCGACGACCATGGCCGGCCCGAGGTCCGAACCGCCTATGCCAAGGTTGACGACTGTGTCGATTGTCTGCCCGCTATAGCCTGTCCACGCGCCCGAATGAACCCGGTCAACGAACTCGCGCAAAGAGGCAAGCGTCTCGCTAACAAGCGCCGAATGCGGTGCATTAGCTGATTCGGGACTACGTAGCGAGGTATGGAGCGCGGCGCGTCCTTCGGATTGGTTTATTTTTGCGCCACGAAAAAGGGCATTAACAGCGCCTTGCATGCCACTCGCCTCGGCAAGCTTGGTCAGTGCAGCAAGCCCCTCTGAATCGATCAGGCTTTTAGAATAGTCGAGGTGAAGCTCGCCCATGCTCAGGCTAAGCCGCTCAGTGCGTTCGCTGTCGTCGGCAAACAGTGCTTGCAGCGTGACCGAGTTACCCTCGGCGGCGCCGGTAGCGCCAGGCAGAAGTCTGCTAGCGATTTGGGTGAGTCGAGCATCAAGCGCATCGAGTGCCACACGGTCTCTATTGAATGTCATACACATGCCTTTGAATCGTGGCGGGCGATGTTCGTCAGATTGCCCAGAATGCCAAAGTCCTCATGCGGCAGCGACTCTTCAGAAATCGTTTGCTGCCAAGCCGTCCAGACCCACAACCTACTTTAGCATAGACGGGAGACCGCAGAATCTTCAACCCTTCAAATGTCCTTAGAAAAAATCCTTAACTAGGCTATTGAACCGCTCGGGGTTTGTGGTTAAACTGCGCGCCTTGTTCGACGGAGCTCACATCGAGCCTCATCAAGCATTGTGCCGCTATAGCTCAGCCGTGGTAGAGCAGCTGACTTGTAATCAGCAGGTCCCGAGTTCGACTCTTGGTGGCGGCACCACTTTTTTCCTCCTTGCTTCACATCCTTTTTTCTCGACTCTCTTGTCTAGGCTCTCTCAGCGCCTCAGCCTGATGACATCTCAGCTCCAAGCTGATCCCCATGCCTCCTGACCTTTGCGCGGTATGCTCGTTTCGCGTTGTCACGCTGGCAAATAACATCGGTTCCTGGTCTTTCAGTCTTTTTAGGCTCTTTAACCCTTCTTTGCCGAAAGACGCCCACTGATCTACACTTACTGTCCTACTTTTTCGCGAGTTAACAGGCTCGCTATTAGACTTGAGACCTGGCCGAAATGACCGCGACAGCACCCCTTAGTATTTCCGAAATTCAAGAACTCGTCGCCGAGCATGGCGCGTCCGTCAGTCAAGGGCGCTCTATAGGCGAACTCATTGCCGATGGAGAGCTACCGCGCCTTGCCGACGCGACGGTGCTCAAGGGCAAAGTATCGGACTCGGTGTTTGGCGAGTCGCTGGTTACAGCGGATGGGCGTGAGCTTAGGCTCATGTTTCGTAATAATCGAATATCGACTCATGACGTAAACCGAGGCGCTATTCCGTTCAAAGACCAAGTGCTGGCGCTCAATCACGACCATATGCGTAGGCTTGTTAGCGGCGCGATAGGCTCCTCGCAGTGTGAAGTAACTGGACTTGCTGCCACCTCTACTGTGATTCCCGCGGAGAATCTCGAGCTGGTTATGCTCGAAAATGTCCTGCGCCGCTATATGGCAAAGAGCTCGACGTCGACATCGCTCTATCAGCACTGGCTTGCGGCGAAAGAGAGTGGGGCGCGCGTGCTGAGGTTTGCCGGCCACGAGCTTACGGTAAACAGCCTGCAGCCAAATGGCTGTCTGCCTTACCTTCTCGACACGCCAAGCAGCAAGGCGGCGGTGGATGAAACGATGGATGCCGAACAGCTGGTTGCGATGGGCGTTTGCACCTCGGGACAATACGCACAGATTCGCAATGCCTCGATTATGGCTTTTGGCATCGTGACAGAGCATCTGCGCGAGCGCGGCATGGTGCTTGTCGACACGAAAACCGAACACGGCATTAATCGTGAGGGTGAGATTGTTGCGGCAGATGAGCTTTACACGATGGACTCCTCGCGCTTCTGGCGGCTCGACGACGCAGGCGAATTGCTTACACGCGATGGCGAGCCCGTGTCGTTCTCGAAAGAATTCGCGCGCGGCATGGTGACCGAACGCGATCAGCAATTCACTCAGACGCAGGCGAATGAAATCGCCGTCCGTTATATCGAAGGCCTGCAACATTTGTTAGGCATCGCCTTTGTCCCCGACTTGCGACCACGCGACGAACGTCTGGTTGAATCGGTTAATCTCATTCTAGATTCGCTAACCTAGCTTGCCCCTTTTTGTACCCTGATTAGGAAGCATTATGCACTCTCCAAAGACGCCTATCTTGCCGGAAAAAAGACCGTTTACTGCACGCAGGGTTTTTACTGTGGCAACGGTTTTCATTTCGCTGCTTGTGAGCGGCTGTGACAATAGCGCGTCCTCAACCTCTGCCCAATCGCAGCCAAGCCAAGGGAATATTGTGACCGACACGCGCCCGCTTCCACCCACTCTCGACGACTATCGCCGCGCCGAACAAATGCTTGCACCCAATCTAGCACCGCTCTTAATCGGCGAGATTCGCGCGCATTATTGGCAAGAAGACGACAGGCTTATTATTCGCCGTAGAACCGAGGGCGGCAGTGAGTATGTCGTCATTGACCCTGCCACAGCGTCTTCTCGCGAGCTATTCGATTCTGCGCGCGTCGCCGCGCTTCTCGAACAAATCGTTAAAGACGGCGCCGCTAATGCTGAGGACTCGGAAGAGACAAACGCAATAGATGAAATAGACGCGGCCGATTTAAACCTGCGCAATCTTGTCTTAGAAAACGAGACGCTTCGATTCGAGTTCGCAGGCGACACCTTTGCACTTGATCTCGAAAACCTGCCGACGCTCGACGCAGCTCTCGCGCCGTTACCAAAACCACCGCCGCACCAATACCTGTCGCCTAACGGCGAGCGCGCAGCGTTTATTCGCGAGCATAACTTGTGGGTACGCAACTTTGGTGATGGCGATGAAGTGCAGCTTACCTTTGATGGAGAAGCAGACTACGGTTACGCCACTAACAGTGCGGGCTGGATCCAAGACCCGGGCCCGGTGCTGCTGTGGTCGCCTGACTCTTCTAAAATCGCGACCTTTAGACAAGATTCTCGCAAGGTAAAGACGTTAACACTCGTCGAGACTGCGGTAGGTCGGGGCAGGGTAGACACATGGAAATACCCGCTGCCAGGTGACGAGCATGTGTTTATGCTCGAGCGCGTCGTGATACATCTCGACGAGCCGCGCCTCGTGCCGCTCGCAATACCCGCAGAGCCGCAGCGCTCGACAACGACTGACCATATTGCAGGCCGCAACGGCGAATTTTTAGACGTCGAGTGGAGCGCAGACAGCGCCGCGCTCGCGTTCGTGTCGTCGTCTCGTGATCACAAAATTGCGCAGCTCAGACTAGCTGATATAGAGACAGGCGCGGTGCGTGATGTTTACAAAGAGGTGACCGAGACCTATTACGAGTCGGGGTTCGATGCCGAGAATTGGCAAGTGCTTCACGCAAGTAATGAGTTTATTTGGTTTTCGGAACGGAGCAACTGGGGGCATCTCTATTTGGGCGACCTCGCCAGCGGCGAGATCAAGGCACCCATCACGGCAGGTGACTGGGCCGTGTTGCAGATGCTCGAGGTGGATGCAGCGGCACGCACAATCACTTTCCTCGGCGCCAATCGAGAAGCCGGCGATCCCTATTTTCACTATCTATACCGAGTCGATATCGATGGCGGCGAGCCGCAGCTCCTTTCGCCCGAACCCGCTCATCACGAAATTAGCCCCGCGCCGAGCGGCCGTTTCTTCCTCGATAGCTATTCGACGCCGACAACGCCGCCGATCACTGTGCTGCGCAGCGCGACTGGCGAGGTATTGCTCACGCTCGCCGACACCTCAACCGATCGTTTGAGAGACGCGGGCTGGGTTGCCCCTGAGCCATTTGTGACAAAAGCGCGCGACCGGCTCACCGACATTCACGGACTGCTTTATCGGCCATCTACTTTCGATGAATCGCTGCAGTATCCGGTGCTGAATTACCTCTATCCGGGCCCGCAGACAGGCAGCGTTGGCAGCCGCGCTTTTAGTGCCGCGCGCCGCGATAAGCAGGCCGTGGCCGAATTAGGCTTTATCGTTGTCGAGCTCGACGCAATGGGTACGCCCGGCCGTTCCAAGTCATTCCACGATGCGTACTATGCCGACATGGGCGATAACGGACTACCTGATCAGATTGCCGCGATTCGCGAACTCGCCGAGTCGCGCCACTGGATGGACCTTGACCGCGTTGGAATCTGGGGCCATTCGGGCGGTGGGTTTGCCTCGACTGCGGGCATTCTGCGCTATCCCAATTTTTACAAGGTTGCGGTGTCGGGTGCGGGCAATCACGATAACCGCAACTACGAAGACGATTGGGGTGAGAAATGGCAAGGATTGCTAGAGACAATGCTGGTTGAAGAGGCGGGCGCAGTAGCCAGCCAGACGACGAATTACGATGGCCAAGCGAATCAGCTTCTCGCCGACAGACTTCAAGGCAAGCTGCTTCTGGCGCACGGCCTGATGGACGATAATGTACATCCGTCGAACACGCTGCTAGTGGTGCAGGCGCTCATCGACGCGGAGAAAGATTTTGACCTCTTGCTGCTGCCAGACGCGGGTCATGGCTTTGGTAATTCGCGCTACTTTATGAAGAAGCGCTGGGACTATTTCGTGCGTCATCTCGCGCAGGTTGAGCCGGTAGCGGAATTCCGCTTTGCGGCGAATATCCCTTAGCAACAGGCGAAAACTGTTGTCTAAGCGCCTATCGTAAGGTTCAACCTGCTGGTTGAAACTTGCGCCAGACGCTGGCGCTAGGGTAGCCTCAAGGCGCGCTTGATGAGGGCGAATGAGCCGAATAAGAAAAATAACGAGAGGCGCCAATCTGGTCGCTAAATCAATTTCAGCCGATTTTAGTAAAAGGGGCAGACAATGATCCGAATCGAAAAGAAGGCCGCAGGGCTACCGATAGGGCTAGCAATAGGGCTAGCGATAGGCGCATTGCCACTAGTCGCGCAGGCGCAAGACGCGGCAGACTGGCAGCCACCTAAACTGGATTGGGGCGTGCCCGATGTTCAAGGTATTTGGAATTATCAGACGCGTTCGTCTCTCGAGCGTCCCGCAAACTATAACGGCAAGCTCGAGATCACCGAGCAAGAAATGCTCGAAACGATGGTCTCTACGCCCGATTATATTGCCTACCTAGAAGCAACGGGTGCCGAAGCGCCGGGCCCCGAAAACGTCGGTGGCTATAACGGATTCTGGATTACGCCGGGCGACACGCTGTCGTTTATGAACGGATTTTACAGAACGTCGATAATCACTCAGCCCGACGACGGGCGGATTCCTTGGCGCGAAGAAGGCAAAGCGCTAAGGGCCTCACAGCAGGAAGACCTGCCGATGGGACGCGCCGAAAGCGATGGCCCAGAAGGTCGGACATTATCGGATCGCTGTCTCGTTAGTTTCTCGTCTACCGCGCCTTTTTTGAGCAGTCTTTACAATAATAATATGCAAATTGTGCAGTCGCCAACGCATGTGATGCTGCTCGCCGAGATGGTGCACAATGCACGCATCGTAAGCATCGACCAAGAGTTTAAAGATCTGCCCTACGATAAATGGCTGGGGGATTCCATCGGCTATTACGAAGGCGACACGCTTGTGGTTGAGACTAAAAACTTCAATCCTTGGCAGGTGCAAAAAGAGCGATTGATCTCGGAAGGCATTCACCTCACCGAGCGCTTCACGCGAGTCGAAGATCAAAAGCTGCACTATTCCTTTACAATCGACGATCCCGAACTCTACTCCGAGCCGTGGACCGGGGAGCTGCCGATGTATGGCGACTCCGAGCTCTACGAGTACGCCTGCCACGAAGGTAACTATGCGATGCGCGCAATCCTTGCGGGCGAGCGTAGGCAAGAAGCCGACGCGAAATAGCCGGCGAGCGCGAGACTACAAAGCGGCAGGTTCACCTACTGCCGCTGATAAAATTTAGAAGACCATCGAGGGCCGCGGGCCAATGACTCAGATCGAAGCGGCTATTGCGGCCTACGTTAGTTTTATGTGGGGGCTGCCGCTTGTTATCTTGTTAGTCGGCGGCGGCTTTTTCTTCATGCTGCATTCGCAGCTTAGGCATTTCCGCTATTTTCGCCACAGCATCGACCTGCTTCGGGGCAAATTTCACGACGACTCAGACAGCATCGGCGGCGATATCTCGCATTTCCTTGCGCTAGCCACCGCGCTCGCTGGCACCATGGGGCTGGGCAATATTACCGGCGTGGCCGTCGCGCTTACCGTCGGCGGTCCCGGCGCAATTTTTTGGATGTGGGTCACCGCGATCGTCGGTATTAGCACCAAGTTTTATACGGCAACGCTGTCGATACTGTATCGCGGGACCGATGACGCCGGACGGTTGCAAGGCGGCCCGATGTACATTATTCGCGAGGGACTGGGGCGTAAATGGCTGCCCCTTGCTTGGCTTTTCGCGATTGCCGGCATGGTGGGCACGTTACCGGTATTTCAGGTTAATCAACTCGTGCAAATTATTCGCGACACCGTTGCGATTCCCAATGGTCTGACTACGGCGGATTCGCATTTCAATTTCGATTTGGTGATGGGCATCGTTCTCGCTGTGATCGCTTTTTCGATTACAGTTGGCAACGTGAAACGCGTGTCGGCAGTGGCTGGAAAAATGGTGCCGGCGATGGTGATTTTCTATTTCGCGGTGACCTCGGTGCTTCTTGTGAGTCACATCGACCAAGTGCCTGCGATGCTGTGGCTCATCGTGACCGATGCGTTTAGTGGCGAGGCTGTCTCTGGTGGCGTGATTGGCACGGTCATTTTGATTGGCGTGCAGCGCGGCGCGTTCTCGAATGAGGCAGGCATCGGCACTGAGTCGCTGGCGCATGGCGCAGCCAAAACCAACGAACCTGCGCGTGAAGGCCTAGTGGCAATGGTAGGCCCTATTGCCGACACATTAATCGTCTGCACATGCACCGCGCTAACGCTTTTGGTGACCGGCGTATGGCAGGGCGGCGCTCAGGGCGTGACGATGGCGGCAGAGGCCTACGAGCAGGTCTTCCCGGGCTTTGGCTCTTATCTGCTGTTGATTATGGTGTTCGTGCTTAGCATGACCACGGTGCTGACCTACTGGTATTACGGCAGCAAATGTATGGGCTTCTTGTTTGGCTCACACCGCGAAAAATATTATCTATGGGCTTATATGTTGCTGATCGTGGCGGGCTCGGTAGTCTCGCTCGATATCGTG
>LICD01000056.1 GCA_001438145.1 OM182 bacterium BACL3 MAG-120619-bin3 | reverse complement strand
CCGACAGCGATGAGCACTTGGTCATTGCCACCACGCGTCCCGAGACGCTCTTAGGCGACAGCGCCGTTGCCGTTCATCCAGAGGATGCCCGCTATACACACCTCGTTGGCAAATTCGTCGATCTGCCCCTGTGCGGCCGCCGCATACCCATCGTTGCCGATGACTATGTAGACCCCGAGTTTGGCACAGGCTGTGTGAAGATTACCCCCGCACACGATTTTAATGACTACGAGGTAGGCAAACGCCATGACCTCGAAATCATCAATATATTGACCAAACAGGCGAGCATTAACGACGAGGCACCTGAGGCCTACCGCGGCCTCGACCGCTTCGAGGCACGTAAGCAGATAGTCGCCGATATCGAGGCGCTTGGCCTGCTTGAGAAAATCGAACCTCACAAACTGAAGGTGCCGCGCGGCGATCGCAGCGGCGTAATTATCGAGCCCTATCTCACACACCAATGGTATGTGGCAGTACAGTCGCTCGCAGACCCTGCTATTAAAGCAGTCGAGAACGGCGATATTGAGTTCGTTCCGAAAAATTGGGAAAACACCTATTTCGCTTGGATGCGCAATATTCAAGACTGGTGTATCAGCCGTCAGCTTTGGTGGGGACACCGTATTCCCGCATGGTATGACGAAGACGACAAGGTCTATGTAGGCACCGACGAAGCTAGCGTTCGTGCTGCACATGGGCTTGGTGACGACATCATTCTCAGACAAGACGAAGACGTGCTCGACACGTGGTTCTCCTCTGCATTGTGGACTTTCTCGACATTGGGCTGGCCTGACGAAACCGAGTTCTTTGACAAGTTCCACCCAACCAACGTGCTCGTTACCGGATTCGACATCATCTTCTTCTGGGTTGCTCGGATGATTATGATGACGCTCAAGTTTACCGGCCAAATTCCGTTTAAGAAGGTGTATATCACCGGCCTCGTACGCGATGAAAATGGGCAGAAGATGTCTAAGTCGAAGGGCAACATCCTCGACCCTATCGACCTCATCGATGGCATTAGTATCGAAGACTTACTCGCCAAGCGGACTGCCGACATGATGCAGCCGCAGCTAAAACAAAAAATAGAAAAGGCAACGAAAGCCTCGTTCCCAGACGGCATCGCCGCCTATGGCACCGACGCGCTGCGCTTTACTTTTTATTCGCTCGCATCAACCGGCCGCGACATCAAATTCGACCTCGGACGCACGGAAGGCTATCGCAATTTCTGTAACAAAATATGGAATGCGGCACGCTATGTGATGATGAACATGGAAGATAAAAGCGTGAGCGATGCGGCACATCATGCGCCGCATTTCTCGCCCGCCGACCGCTGGATAATCAGCCGTTTCGAAGGCACTGCAAAGCAAATCGAAGAGTGCATGGAGTCTTACCGCTTCGACATAGCCGCGCAGACGCTGCAAGAATTTGTCTGGAACGAGTACTGCGATTGGTATGTTGAACTCTCGAAGCCGGTGTTATGGGATGACGAAGCTAACCCTGAGGCCGCCGCGGCCGCGCGTTTCGTTCTCTTAAGCATTTTAGAAAAAAGCCTGCGTTTAATGCATCCGTTTATGCCCTATATCACCGAAGAAGTATGGCAACGTATCGCACCTCTGCTCGGCATAACAGGCGACAGCATCATGCTGCAACCCTTCCCTGTGCCTAATGCGGACAACCGCGACGAGCAGGCAGAAGAAAGCATCGAATGGATTAAAGGCGTTATCGTTGGCATCCGCAACATTCGCGGCGAGATGGACATATCACCTGCTAAAACTATCAAGGTGTTTCTGCGCAGCGATAATCAAGCCGATAAGCAGCGTCTTGATGAAGCGCGTGTCTTCTTGCAGAAGCTAGCCAAGCTCGAAAGCATCGACTGGCTCGAGCCGGGCGCTACTGCCCCGACTGCAGCGACGCAGTTGCATGGGCAACTCGAAATACTCGTTCCCATGGCAGGGCTTATCGATGTCGCAGCCGAACAGGCGCGACTCGATAAAGAAATTGGCAAACTCGAGGGCGGTATAAAGGCGGTAGGCGGCAAGCTGGGCAATGCCAAATTCGTCGACAATGCGCCCGACGCTGTGGTTGCCAAAGAGCGTGAGAAACTCGCAGAGATGGAATCGGCGGTGGTTGCCTTGCGCACGAAACGCGAAGAATTGGCGGCGCTGGCTTAAGCCTGCGCCGTTTCGTCTGTGGGTCCTATTCTGCGCGCAATTCGCGCGGCATGCTAAAGACAATATTTTCTTCAACACCGTCGAGCTCGAGCGGCTTCGCACCAGACTCTCGCTCTAACCATTCGACAACTTGTCTCACCAGAATCTCTGGCGCTGAGGCGCCAGCGGTCACGCCGAATCGCGACTTACCCTTGAGCCAAGCAGGGTCTATGCCTTCGACATTGTCGACCAGATAGGAATCACAGCCTAAGCGCTCGGCCAACTCCTTTAGACGATTCGAGTTAGAACTATTAGGCGAACCTACCACCAACAGCAGGTCGCATTCGAGTGCAAGCTGCTTAACCGCGTCTTGGCGATTTTGGGTGGCATAGCAAATATCTTTTTTCCGCGGCCCCTCAATCGTTGGAAAACGTTCGCGCAGGGCATCGATCACAAGCGACGTGTCATCCATCGACAGCGTAGTTTGGGTAACGTAAGACAGATGCTCGGGATTTCCAACCTCTAGTTTCGCCACGTCCTCGACCGACTCCACCAAATAAATACGACCACCATTAAGATTTTCGTACTGCCCCATCGTGCCTTCCACTTCGGGGTGATTCTGATGGCCTATGAGAATACATTCACGCCCTTCCTGGCTGAATTTAGAGACTTCTAAATGCACCTTGGTAACGAGCGGGCAGGTGGCATCGAAAACACGGAAGCCCTTGGCATCGGCTTCTGTCTTCACCGCCTGCGATACACCATGGGCGCTAAATATGACTATCGCTTGACGGCCGAGTGAATCCTCAGCGGGAATATCTTCGAGCTCATCGACGAAGATGGCACCACGTTCGCGTAGCGTCTCTACGACAAATTTATTGTGCACAACCTCGTGACGCACATAGATCGGCGCACCATAGATATCTAAGGCTCGGTTTACGATATCGATTGCACGATCGACACCCGCGCAAAATCCTCGCGGATTGGCGAGACGGATAGTGGCGTCGGAGGCTATCGTCGTCATAGAGAAATCCTAGTTCACTTGAAGTTAGGTTTGAGTGCGCGGACTTGCTAGCGTTAATAGAAATACACACGCTGACTCGTTGCGTCGAGTATACGCGCTGTGCTCGCTCCGTTACGAGAGCGACACGGCGCTTGTTCCAGGCGGAATCACCGACATCACCTTAGCGCGGAACACGATCGGCTTGCCTGCGAGTGGGTGATTAAAATCGATTTCGATTGTCGCCTTGTTCAATTTGGTCACGACCCCCGGTAAGTCGCCGCCGCCGGGGTCTTGAAACGAGACGATTGTGCCAACCTCGGCTGGATTCATTGGGTCTTCGATAAGACTCTTAAACTTAGATACGGGAAAGTTGTGGACATTGCGCGGATTCAATTCGCCAAACGCGAGTTCGGGCGGCAGCGTTACGTCGATTTCGCTGCCGACAATTAAACCAATCAGCGGTTCCTCGAAGCCCGGCAGTAAACTGCCATCGCCTACGTGGAAGGTCGCAGGTTTGCCGGCAAAATTGGAATCTACTATGTCACCGGTCGTGAGCGATACCGAAAAATGCAGCGTGACCCTCGAGCCTTCTACGATTCCATTGCCTTCACTCATTTCACCCAGCCTCTTGTGTTTTACGCCGCGCAGTCTTGCGCATGCCGATTCCCAAACGCCGTTGTCGGCGCACCGGATGTGTTACGCCGACACAGCAATTTTGGGTCGCCGTGGCCTCTCACTTGCGCCACGGCGCGCGCCTTCACTACGCGAAATGCCTCACTTCACCGTCGCCAGAGATATTGTCAACACAGCGCTTACAAATGGTTGGGTGCACAGGATCAACGCCTATGTCAGCCGTGTGATGCCAGCAGCGTTCGCATTTCTCTTCGCCAGACGCAGCGATTTTAAGCTTAAGACCGTCGAGCTCTGTAACCGCCGCATCGGCAGGCGCGGCATCGAGGGCGTGCACCGTCGCACGCGAATTGATCAGCACAAAGCGCAGTTCAGCACCTAGCGATTCGAGTGTCGCCGCCAACTCAGGCGCGCAATAAAGGTCAACCTCAGCGCTCAGATTAGCATTCACCACTTTCGCGGCACGCTGGATTTCGAGTTCTTTATTCACTGCATTTTTTACGTCGATTAGCGTGCGCCAAAAAGCATCGTTTTGCGTTGTCGATTCTGCAAACCGTTCGACGCCATCACCGAAATCGGACAAGAACACCGAGAGCGGACGATCGCCGGGGATAGCGCCCCAGATCTCATCAGCGGTAAAGCTCAAAATCGGCGCAATCATTCGGCTGAACATTTCGAGCACATGGTGCATGGCGGTCTGCGTAGAGCGTCGCGCGAGCCCGTCTGATTTGCACGTATACTGGCGGTCTTTAATAACATCTAAATAGAAACCACCGAGTTCGTTCACACAAAAATTGTGAATACGCTGGTAGATATTATGGAAATTGTACTTGTCGTAATGATCGACAACCTCCTCCTCGAGCAACTGACACTGCCGCACTATCCAGTAGTCGAGCCCGATCAGATCCGCAGGGGCAACACTGTCCGTTGCCGGCTCGAACCCATTTAGATTCGACAGCATAAACCTCGCGGTGTTGCGAATGCGGCGATAGGAGTCGCCGACTCGCTTGAAAATTTCGTCTGACACGGTCATCTCGCCGCGGTAGTCTGTGGCGGCAACCCACAGGCGAAGAATATCGGCGCCTTGGTCTTTGAAAATCTTCTGTGGCGCCACGGTATTGCCGAGCGACTTCGACATTTTACGGCCGTCGGCGTCGACGAAAAATCCGTGGGTGAGCACCTGCTTGTAGGGCGCCGTGCCATTCATTGCGACCGCTGTCTTGAGCGACGATTGAAACCAGCCGCGGTGCTGATCCGAGCCTTCGAGGTAGAGGTCGGCGGGGTATTGCAGCTCACTGCGCTGATCCACGACGGAGAAATGGCTCACGCCCGAGTCGAACCACACGTCGAGTGTGTCGGTGACCTTCTCATAGAGCGCCGCATCCGCCGCGCCGAGCAAGTCGGCTGCGTCGAGTTCGAACCACGCCTCGATCCCCTTCTTCTCGATTTTAAGCGCGACTTCTTCGATAAGCCGCGCCGTGTCTGGATGCAGTTCTTGTGTCTCTTTATTGACGAAAAGCGTAATTGGAACGCCCCAGGTACGTTGACGTGAGACACACCAGTCTGGGCTACCCTTGAGCATTAACTCAATGCGCGCTTTGCCCCATTCCGGCACCCATTTCACACCAGCGGCTGCGGCAAGGCTGTCTTCTAACAACCCTTTCTCGCTCATGCTGATAAACCACTGCGGCGTCGCGCGGTAAATAAGTGGCGTCTTCGTGCGCCAGCAGTGCGCATAGCTGTGCGTGATCGTCTCGCGGCGCACCAGCGCATTCGCCTCGTCGAGTTTGGCAATTATTGCCTCGTCGACCTTGTAAACATGCTGACCTGCAAACTCGCCCGCACCCGAGGTATAGACCCCGTTTTCATCAACGAGATTCAGCGTGCCGATACCGTTCGCCCGGCCCACATTAAAGTCATCGACACCGTGGTCTGGTGCGGTGTGGACTGCGCCGGTACCCGCATCGGTGGTGACGTGGTCGCCCAAGATGATGGGCACTTCGCGCTCGGCGAAAGGATGGTTAAGCGCCTGCTTGTCTAAAGCCTCGCCTGTCACGCTGCCGAGTTCTTCGAATTCACTGCAGCCATAACGCGCCATAATGCCGTCGATCATGTCTTTGGCGAGAACTAGCAGTTCTTCACCTGCGCCCAAATCACAGCGCACTAGCGCATAATCGAGTTCGGCATTTAAGCTAACCGCCTGGTTTGCCGGCAAAGTCCACGGCGTTGTCGTCCATATCACAACACTTAAGTCGCCCTGCGCTTCTGCCGCACCGAACAACGCTAAGACGCCCGCACGATCGACAACGCTGAAGCGCACGTCGATAGCGAACGACTGCTTGTCTTGGTATTCGACCTCGGCCTCAGCAAGCGCCGACGCGCCGACCACACTCCAGTAAACCGGCTTATAGCCTTTAACCAGATGGCCATTGCCGGCGATCTTACCGAGGGCGCGCACAATGTTTGCCTCGGTCGAGAAATTCATCGTGAGATAGGGGTTTTCCCAATCGCCGAAGACACCTAAGCGAATGAAATCGCGCTTCTGGATCTCTACCTGTTTGGCTGCGTATTCACGGCAGGCTGTGCGGAAATCGGCGTGGGAGATTTTGACCCCAGCCTTACCTTTCTTCTTCTCGACATTGTGCTCGATAGGCAGGCCATGGCAATCCCAGCCAGGGATGTAAGGCGCGTCGAAACCGCTCATCGACTTTGCTTTAACCACGAAGTCTTTGAGCGACTTGTTGATCGCGTGACCCAGGTGGAGTTCGCCATTGGCGTAGGGAGGGCCATCATGAAGTATAAATTTTGTCTTACCGATATTCTTGTCGGCGATGCGCTGATAGATATCGAGCTTCTGCCAGCGAGCGAGCATTTCGGGTTCGCGCTGCGCAAGACCCGCCTTCATGGGAAATTCGGTGAAAGGCAGGTTGAGGGTTGCTTTTAGGTTGAGGCTGTCTTGATCGTTGCTCATGATTTCGCTTCTTGTTGTAAGCGAGCGCGGCTACTGCCGCGCTCCGCTCTTTAATTTGCTATGGAAGAGTTTCGCCGATACCGCGTCTAGTCGCGGCTATGGCTAATAATGAGTTCGCGCACACGCGCGATATCCTCCTCTAGCTGATGCTTAAGCGCGTCTAACGATTCGAATTTCATCTCGTCGCGCACTTTAGCGATAAACACAATTTCGAGTGTTTCGCCGTACAAATCCCCACGGAAATCTAGAAGATGGGCTTCTAATAATGCGCCACCCTCTGCTTGAACGGTAGGACGGAAGCCTATGTTGACCGCGGCAGGCAGCAGCACGTCGTCCAAGCGCGCATAGCAAGCAAACACGCCAAGTAGAGGCATTTTTAAACGCTGTGGATCGATATTGCAGGTTGGAAAACCGATCTGCCCGCCTAGCTGCTGGCCTTTTATGACCTCGCCTTTGATCGTGTATTTGCGGCCAAGTAGCTGCTCTGCCAGAGCAAAATCGCCTGCCTGCAGGCTATCGCGTACATAGGTGCTCGAGATGCGTTGGCCGTTACGCTCATAGGCCGCCGACTCCAAGACCTCAAAGCCATGCGCCGCGCCCTCGCGCTTGAGCAGTGCGAAGTCGCCGCCTCGCTTATTACCAAATTTAAAGTCGTCGCCCACGATAAAGGCAGCGATGCCTAAGCCGTCGACGAGAATATCGCGAATATACGCCTCAGCGCTCAGTTCACTTAATTGCTTGTCGAATCTCAAAACCAGCACAAAGTCGACACCGAAGCTTTCGATAAGTGCGAGCTTTTCGTCGATAAGCGAGAGACGCGCCGGACAGGCGCCGGGGTCAGAGGTAAAAAATTCTTCGGGATGCGGCTCTATTACAATTGCGAGCGCAGGTAGGTTAAGTGCCTCGGCCTTCTGCTTAAGCTGATCTAGGATTAGCTGGTGCCCAAGATGCACGCCATCGAATTTGCCGATAGTCGCGACACAGCCCTGCTGGTGCTGTGAAAAGGTATTGGGGTCGTCGATGACGATCATAGCTCAAACTGTACGTGGAAAGCCTGCGAGTATACCCTCATATGAAGCGATTTTCTGCATCTGGCAGAGAGATTCGAGGGGGTATTTGCCGACCTTAGACCCGGCTAGACCGCACGCCAGCGTGCTAGGCCTCGCGTGAAGAGGACTCGAGAGATGACCAACAGCCCAATGATGAGAACGCCTTGACCGATTAGGGTATTCACCACCGAAATCGTTTCGGGGCGTGACGCAAGCGAATACAAGTTATGAATCGTTGCAGCAGCGGCTACAAACACGAGTAACGACAGGATGAGCTGCAGAGAGGCGATGAACTTTTGCATGTCGAACGGAACTCTTAGGAAATTTAAGCCCCTAGTATACCGACCCGCCTCGCCTGCGTCATGTGCAAGCGCTCGACTCTCTTCCCTAGCCAATCGTGTTGCCTGCCGTATTTAGGCACGCCAGTTTGAACGCTCCAGCGCCTGTGGCAGGCGCGGCGATGCACTGTTATGCTTTCGATTCAGTCTCTGGATCGTGGTAATGCTCTCTAAACTATTCCTAACCCTTGCGATCATCTTCTTAGTCGCCCTGATTCTTAAGCGCCGCCCATCGCAGGAATCCGGCGCACAAGGTGCTAGAACGTCTGCTAAAGTCGACGGCGAGAGGCCGAAACTCTCGGAGCATCGGTTGGCCGCCTACCTTTTCTTGGCCATTATGTTTGGACTTGGCGGTGTCGTTTCGGTGCAGAAATGGCGTGACGACCACACTGTCGTCACCATTAAACTCTATAGCGCAGGCGAGTCGATTCCAACGCAGTACCAAGCCTTTAAGTTTGAACTCGACTCCCGTAGCTTCACTACAGTCGATGGCGTGCAGGTCGTCGTCGCCAATGATGAGCGCATGGAATTAAGCGGATTGGATCAGTAGCAGCTATTAACCAACTAACCGACTAATCGACCTCCGCTTTTATATCGATTTCCGACAGCTCATCGATATCGAACCTTCTCGCAAGGGCGCCGAGGTCTTCGACGCTGATATCTCCAACGATATTAACCAGCACTGTCTCGCTCTGCTCCGCGGCCATAATAGCGATACCGTAGATGAGATCGGCGTCGTCGGACAGCCTGAAGTAGATATCAACATGGCTCTCATCTTCACGTACCCGGACCACTCGCTCCCAGCCTTGCGCATCCAATTCGTTGGCTAAGACCGCCATAGAACTCGCTATTTCAGCAACATCGATGTCGCCGCTCTCGAACACATTGACATTCACTCGCATCAGTTTAGAAATAAAGCTCGCCGCCTGTTCATCCTCCTGCTTTAACAGATTGGTCACCATGTTAAGCAGCGGGGTCTTTAGGCTGATCTGCACCGTTGGCTCTGCTCCGGCGAATCCCGACAGTGTCGAAAAGTCGACGAAGCCGGGATGGTCATTAATACTCGTCTGCCCTTGGGCGCCAGTACTCAGTCCGACCGTCATGATTACAGCGACTAGTAACTCGTTCCATTTTTTCATTGTAACTACCTCTTCCCGCAACGCGGCTAGGTTTAGAATTGCGCAGCCCTTAAATCGGCCCTGCCTGTCGATCTTCATTGTTACTAAAACTCGCCCTTCTTAGAGAGCTGTTAACTCTTTGTTTTAACGGTAGCACGACGAAACGCTCGCC
The DNA here is from genome assembly GCA_001438145.1 of OM182 bacterium BACL3 MAG-120619-bin3. GTDB lineage: Bacteria > Pseudomonadota > Gammaproteobacteria > Pseudomonadales > Pseudohongiellaceae > UBA9145. The sequence goes on along the minus strand of LICD01000056.1, from coordinate 1,998 downwards.
TATCATCGTCTCAGTTTGTCGACTCACTCTGTTTAAGTAGTCGATTGCCGTATTCAGTTCTTCCAATGCCATACGCACCTCGGCCGCATCGAACGCCGCTGGAATCATCGCCGCATTCTCAGCGGACAAATCCGGTGTAACTTCTGCTACTAATGGCTGAGGCGCATTGTCCACACGCGGGGCCATCACGATGACAACCGCAATCACCAGCGTGCTTAATGCTGCGAATCCGATGGTAAGCGGCAACCGATCGCTAAAAAACTGATCGAGCTGCGCGAAAAAACCAACGCGCGATGGCTGTCGAGAGGTCTCTGCTAAGGCGCCTGTCTTCCCCCTATGCTTTTCATGCCCTTCATGCCCCTCACGCCCCTCACGCTGCTGTACCCGCTTTTGCGAGCTTATCTCCACGAGGTTTTCGACAAGCGCATCACTACAATCGGCTTTTGGCAGATCGAGCACAGACTCGTACAGATGCTGCGCATAGCGAAGCTCGTGCGCGCAGTCGCCACATTCGGCGACATGCCCTACGAACGCTAACTGCTGCTCACCGACGAGATCACCATCCAAGAACGTGTCTATTTGGAGCTGCATGGCATAGCACTGTGTTTGTTCAGAACTTTGGCTCATTTGATATTCCACCTCACTGTGTTCATTACGCGCATTGATTACGCGGCCTCGCGCCTAAACAGCATCATCACCGGACGAATTTATCTCTTCGAATCGCAGCCTTAACTGCGGATCTGCGCGGAGCTTCCGACGCGCCCTGTGGAGATAAACCTTTACCTGGCTTGCGTTCATATCGAGGCTTTCCTCAATATCGGCATAGCTCAATCCCTGCACATCGCGCATAACGAGAATCGATCGAAAAGGGTCGTCAAGTTGGCGAATAGCGTCGGTTAAGCTTGCGGTTAACTGGTTATTCTCTAGCGCTTCGAACTGAGATTGCTCGGCCGCCTGCGCTTCTACGTCGACCGCGTCATCTATCGACTCGTTTCGAGTCTTGCGCCGCCTAACAAAATCGATAATCGCGTTATGAGTTACCCGTAGCAACCAAGGCAGCTGCTTGTCATGGTCGATTTTGGGCCAGTGCTGCCACAGCTTAACGAAGACCTCTTGCGCGATATCGTCGGCATCAGCAGCCGAGCGCAGGCTATAGCGCGCCAGCGTGACGACGCGCTGGCGGTGTTTCTCAATAGCTTGTTGGAATTCGATTTGCATATGATCTTAAAGACGCGAGGGCCAAAATAAAGTTACAGCAATGAAAGATAGCAGGCTGAGTAAAGATTGGAGAGTCGAATTATTTCAGTCAATAGGTCAAGGCATGGCCTATGAGAGAGTGCATTCGGGAGCAATGAGTAATGCCAGGAGAGCGCGCGCGAGGGAGAGAGGGAGCTAGAGGGAGAGAGGCCCCGCTGCGGGGCCTCGATCACCCGCGCACATTAGACGCGCGCGAGAAGTGGTCGTTGCAAGCGGTGTTAAAAGCGGTCTTCTTCGATCCAATAATTGGTCACTACTCCGTTGGTGAACTCGATCGACAGAGTCTCAATTCGCTCCTGCTCAACATCAAACGAGAACAGGAGAAACACGCCAACCTCAGTGTCTTTCTCGGAAATGTTGCGGTATTTCCATATCTCGGTGCCGTCGGCATAATTCAGTTTCGTCACCGGGTCGCCAAAGGAGCTGCGCACCCAATCGGTGTCGCTGCGGCCTAGTTGCAAGCGCGACACGTCGCTCTCGCTCCAAACCATTTGCACCGAATCTGAGTCAGACTCGACAGTGACGAGGCAGCCATTGAGAAGCAACCCTAGTGTAAAAACCGCTATCGCTCTGATCATAGTCGAATCCTCTATTTTGCTATTCTGATAGTTTAAAAGCCGAGCCTTTTAATCGCTCACCTATTTCTGCTTATTGCCCCGCCTGAAAGGCATTGTCCCCGACTATACGCACAAGAGAGCCAAAAGTTACAGGTGCATCGGAAATACTGCGACGCTTATATGC